>CAXTWT010000095.1:4936-14965 GCA_964247955.1 uncultured Bryobacteraceae bacterium
GCGTTGCCGTGGCTTGAATCGCTTCACGCATTAGCTGACACTCCGTCGCCGTCCGCGTTTCCAAAACGGTTCGGCGTCGTTTTCCTGGGCAACGGCATTAACGAAGATCATTGGAACGCCGAAGGTCAAGGCGATGCAATGAAACTCAGCAAAACGCTTGAACCGCTGGAGCCGCTCAAAGGAAAGATCAACGTCATTGACGGTCTTTTTGTGAAGGCGCTCACCAATCAGGGCATTCACCCTGGGCAGACCGGAAGTCTGCTGTCGGGCGCGCACATCTCCAAGGGCGCAATCATCCACTCGGGTATCAGTGTGGATCAGATGATTGCCAATCGCGTGGGCCAAGACACGCCGCAGTCCAGCGTTGTTCTGGCGTGCGAGCAGCCCATGACCGGTTATCACGAGACAAACTTTTCCATGGCGTACAGTTCGCACATCTCATGGCAGAGTCCGGATTCTCCCGTGCCGGTGGAAGTGTACCCTTCGCTTGCCTGGGACAACCTGTTTGATAATCGCGGCAGTTTGCTGAATATCAGCATCCTGGACCGGGTGAAAGAACGCGCCCAGGATCTTTCCCGAAAGATCAGCTCCAGCGACAAGGGAAAGATGGATGAGTATCTGACCAGCGTGCGCGAAGTGGAAAAACGCGTGGAAGGCATGCGCAAGGGCAAGGCCGATGCGGAAGACGCCGCGAAAGGGAAAAACACTTCGATTATGGCTATGGACCGGCCCGCTAACGGACTCCCGGAAGATTTGCGCGATCACGCCCGTTTGATGTGCGACATTATCGCGATGGCGTTTCAAACCAACAAAACCCGCGTTGCGTCGCTGATTATTTCTCGCGATCTGTCGGCAATGTACTATCCATTCCTTGATGTGAAGGACGGGCATCATTCCGCCTCTCACAACAATAATTCAGACGGATATGAGCGCATCGCCCGTTTTCACGTGAGCCAGTATGCTTACCTGGCTTCCAAACTGGACAGCATGAAAGAAGGCGAAGGCACGGTGCTCGATAATACTTGTTTGATGTTCCTTTCCAACCTGTGGATTGGACGCAAACACGATAACTTCCGGTTGCCGCTCGTACTCGCGGGCGGGCTGGGTGGAACGCTCCAAACCGGACGGACTTTGAATTACCTGAACGAGAGCGAAGACAAACGTAAAATGTGCAGCTTGTATCTATCGCTCATGGATCGTTTTGGAATCAAGCTGGAACAGTTCGGCGACGCTGAGACGCGACTGGAACGTTTGTAACTTCCGGTCAGCCTTGCGGAAGTGCAATGCCCTCTAAAAAATACTCAGCGATTTGTCTCCAGTCAACTTCAGATACGGCTTGATCTAGCAGATCTGAAAACATCGAAGCTTGTTCCGCTAATGGATTTTCCTGTTTCACAAGCTGCTTAGTTACATTAGATAAACTGTGCCATGCTGCTTGTTGCCTAGTAAGAATTTCGTCCGCAGCCGCGTTGTCCCAAATATCCCGCGCGATCTCCCGTACCGTTTCCTGCATGCCTCGGTCCCGATCCATCCACACGGCAACCGTCTCTGTTTCGTTGTTGCTCCATCCGTTGTCAGCCATTGCTTGATATACTGCCTAGAAAACTAGTTTCTCGCATCTCGTTAAGGGACTGAGGCATTCTTTTCGAATTGTATTGCAGATGTCTTCGACAGAAGAGAGACCTGACATTGCTGTTGTCCTCACACGCCCGCTCTCCTGGTTAGCTGCGCAGGTCGAACGTCAAAGTTTCTGGTTTGTAACTATCCTGGCTATTGGCGTAACGGTAGTCGCGGCTGCGAAGGCTCGCTATCGTCGCCTCTGGCTGGACGAAATTATGGGGTTGCTGATCGCTAAGCTTCCTCATGCTTCTGACATCTGGCGGATTGTGCGAACAGGTGCCGACAATCAGCCGCCGTTTTATCACTTGCTCACGCGCGCGAGCGTGCATGTTGTCGGAAACGATGCTTGGGGGCTCCGTCTGCCTTCGCTTGCCGGATATGTTCTCTTCTGCTTATCCCTGTATTGGTTTGTCAGCCGCAGAACTTCGAAGCTGTACGGAGTTTTGGCTTTCCTCTTTCCTTCCGTAACAGGCTGCTGGTACTATGCCACCGAAGGTCGGCCCTATGCTCTTGTGCTTGCCTGCACTGGGTTAGCCGCAGTCTGCTGGCAATCGATAGTACTGAACTACGCACGAAGATTCATGCTCGCCGGTCTGTTTCTTTCATTAGCCGGGACACTCAATCTGCACTACTACTCGCCTCTGCTGTTTGCTCCATTCGCCTTCGCTGAACTGATTCGCACATATCAACGGCGAAGAATTGACAAGGCAGTCTGGCTGGCGCTCATTCTTCCTTCGCTTGCCTTGATACCCTATTTAGGCATTGTTCGAGAAAGTCGAGTGAAGTCCGGCATTCCCTTCGCTTACTACGCAACTCCTAGTTGGTACGATTCCCTTGCGGACTTTACCGGCCAGTTTCTGGGACCAACGCTGGTCATCCTGCCGGCAATCGGCTGTATATACCTGGTCTGGAGAATTGCGCCTAGGCTTTCAAGTTCCCGTAACAGCAGTTTTTTCAGCATGAACAGGGGCGAATTCCAGCCGGACTTTACGCTCCTGCTCGGGTTTACTTTGCTTCCAATTCTTGGCATCGCCTTCTCGAAATTCGCCACGCATATCTTTTTTACGCGTTATATTGTGGGCTCCATGTTCGGCATTTGCGCGCTTGCCGTCATCATCCTTTGGCTGATTTTTTCGGGAGCAAAGGAACCGGCGGTCTTAGTCGGACTGGTCATCTGTGTGGTGTTTGCGCGTTTAAGCTATTTCGAACTGAAAGGAGCTTTGGCCCAACGAGGAGTTTCTGTGGATTCAGCGTACCAGTTACACCTCCCGCGAAAGGTTATTCAGGGAGATCTGCCAATCGTCGCCGCCGGAGTGAATGAGTTCATGGACATCCGCTACTACGGCGACCAGGACTTACGTTCCCGGTCTGTGTACGTTTCCAGCGAAGAGCTCGCAAGTCAGTATCTCGGCTTTACGTTTCTGGAGCGAATGATGATCGGGTCAGCGCCGTACTTCGGTACCAACGTGACAGATTATCGCCAATTTACTCGGGAGCATCGGACCTTTTACCTGTTGGGCGGGAGACCTTGGTGGCTGATTCCGAAACTCCTCGCGGACGGGGCGCAGCTACAAATGCTGCAAGGCGGACTAGCAAGCACTCATGGAGATTTATTTGAAGATTTGTTTCTGGTGCGGATGCCGGGTGAGTAGCGGCGTCTTGTACTTGTACGTCAACGCAGGTTCTGAGCGTGCCAGTGATAAATCGCCTGTGGTTTTGAGAACCGGAACTCCAAGCGGGCAAAAACATTCAATATCGCAGTGTTAGCGGCGGAGATCGTGGTGGTAGCGCGCCTGATGCCGAGGCTGGCAATCAGGTGCAGTACAGCAAGGTAGAGTTCAAAGCCTAGCCCGGTGCTGTGCAGTTTCGAAGAGATCGCTGCAAGGCGTAGATCGGAGCTTTTGCCTTCCACGGTGAAATGATAAAAACCTCCCACCGAACCATCCTGCTCCACTACATAGACCCGATCAATAGCTTGATCCCCGCTGAGCGCTCTTCCCATCCAGTGACGGTAGCGCAGATCTGCGGCTGCTTTCGGCACCAGAGTATCGGCGTGATAGCGGCCGTGCTGAAAAGAACCGGCAGCGATTTCCTCAATGGCCTCCCAATCAGCGGGAACTGCTGGACGCAATTGCACCCGAGGACGGATGAGCGCCGCTGACTTCAGGTCATTTCGAATAGCCCGTAGACTCAAGTCGACAAATTGAAAACCGTTGGCGGAAAGAAAAGTCTTCCAAAACCGATGGTCCGCCGCAACCGTGCAGGAGCAAAGCTGAACGCCGTTGCGCTGTGTCCAGGATTGAAATGAGTCCGTAAACTGGCGCTGTTGTTCGCTATCCAATTGCTCCGCCCCAATTTCATAGGTGGCGACGGGAAAGCCGAAGGTTTCTGAATCCCAGGGCAGGAGATACGCTCCGCCGAGAGATGCATTTCCGGGGCAAATCTCCTCGGGAGAAGTCTGATATCCGGTCCTCATTTATGATTTTTGCGATTTGAAATTGATCGAACTTAAATCTTCGCCGTACTCAGGAGAGTGAATCAGGACGTGGGCGGGAAGCGTATAGGAAGAGGCGGGTTGTCCGGATGTGTCGAATCGAACCGCATACGGCGGCCGGTTCATGCTGCGCACATGGATACGGGCGATGTACTCGCCCATAATTCCAAGAGCAAACAGTTGAGCGCCGGAAAAGATCGCAACAATCGACGCCAGGAAAGCAAAACCGGGCACGCTTCCGCCATAAACTATGTAGCGCACAAGAACCAGGGCGAGCACAAGGAGTCCGAAAATCGTGAAGCCGAATCCGACCATGCTCGACACCTGGAGCGGAAGCACGCTGAATCCGGTAGTCATATTCATGGCATGGACGATCAGCTTGCGCCACGTATAATTAGAAACGCCGACGGCGCGAGATCGATGTTGCACACGCACCGCAGTGAATCGTTGCGAGGCCCAGGTCAGTAAAACATCGATAGACACATAGGGGCTGCTGTAGCCTGCAAAGGCATCGCGCAATCGTGTTCGAAAGACGCGGAAGGCGCTGATGTTGCGCGCTGTTTCCGCGCCCATGCTGCCCTGCAAGGCCATCTTCGTCATTCGGGAAGCCAAGTTGCGAAGAAACCCATGCGTTTGCTCCAAAGGAGCGCCGTATACGACATCGTAGCCTTCTTGCAGCTTGTTGATCAGTTTGTCAATCTCTTCGGGAGGGTTCTGCCCGTCATCATCCAAGGTGACGACGGTCTCGTATTGAGCTTGCCGGATGCCGCACAGCAGGGCGTTATGCTGCCCGTAGTTTCGCATCATATCGAACCCGCGAATCCAGGGGTGTTCGGAACTCAGCTCTTCGATAACTTTCCAGCTCCCGTCACGACTACCGTCGTTGATTAAAATAACCTCAAAGAGTTGCCCGCGCAGAGCAGTCTGTATTTCGGACACGAGGGGCCGCAAACTTTTCTCGGCATTATAAACAGGAACAACGAGGGAAAGAGATGTCCGGTCCGCCTGCGTCATTACATGGCACCGCCCGGTATCTGTGCAGCGCTGGGATGACCGGCCTGGGAACCTCCCGCATGGTTGCTCAGAAATCGCAGCCCGGCAAACAGCAGCAA
Organism: uncultured Bryobacteraceae bacterium; assembly: GCA_964247955.1. GTDB lineage: Bacteria > Acidobacteriota > Terriglobia > Bryobacterales > Bryobacteraceae > Bog-105. Next base: position 10,163 of record CAXTWT010000095.1, read on the forward strand.
ATAAGCGAATACTTCACCCATGCGGAAAAAGGAACTGGTGGTCACACGCATATAGAAACCCCCATAGAAGTCGAGGTAAGCGTCCATTCCGTTTTCAGGCAACGGCACGGTCATCCAAATGCGATTAAAAGCAATCACGGCGGCAAGAACCAGAAAGAGTTCCCACTTCTGAATACTGCCCTCATCCAGAAGAATCATCAGCGCCATCATCTGAACCGGCACGCAGTACGTGATATAGATATCAATGTTCATTCCGCCATACATGACCAGCACAAAGTGGAACGCCATGAAGAGAGCAAGAACCAAGCGGTACGCGTGCAGTCGTCGCCATAACAACTGCACGCGCCCTTGCGAAAGCAAAAGCAGGACGGGCAACCAGCCAGCCAAATAGGCGAACAAGATGTTGAAGTCATGCCGACGACTTAAAGGATAGGTAAGAAGTCGCCATATTGTGGAACCGTCATTTAAAGGATCAATATCCTGAAACGTCTCGGCTACATGAATGACGAGCCGGGGCAGAACGAAGCAGACCAATAGCGTAAAAGCAGTTAGTAACAAAGGCTTCCACGATTTTTTCCAGCCTTTCAGACGACCGTTCATCATCAAGATAACGGTTTGAACCGCGATGGGCACAAGCAGGAACTCTTTAAAGAAGAGTCCGACTGCACAGATTCCCAGACACAGATAAAACCGCTTTCGCAGCAGGGCGGCAAAGGCGGCAAGAAGAAACGGATACGCGTAAATATCCACCATCGTGCCGGAAAAAAGCGTCCACTTCACGACATTGAAGTTCAAAGCCAGAGTGACGGCGGCGAATATCGATGCAAAGAAACTGGCGCGGAGGGAGCGGGCGAAGTAAAAGCAACTCAGGATGAAGACGACGCACATGGCCGCATCGCACACGCGAAAGGTGTATTCAGCGTTGGTGTGTAAGATGCGATAAAGAACTCCCACCAGCAGAGGCGCGCCGGGCCGATACGCAAAGGGAGCGGCAAGGCCGCGATTTCCCCGCAGGCCATGTACGGCCATATCGAGGTAGTAATGCATGTCCCACCGAGACGCCATGTGATTGGTGAGCAGGGTCACGGCAATAACCACCCCGACAGCGATAGCGGCGGCAGCCAAAATACCGCTCTGCCGCAAATTCACAACTAAACTTTTGCCTTCGGGAGTGAACGACACCCCTCAATCTTACTAAAAAACGGCAATTTTCCACCTACAGGCAAGGACTATAGTTTTAGAGTTTTAGTACTCGCGTGAGGTCTCATAAGATGCTTCCCTTGACAGGTTTAACATGCAAAGCCGACACTCGGAGTGGATTGTAAGATTTGCAGCGTAAGGTATTTCCTAACCGGAGCTGTCATTTTCTTTAATCTCAATTGAAACGCCACATGTTTCTCAGGTGATTATGTTTTTTAAGCTAAAAACTTCCGTTGTTGTTCGATTATGTTCTCTTGCGTTATCGACTGTTGCTTTCCCTTGCGTACAGGCTCAGGTCAGTTCCCACGCGCCTGCGGCGCTGAGCGGTCCGGTCGATGAGCGCCAGTGGACGAGGCTCCCTGGAAACACCAGGCCGGAGGCAAAGTCCGTCAATGACCGGGGCGCGGTAGCGGGAGACACTAAGCTGGAACACATGTTCCTGCAATTGCAGCGCCATCCGGAACAGGAGCAGGCTCTCGAAAAGTTCCTGAACGAGTTAACCGATCCGAACTCTCCGAACTTTCACCAGTGGATTTCTCCGCAACAGTTCGGAAGCCGCTTCGGATTGGCTCAGGAAGATCTCGCTGCTGTTACCGAGTGGCTCACGTCACACGGTTTTTCCGTCAACGCCATTACCCCCAATCTAGTTGTTGATTTTTCAGGCACGGCGGCGCAGGTGCATAGCGCATTCCGCACGCGCATTCATCACCTTTCAGTGAACGGCAAAAGACATCTTGCCAATATGAGCGACCCCCAGATACCGGCCTCGCTGGTTCCGGCAGTGGCGGGCGTCGTGTCGCTGAACGACTTCAAGCCGCATCCCCTGGGCCACGCCGTTGCGAACGAACCGACCGCTGAATACACGAGCAGCACGGGCAGACACCCGCTTGTTCCAGCGGATCTCGGCACGATCTATAACTTTACTCCAGCTTTCCAGGCTGGCTTCTCGGGGCAGGGCCAAACCATTGCGGTGCTGGAAGACAGCGACATCTACAGCACCGGCGATTGGCTGGTTTTTCGTAAAGTGTTCGGCTTGGCAAGGCCCTATCCGCAGGGGCGTATCATCACCGTTCACCCGCGCTCCAGCAGCGGACAAGCGTGCGATGCTCCGGGAGTGAACTTCAACTCCGTGGAAGCCGCCATTGACGCCGAATGGGCGTCTGCCGCCGCCCCGAGCGCCACGATTATGGTTGCTTCCTGCGACGACACGTCAAGCTTTAACAACGGCGTTTTGATCGCCCTACAAAACTTGCTCACCAACGGAGACACGCCTCCGGGAGTGATCAGCATCAGCTATGGCCCGGCCGAAGCGTCGTTAGGAACCGCACAGAACGCTTTTGTCCGGTCGCTTTACCAGATGGCGGCTGCCGAAGGCGTTTCAATCTTTGTGGCGGCGGGCGATTCGGGCGCCGCTGATTACGACGGCGGACAGTATCCCGCATATCACGGCATTGCTGTGAACGGATACGCTTCTACGCCTTATAACGTAGCAGTCGGGGGAACTGATTTCGCCGACGGGTATTTCAACAACGTCGCCCAATACTGGAGCAGCACGAACTCGCCTGTTTACGGTTCAGCGCTGTCGTATGTGCCTGAGATTCCCTGGAATGCTTCCTGCGGGAGCGAGTTGCTGGCCGCCAGCAACGGCTTCGCGACCACGTACGGCGCAACTGGGTTCTGCAACAACGGCGGGCCGGTCAGCGCCATTGCCGGGGGCGGCGGCCCGAGCGGTTGCGCTTCCGGAATACCGGGGCCTGCGGGCGTAGTTGGAAACACCTGCGTCGGTTATCCGAAACCGTCCTGGCAGAATATCGTCGGCAATCCAAACGACGGCGTGCGCGACCTTCCCGACGTGTCGCTGTTTGCTTCGAACAACGTTTGGGGCCACACCTACGTTAATTGCTTCTCTGACCCGGCGCATGGCGGCAGATCCTGTTTAGGCGCTCCCAACACCTGGTCCGGCTATGGAGGAACCTCCTTGTCCGCGCCGATCATGGCAGGAATTCAAGCCTTGGTCAACCAAAAAACCGGGAATCGCTGGGGCAATCCCAATCCTGTTTACTATGGGCTGGCTGCGGCTGAGTATGGCGCTTCGGGCAACAATGCCTGTGACGCCAGCAACTCTTCGCCGGGGGATTCCTGCACTTTCCACGATGTAACTTTGGGCGACACCAACGTCTCCTGTTCTCCGGGAACCAACAATTGCTTCTTAGGAGACAATCCGGGGTCAAACGGCGTTCTTTCTCTTTCGAATTCGATTTACCAGCCTGCTTATCGCGCGGGAATTGGGTGGGATTTTTCGACCGGGATTGGAACTGTCAATGTCTGGAATCTGCTGCTCAGATGGCCGAATACCAGTTCCGGCAGCAGCGGCTCAACATTTTAATTAGCAAGTGAGGAAATAAAGTTTTTAGGAGCAAATATGCAAAATCGTTTCATTACAGCAATACTTATTTTTCTCAGCGGGGCTTTGGTGGCGTCTGCTGCGAATGTGGTGATTAACGGAGGCTTTGAAACCGGAGACTTATCCGGCTGGACTGTGTCCGGGACGGATTCTTCTCCGAGCGACAACGGAATCTATTACGGAGTCGACAACGCTGATGCGCACGGGGGAAATTACGGAGCCTATTTTGGGCCCCTAGGCGGAATCGAGAACCTGGATCAAACGGTGGCAACAACGCCGGGAACTGCCTACACCATCAGCTTTTGGCTGGCGCAGTCTCCTGCCGCCTCGACGCCTTATGTTAACTCCTTTGCCGTTTCCTTCGGCGGGCCAACGCTGTACAGCCAAGCTAACGTCCCAGGCAGCGGCTTCAGTCAATACAGCTTCGCAAGCACTGCGCTTTCCGCCGGTAGTTTGTTGGAATTCAGCTTCAGGAACGATACCGGATTCTTTTCACTTGATGACGTATCCGTATCGGCAAACGGCAGCTCCGCTGCTCCTGAACCTGCTACGCCCTTGTTAGTAGGGGCTGCATTCGTAAGCTTTCTGCTGCTGAAAACTGCAAGAAAGGCCGTTCCGAGGCCAAAGTTGCTTGTCGTCGTTAAGGAACCCTTACCATAGCCGCTTCCGCTAGTTGAATTATTCCTGACATGATGCCGCGACCCTGTGTTGCCTGCCTAGGTTCGCGGCATCGCCATTTATCGACACACACCAAACGCGTCCTACAAAACAGTATCTGTTAAGTAGTTCACTTGCTGGTTAGCATCGCTGGAACGAAGCTACCCGAAAACTCAGAAGCTTATGCAGCGTATATTGTCGTTGCATTTTATTTCTGCCTACAAAGGCGAGGCAGGAAGCAGTAAAAGTCTGCTCTTTCCACTATTACCCTAGGGAATATAGGTATTTTTAAAAAGACGAAACAATGTAGAAACAGTTACAGTTAGTTTTACTCCGGTTTATCACGGGCTTGTAACCCAGGGCTGGCGCTAAGATGTAAGTTATTAATTAAAAACCACTTATAGTGTAGGTATAAGGTACTAATACTTTCGTACCATAATCCGAAAAAGTACTATAAGGTCTAAGGTAGAGCTATTAATGCTTGTGGCTTACTCCGGTCCATGCTACCTTTTTCTTCGGAGGTTCCTCTAAAAACTTTAATC
>CAXTWT010000096.1:0-5053 GCA_964247955.1 uncultured Bryobacteraceae bacterium
AGTTTTATCAAAGCAAGCGAAGCCAATCCGGGATTCCGGCCCGAACACGTCCTGAGCGTGCGAATCGCCCTGCCGTCGACTGCTTACAAAGATTCGGTTCAGGTGACAAGTTTCTTTGATCGCTTGCTCACGAAGTTAAGCCTTCTTCCAAGCGTTCAACAAACAGGCGCGGTGTCGGACTTGCCGATGGGGTCTAGTTCGAACAGAATTCTTTCGGCTCAGGGGCGCGCTACGGAAACAGAAAAAGTGGATACGATCTTCTGCGCCGGAAATGCGCTCGCCACGCTGCGCGTGCCGCTTCTACGTGGGCGACTGTTGCAGCCGGGGGATGAATTGAGAAACCCGCGCGTGGCCGTCATTTCCGAGTCACTGGCTAAACGAATCTGGCCACAGGGAGATCCAATTGGCAGACACATTAAAAACGGTGTTAGTGAGCAGGAGCCCTGGATGACAGTGGTTGGCGTTGTGGCGGATGTAAAGGATCGGCTCACCAGCAATGCTCCCCGTTCGGTGATGTTCACTTCTAGGGAGGATTGGGTCAACGAGATGGATGTGATTGTTCGCGCTTCCGGCGATCCGCTTTCCCTGGCAAGCGCCATTCGGCAGGAAGTCAAGCGACTCGACTCCAGTTTGCCGGTTGGGAAAACAGAAACGGTCGATCAGGTGCTTGAACAATCGTTATCGGCTGAGCGTTTCAGAACGTTTTTATTGGCTTCCTTTGCCATTGCAGCGTTGCTGTTAGCTATGCTCGGCATCGCCGGATTGCTGGCTTACAACACCGCACAGCGGACGCAGGAGTTGGGAGTTCGCATGGCGCTGGGAGCAAACCGCCGTGATCTTTTGTGGTTAGTGCTAAGTCAGAGCCTGCGATTATGCGGCACGGGCATTGCTATCGGGCTGGCGGCATCTATTTTCATTACGCGCACGCTTTCAGCTTTGCTTTACGAAACTAGCCGGTACGACCCCGGAACTTTTATTGGTGTCCCTTGTATACTTTCGCTTGTTGCTCTTGGAGGAAGCGTATTTCCCGCTTGGCGTGCGGTCCATACGGACCCGATGGCGGCTTTGAAAACGGAATAAGTAAAGACGCTGGCCTTAGACAATCTCGCTTTGCTGAAGAATCTGATTGGCCCGTGCGACCATCGCCTGAATTTTTTGTAGGCGTTGGCACGATTCTTCATCCGACGAAGTAATCTCCAGGTAAAAAGCCAATGCTTCAATTACATCAAGCGGCTGGCGAAGCTCGTGTATCAACTCGCTGATATCCAGCCGATGCTCAACGGAACCGGCTGGAGAGGAAGACGAAAGTAACGATGGATTCATGCGACCTGAACAGATTGCAGAATTGAGCCCAAACTGGCGCTGTAGTTCCGACCGTTCGATTGTCGATCTTTGCACGTTCAGAGTCAACAGGTTTAATCTAAATTATCGGGATAGCACTAGAAGGTAACAGGGCTGCCGAATATGCTATGCTCAGGATGTTGTTCGCATGACGCGCATGGGCCTGTGGCGCAGTTGGGAGCGCGCTTCCATGGCATGGAAGAGGTCGACGGTTCGAACCCGTCCAGGTCCACCAAACCACTTACAACTGGACACAATCGTCAATGACGCACTGGTGCCTGTTGAGTTGATTCACTTACTGGAACGTGGTACAACATAACCTAGGTTTATTGTTTCTTTCTCCCGGAATATGTGTCGGATTGTCATGCGGCGTGCCGTTGAAATCTGAGGGACAATAAGCCACGGCTACCGAGACCAACATCCGAGCTTCCCGATAAACTATCTCGCCCAAGTCATTGCCCAGCAAGAAGGAAAGACGCTGGACGATTTCACCGCCGAGGCTGTCGAGAAGCTGGTGAAGGATCGTAACTGGGAGCGTATGGAGCGGGAAGCTGACCGGCACCGGGGCGGCATGACCGATGAACAGGTGCAGGAGTACGTGGATCAGGTGATCCACGATTACCGCCGCGAACAGCGCGAGCGCTAAGTGTCTGCTGTTTTTGATACAAATGTGTGGGTGTCCGCTCTCCAGTTCGGCGGCAGAGCCGCAGAATTCATACAACCGGTGAAGGATGGCGAGATCGAAGCTTTTATCTCCCCACCGATCCTGGACGAAACCCTGCGTGGGCTGCGAGAGAAGTTTAACCGCACTGACTTCGAACAGATATGCGGGATTATTGAGCAATGCACGAAGTGGGTAGAGCCTGCGGTGACGCTTGATGTCGTGAAGAATGACCCGGATGATGACCGAATTCTTGAATGTGCTGTTGCAGCCGGAAGCGACGTAGTCGTGACGGGAGACAAGAAACACCTTCTTCCGATCCGCAGTTTTCAGAGGATCAAGATTGTGGAAATGGCGGAGTTTTTGAACCGGGAACTAAGCTCGATGGGTTATCAGTTCTGATGCTGAAAATGGCCAAAGTTGAGCTTATTATCTGAGTCGGCAAGTCATTATCCAAAAGTTCGCGTGGGAGCAGACGGGGATTGGATGGGCGAGTGAAGTAAAACGTTTGTTTTAGGGCATTCCAGGCTGAGTATTAAGTGGTGATCCGTTTGCTTGCGCTTTTACAGCAGCATGGAGGAAGCAGACGATTCGTATCAAGCACATTAGATACGTCGGGCATGTTTTGTGGCTATGGATATTAGATCGATGTCGCTCAAGGATCGCTTGAAGGAAGTGCTTAGCCGGTCGAAGAAGAATTTTGGGCCCGATGTGGGCCAGCAGATTGATGCTTTGCTTTCAACAACTAATTTGGCGATCCTAGCCGGGACTTTGACGGCATGGGCCGGGTCACATCTTCTGGGCATCGGTGAAGTTTTAGATGTACTGCTTCTCGCTGTTGGCGCGTTTTCCATTGGGTGGTCTATTAAAGACGTTGCAGAAGATTTGTATCACTTTGCTCATCTAACAATCAAGGCGAAAACGGAAGATGATCTTGAGAAAGCATCACAATACTTCAGCCACGCCGTTGTGCTCGCCGGTATTACCGTGATTATGGCAGTACTTTTGCGGCGCAGCGTCAAGAAAGTACAAGCGTCGCGTGGACCGAACGTCATCGATGCTCTAAAGCGTCGAACTTCGGTTGGTCTGCCACTAGTGGGAAATGACCCGGAAAAGGGAAGAATATGGAGCAAACCTGGCATTTCGACTGATCCCAGTCTTCCGGCTGGTCAAGGTTCGACGAGTCCTTGGGGCGAAGTGAAGCTATCTTCCTTGGGATCAACTACCGAGCAGGATCTCGCCCGAGCCCATGAACTGGTACACCGATTCCTTTCACCGCGCTTAGGCATACTGCGGCAATTTCGCGCCCAACTTGGAATGGCGGGGTATCTTCGTTCAATGCTTCTTCAGTACATTGAGGAGGCACTTGCCGAAACCGTTGCACAGCTCAAAGTAAACGGTTTCAACGGACTACTCGATGGTTTGAAGTTTCCTGTCAAAAACGGCTACATGTCCATCAGCGATCTCGCCTGCGAAGGTGAGGCGATTGGTACGATCACGATAGGAACGCAGTTTTTCACCATTGAATTTATTCCTTCCAATCACGATCCGGAGACAGCGGCCAACGTAAGCTACGTTGAAAACGTCTGCCGTGCCCAGTGACAATCGACCCTCATTTACGCGATCAGTTGATTAGCCAAGGGCGGGCCCTCGCTGAGGAGCGAGGCTGGACTTGGCGGGAACCGGTTGAAGTGACCACTTCCACTGAAGAAGGCGAAGCGGTGTGGATACTTCGTTCTAATTTCCTGATGCGCGGGCAGAATGCGCGTATTGTATTGCGGCAATCGGATCACTCTCTGGTGCGCGCGGGTTATCTTCCGCGCTGATTCGCTCATAGAACGAGCGGTTCCTGGTTCTGCACGATGCGCCCGTTTGACGAGACTCTCGTGAAAATGGCCAAAGTCGAGTTAAGGCAGTATCACCGGCGTTGAAGACCTGTTACGAATGAGAATCTGATCCAGGCTGGCGAAATATTGGGTCGCGGGCGCTAACCGCGTTGACAGAACGCTTGCGCCATGTTGATTCCATTGACGGAACGCGGTACAACATAACTTAGGTTTCTTGTTTTCTCCCCGGACCGTTGCGGTCCAACACTATGCCCGGTTTTTATGAGTTTTTCGCTGGCGGCGGCATGGCTCGCGCGGGCCTCGGTTCCGGCTGGACTTGCCTGTTCGCCAACGACCTCGACCGTAAAAAAGCGCTAACTTACAAGCAAAACTGGGGCGAAAAAGAACTTCTAGTCAAAGATGTGGCGCTGTTGTCAACACAGGATATTCCAGGTGCCGCTGATTTGGCTTGGGCTTCCTTTCCATGTCAGGACTTGTCACTTGCCGGGATGGGCGCTGGGCTGAAAGGCTCGCGATCAGGAACATTTTGGCCTTTTTGGCATCTTATGAAGGCGCTGAACAGCGAAAGCCGACGTCCAAATACAATTGTTCTCGAAAATGTTTGCGGGGCCTTAACCTCGCATGACGGCCTTGATTTCCAATCAATTGTCGAAGCCCTCAGAACCGAAAGGTATCGCTGCGGGGCATTGGTCATTGATGCCGCTCTGTTTCTGCCGCATTCACGACCACGTTTATTCATCATCGGAGTACGGGACGACATAGGAATTGATGAAGCCCTGGTGACCGATGAACCGCAGGAATCTTTTCACAGCGCCGCATTAAGATCTGCCTATGCATCTTTGCCGAAAGAGGCACGCACAGCATGGATCTGGTGGAAGCTGGCGGCTCCTACCCGCCGGAAACAACGGTTCGCTGACATCATTGAGGACCCGCCTTCTGGGACACCGTGGCACAGCCAGGACGAAACACAATTTCTTCTGTCCCTCATGTCGCCCGTCAATCTAGCAAAGGTCGAAAAAGCGAAGCGCATGAATCGATCAATGATCGGCTCTTTGTACAAGCGCACTCGCGTCAACCGAGACGGCGTTAGGGCGCAAAGAGCGGAGGTTCGATTCGATGATGTGGCGGGTTGTTTAAGAACCCCTGGAGGCGGATCGAGTCGCCAAACCATTCTCGTTGTGCAAGGCGAGCGGGTTAAGTCTCG
>CAXTWT010000096.1:5153-14580 GCA_964247955.1 uncultured Bryobacteraceae bacterium
ATGCCGAAGGGATTGATGACCAGCCAGACTGATCCTGTCCGCAGGGCAACGATGCAATCGGTCAGGTCGAAAGACACCAAGCCGGAACTGCTCGTCAGGAGTATTCTGTATCGCCTTGGGTATCGCTATCGCTTGCACAGCAAAGGACTGCCCGGCAAACCCGACATCGTCTTTGCAGGACGCCGAAAGGTCATTTTTGTCCATGGCTGCTTCTGGCATGGACATGATTGCGCCAGGGGATGCCGAGTGCCCAAGACGAACCGCGAGTACTGGGTGCAGAAGGTCGCTCGAAATAAAGGACGCGACACACAGAACTTCGCTACGTTGGGCGCCCAAGGTTGGCAAACTCTGATTGTTTGGGAATGCGAAATTGCCAAATCGGAAGACCTGATAACAAGACTGACCAGATTTTTGGATTAATCCGCATATGCTCAAGGGTGCTGATTGCTCCGTCTACACTCTTCGCATTCGGACATTCTCAACAGCGTGACTTTCGCTCTTTTCCAAAATCAAGTGCGCCCGTTCGCGAGTTGGGCCGATGTTGGTGCGCAGATTCGGCAGATTGATTTCGTTCCAAATCTGTTGTGCTGTCGTGATGGCTTCCGCCTCGCTTAGACTTGCGTACCTATGAAAATAAGACTTCTTGTTTTGAAAGACCGTCTCGCAAAGACGCAAGAACCGTTGTACATACCAGTGTTCTATCGTTTGCTCCTCGGCATCGAGGTAAATGGAAAAGTCAAAAAAATCAGATACAAATACCCGTGAGGAACTGCGCTGTCCGTCCGGTGATTGCAGCACATTCAACCCTTCCAAGATCAGAATGTCAGGCTGCCGCACTGTTTGATTAGTATTCGGAACAATGTCGTACTGCAGATGCGAGTAGACCGGTGCGGAAACTTCCGGCAGGCCGGCTTTCAAATCAGCCAGGAACTGGAGCAGGCGTCTTTGGTCATAACTTTCCGGAAAGCCTTTTCTCTTCATCAAACCGCGCTCTTCCAAAACACGATTGGGATAAAGAAACCCATCCGTAGTGACCAGATCCACGCGGGGATGATCCGGCCACCTGGCGAGCGATGCGCGCAACACGCGGGAGAATGTGCTTTTTCCCACCGCGACGCTGCCTGCAATGCCGATGATGTAGGGCACCTTCTGCGGCGCCGGACGGCCCATAAACTCACGACGCGCCGCGTACAAGTGCTGAATGGCCGCTACGTGTAAATTAAGCAGCCGTGAAAGCGGAACATAAATGTCTTCCACCTCGCGCACGGACACCTGTTCGTTGACGCCGCGCAGCGCAGCTAGTTCTTCTTCGTTCAGAAGCAACGGCGTATTCGCTCGTAAGGCTCTCCATCCCGAGCGGTCAAAGTTGATGTAACGGCTGATTGGCTCCGCTGCCGTGCTGCTACCGGGCATCAGCGATTCCCATGGGCTTTACGGAAAAAGATAATATGCTGCCACGGCAGTATGTCCGAAACTTTCTCAAATTGATAGCCTTCCGGCGTGACTTCGGCTTTCACTTCATCTACGCTCATTTTATGTTCCAGACGGATGGGAACGGTAGGATCTTCTTTGCGAAATTCCAGCAGAACCAGCCTCCCATCTGCCTTGAGAGCATCGTGTATGTAGTCCAACATGCGCTGCGGCCGTGATAGCTCATGGTAAACGTCAACCATCACCACTAGATCCAGGGAATTAACCGGCAGATTCGGATTCGATTCGGTCCCCAGCACCGTCTCAATATTATTAATATTGTGGGCTGCCGCATTTTTCCGAAGACGCTCCAGCATGAGGGGCTGAATATCGTTAGCAAACACTTTGCCGTTCGGACTGACCAGTTGCGCGATGCGAATGCTATAGAAGCCGGTTCCGGCGCCGACATCGCCGACAAACATGCCGGGTCGCAGATGCAGGGCCGCCAGCGCCTTTTCCGGCTGTTCTTCCCGGTCCCGCTCCTCCCGGTCAAGCCAGTCTGCTCCGCCGATTCCCATGACCGGAGCAATCCGCCTGCCCGTAATGGGGTGGACTGCCTGCGCCGCCCAGCTCCCTGTATAAGACAGAACGGTTGCAAGCAGCAAAAAGACTGCGGAACGGGACGGACTCATCTTCTTACACAAGGGAGGAAACATAGATATAACCGGCTGGCCGCTGCGTTTTGGCTCTCCTTCCTATTCTTGCCTAGTCTCGCCCAAGCGGAACCATCGGACCTGGCGATTATCAATGGAGGCGTCGGGAGATCGGAAGACGCGCCCTTTGTATCAGGCGGATACCGTTTTATGCCGGGCGATTATCTCCATTTCACGTTTCAGATTGCAGGCTTTGCCGTGAAGTCCGAAAAACAAGGGGAGATTAGGAGAATTGCGTTGAGCTACTCGGTGACGGCGGAGGATTTAAAGAGCGCGGCGCTCGCTCCGCCCGATATAGGGTCCATTGAAACGGAGTTAAATGCAGAAGATAAGAACTGGACCCCGAAACGGAGATCTTCCTTTCTGCTGCCGTCCTTTGTCGCGGCTGGTGATTTTCAGGTTCGGGTAGTTGTCAAGGATCTAATCGCCAAAACCGAAGCGTCAAAAAGCTTTCCGTTTCATATGGGCGGCGTAGTCGTGGTTCCCACGGCATCGGTTGCCATTCAAGACTTTCAGTTCTTTCGGCGGGAAGAGGATCGCGAGCCGCTCGAAATACCGGCTTACGCTCCCGGCGATACCGTTTACACGAAGTTCAACTTTACCGGTTTTGCAGTGGGAAGCGAAAACACGCATCACCTGTCCTACGGCATCCTGGTTCTTCGTCCCGACGGCAAGCCTTATCTGCAACAGCCGCATGCAGCAGAGTTGCAGGCAGATAGCTTCTATCCGGCCCAGTATCTTCCCGGTACGGCCAACATTACAACGTCAGCTAACAGCAGCAAGGGTCAATACACCGTCATGATTACCGTGCATGATCTGGTTGGGAAGACCAGTCGGGAGTTCAAAACCGCTTTTAACCTTGAATAAGGCTCAGCTATACCGTGACACATGACGGCAAACTCTTTCCATTCCTGCCGACAGTTGATCGGCTGGTGTAATCAGGCTAAGAACGATGTAAGCTTCCGATTCCATGTCGAAGAAGTAGCCCGGCTGGACAAAAACGTCCTGCTTTAAGAGAAGTCCTTCCACCCAGTTCTCTTCCGTCATGACACGAGGCAATTGCAGGATGGCTGACCAGCCGCCATCCAAGTGCAGCCGCTGTACCGCCGTGCCTTTGAGAGATCTATCAATGATCGCCAAATTTTCTACGATTCGCTGCATTAACTGTTGACGAACCGCCGTGCCGATATGAAGCAAATCGGGCAATGCGTGCTGCACCGGCGTTCCCACCGACAGATAAGTGTCGGCAATCACTTCAAGCCGCTCACGCGCTTCTTCCTGGGCTTGCGCCGGACCACCCAATGCAATCCAGGCCAACTTCATTTGAGGCATTCCAGCCGCTTTGGATAAGCCGTTTAAGGAAAAGCTGAGTACCGATTCATTATCAATAAATGTTTTAGCAAGGTGCGACCCCGGCGTGACGGCGTAATCTGTAAACACTTCATCCGAAATGATCGGCAGGCGAAACTCTTGTGCAAATTCGATTAGTTGAATCTGCTCTCCCGGCGTGAGAAAGGTACCGGTCGGGTTATTCGGGTTAACAACGATGATTGCTTTGGTGCGGCTGCTAACCTGGGCGCGCAAACTGGCAAAATCCAAGTGCCAGCTTCCGGCGTAATGCAGGCGGTAGGGAACGGTTCGCACGGATTCCAGAGCCGCTAAATAATCAAACAGCGGATAAGACGGCAGCGGTGTCAGGATCTCGTCTCCGGGGTCGCAGAGGAGCTTAAATAACTGCGCATAGGCTTCACTGGTGCTTGCTGTTAATAAAAGTTGATTGGGGTTGATGGAAACGGCCTGATTGCGGTAGTACTCCGCCACGGCGGATCGCGCCGCCTCGGAGCCGAACGGGTCTGGAACGTAGCTAAAGTTTTGTATGCGCCCGAACGCGCTTTGAATAGCCTGGTGAGGATAATCAGCCAAGCACCGGGTCGGATTGGATATTGTTAGATCGAAAACGGGAATGCCGACCGCTCGTTTGCGGCTGAGCAGCTGAGTAAGTGAGTTGGACGAAAAAGACCAGGACAAACGCTGAGAGTAGGAGTACAAACAGCTACTCTTTCACGCTTGTCCTGAATTAAGCAAGGATCGTTGAAAACAACGGATCATCCGTAGAGCGCATCATCTGCCCAAATAATGCGCTCCCGGATGTCGGCACCGGCATGCCCCCGTCCGGCGCCGCCACGTTTCAGTAATCCGGTAAATCGATCATCAGCATTGTGGTTGCCCAGACCGCAATACTTTGCACGTACTTGTGCCGATGAGATCACCCGGATCACTGAGAGTGGAACTTAAAATGCCTCGGCCTCAGGAGATCTGGCGGAACAGCTTTGGGCGTCCCCTCGTTTCATCAGATCTCCCGCTTCGGCCTTCGCTTCCCTTGTTCGCCTGACCTGATCCAGAGATAATCGCCTGCGTGTCCGACAAAGCCTGTATACCGCAACTAAGTTGCTGAATGGGAAAAAGATAAGTTTTTTGCCGTTTTTGTGATCGGAATTCTGCTGCTTCGCTCGTCGGCCTTTATTCGCCAGTTTTAGCAGGAGCGCCCGCCCCTACCCGGCGCACGGCAATTGCCGTAATCTTTACTGGTGTGTCCGGTTTATCATCGGCGTTCCGGGGCACCTTTGAGATCGCATCGGCAACCTCCTGCCCGGAAACAACCTCGCCAAAAATGGAGTAGTTTCCGTTCAGGTGTTCTGCGGGCGCGACGGTGATAAAGAATTGGCAGCCGTTCGTATTAGGACCCGAATTGGCCATGGCCAGTAGTCCAGGCCGATCAAAATTAAGATTTGGATCAATCTCGTTGTCGAATTTGTAACCGGGATCGCCGCTGCCGTCTCCGGCCGGGTCTCCTCCCTGAATCATAAAGCCGGGAATCACCCGATGAAAAGTCGTGCCTGAGTACAGGGGGATATGCTTGATTCGCTTCGTTCGCGGGTCCGTCCACGCCTTGGTGCCGGTTGCTAACCCCCGAAAGTTGGCTACTGTTCTAGGAGCCTCTTTTTCGAATAGGCGGCAAACAATGTTTCCCATAGAAGTGTAAATCACCGCATATAGGCCCGGTTCGGTGGGCAAAGATACTGCCGGTAGATCCGATTCCTTTAATTTTGCGGATTTCTCTATCGAGGATGGGGTAGTCTGCCGATGAGTTTGAGTGAGACCAAGAGCCGACAGGCTGGCTAAGACGATGGGAACAAAAAGGAACTTCTGCATGCTCACCGCTGATTATAAAGGCAAAGCTCCCCGAATTACCGCTAATGCAGGAAGGTTGTCTGTCCATTCCTGCTTTGTCCCCTGCCTGTATGGACCTTGTTTGCGCACCCAAGCTCTTTGTAATTACCTCCCATATCGCCTACAATCCAAGTAAGCTCCAAAAGTCTATGAAGTACGTATTTACCCTGGCGAGTGTCTGCGCCCTGTTGTTTTCGTCTGCCTGCACGCAAAGCCCTGAAAAGCTGGTTGCTGCCGGAAACCGGTACCACGATCAAAAGAAGTTCAAAGAAGCTTCCATCCTGTATCAAAAGGCGATTGCCAAAGATAAAACGAACGCTGAAGCGTATTATCGCCAGGGATTAAATCTTATGAGCGACGGTAACCCGATAGAAGCCAGTAAATATTTCCGTCGAGCCGTCGATCTGAAGCCGAGCAACACCGACGCGGCAATCAAGCTGGCTGAAATTTATTTGGGCGCTTATGCGAGCAACCCCCAAAAATTAAAAAATTTTCTTTCTGATGCAAAGGATTTGGACAACAAGGTTCTTCAGCAGGACCCTAACTCGTTTGACGGCACGCGGATTCAAGGTCTTCTTTATCTGGCGGATAACAATCGCGACAAGGCGCTGGAAAGCTTTGGGAAAGCGAACAACATTAAGCCATATTCCCGCGAATTAGTCGGCTGGTACGCTCAGGCGCTTTCCGGGGCGCAGCGGTCCCAGGAAGCCGAGGCGCTCGTGCGCGATACCCTTGCTCATGACAAGACTTGGGGGCCGGGTTATGACTTTCTTTACGTTTTGTATTCTCGCCAGAACGATAAAGCGAAAGCCGAAGGCATACTGCAGGCGCGCGTGCAAAACGAGCCCTCTAACCCGATTGCCGTGCAGAATCTTGCAAATTTCCTGATGCTCAGCAACCGCTACGACGAAGCGGAAGCCTTGATGAAGCGCGTGGTGAACGACAAGAAAAACTTCCCGGCTGGACGGGAAATGCTCGGTGACTTCTATATGCGCGCCAAGAAGTTTGATCAGGCGTTGGCCCAGTACCAGGCCGGAGCGAAAGAAGACTCTTCCAACGCTTCAAAATATCAGCAGCGCATTGTCGCCGTTTATGAAGCGACCGGCCGTCGCGATGACGCCGTGAAGCTTGCCAAAAATCTTGCCGCTGCTAACCCCAAGGATGCCGCAAGCAGCGAAATCTATTCGACCCTTCTTCTTCAGAACGGATCGCAGGCGGAAGTTACGAAATCGGTTGATGAACTAAAAACTTTGGTCGCCAATAATCCGGGCGACGGAGCTTTGCACTTCCAATTGGCTCGGGCCTATTTCGGTCTAGGACAGGCAGATAAGGCGCTGGGAGAAGCATTGGAAGCGGTACAGGACGAGAGCAAAAACAAAGCGCCCAGGCCCATCGTCATTCTCGGGGCAAGAACCTTGGCGGCGCGAGTGTACGAAGATCGAGGCGATCATGCGAAGGCCATTGAACAAACCGAAGCTGTTCTTTCTGTCAATCCGAAGATGCCGGATGCGCGTCTAATTCGTGACCGCGCTTTCATGGGCACGAACCAAGCGGAAAAGGCGCAAGCAGACCTCCAAACGCTTGTTCAGGAGTTTCCCGCCATGAACGACGCGCACCTTCAACTGGCGGGCCTCTACATGCTCAGCAAGCAGTACGATAAGGCCAACAACGAGTTTGGTAAAGTTTGGAATTCGAATCCGCCCGACACTCGTGGACTGCTTGGATTACAGGCGGTCAAGCTGGCTCAAGGGAAAGGGGCTGAAGCGGTCGCTGCGCTTCGTGATTTGGTGGGAAAAAATCCTAACATTCCTGCTTACCGGGATCAGTTGGCAGGCTTCGAAGTGACTGCCGGCGCACAACTTCTTCGATCTAACCCTGAGGGAGCGAAACAGTTCTTCCTGCAGTCGGCGGATGATTACAAAGAAGTTCTGAAAACGAATCCGAAGTCCGCAGAAACTTGGCTGCGCTTGGGAATGGTGCAGCGTCAACTCGGCCAAGCCGACCAGGCGCTAAACTCCTTTGAGGAAGCCGCCAAAGCTGATCCGAGAAACGTCAATGCGCTTCTCAATGAAGCCATGTTGCAGGAGGCAGTCGGTAAAAAGAGCGATGCAGCGGCTACCTACAACCGAATCCTCGGCCTTGATCCCGAAAATCCTTTAGCCCTTAACAATGTCGCCTTTATGGACGCGGAGAAGGGAACGAATCTGGATCAGGCCATGACGTTTGCCGAGCGAGCGAAGAAGCGCGTGCCGAACGACCCGAATATTTCCGACACCCTCGGTTATGTTTATCTCCAGAAAAATTTAAACTCCGAGGCATTGCGGATCTTCCGGCAGGTTGTGCAGGAGAACCCACAAAACTCGACCTATCACTTTCATCTAGCTATGGCGTTGCTCAAGCAGGGGGATAAGCAAGGGGCAAAGGATGAGGCGCACAAAGCGTTGCAAAGTTCCCCACAGCCTGAGCAGCAAGATAAAATCCGTACGTTTGTCAATCAGATCGGATGAGGTTCGATTGCAGTCCGATCTGGCCCGTTCTAATTGGATTGAGCAGTACCCGACAGCGAAGTACGTCGCGCCTTTTGCTTGTTTTCTGCTCTTTCTAGCGGCATCGCCGCAAAATTTTATCAACAACTATTGGGTACTGCCCATTTGGGTGCTGGTGCTTGCTGCGGTCTGTATGTTCTGCTGGCCGCGCGAGCTTTCCCTGCGCCCCCGTTATGGGCTGGGGAGTATTGCAGTCGGCGTCCTGGTCTTTTTCCTGTGGATTGCGCCCGATGTTTTCATTCCCGGCTATCGGCAGCATTTCTTGTTCTCCAATTCGTTGACGGGTCATCTCCACTCTTCAATCCGGCCTACCGAACTGCAAAGCTTGTGGATTTTATGGTGGCGGACGATTCGCGCTGTCCTGATCGTGCCGGTTGTCGAAGAATTGTTCTGGCGAGGCTGGCTGATGCGCTGGCTGATCAATAACGACTTTCAAAAAGTGCCGCTTGGAGCGTACAGTCCGCTCGCTTTCTCCGTCACTGCTCTGCTTTTTGCTTCGGAGCACGGGCCGTACTGGGATGTCGGGCTGATTACCGGCGTTATTTACAATCTCTGGATGATCCGCACCAAGTCGCTCCCGGACTGCATTCTGATGCACGCCGTTACGAACGGCATACTGAGCGCTTACGTGATAGCTAGGGGGCAGTGGCAATACTGGCAATAAACGTTGCTATTGCAAAATCGCTTCTGCGGCAGGATATGAGCTAAGAAGAGCGCATCAAATAATTTCCGACAAAATCTTGACATTGCATCCAATTGCTCTATACTAAGTTCTGACGGGTTATTGCCATGACTTTCACCAACTCATCAAAACACTTATCGAGTTCCCCACTCATGGTGTTGAGTTACTCGTCACTTAGTAGCTGCTCTTATACTTTGCTGCCCCGGTAACGGGACAGCGACTCCTTACTTTTTCCTGACATTTTGATTAACGGGACGTGGTGCGTTTTCACGCTCTCCTGGTGACAGCGCCGCCCTCCGTGCTTCCGGGCATACGCAGCTTCGAGCCATACTGCCCAAATTAGTTTTGTGAGACGTAGAGGAGTGCCAGAGCGGTAATGGTCCGGTTTGCTAAACCGAGGACATCCCGAAAACGGATGCGAAGGTTCAATCCCTTCCTCCTCTGCCAAACGAAAAGATAAAGCGGTGAGCTGACAAAGACCGGTAGTGTTCCCGATTACAAGTTGGAGGCGATCCTGAGCAGGGATGCGGAGGCTCGATCCTTCCACTCACCGCCACCGAACTTTATGTATGGACGGATGCGCCGAATTGGTAAGGCAGCGGTCTGTAAAGCCGTAGCTCCTTGCGAGCATGAAGGTTCAATTCCTTCTCCGTCCACCAAATTTTCAGTTGTGGTGGAACACACCGACCGGCGACGGGACCTGTTTCGAACACAGGTGTTCTTGAAAGAGGCTTAGGGGTTCAACTCCCCTTTCTACCGCCAACTCATACTGAGGGGTGACAGAGCGGCAATGTGCCGTTTTGAAAACGGTGGCCGTGGCAAGAGCCATGCGGGGGTTCGATCCC
>CAXTWT010000097.1:0-14405 GCA_964247955.1 uncultured Bryobacteraceae bacterium
CGCAGTCCCGCAAAGGCTTGCGGGGAGGTGACCTCATGCACCAGATGCAAATCGATATAGAGCAGAGCGGGAGTTCCCGGCCGCTCGGCAACAATGTGATTGTCCCAGACCTTTTCAATAATCGTCCGAGGCTGATTCAATGACCCGTTCTTTTCCATTTCCAAACTTCTTTCCGTTCGCTGCTTTACTTCCTAGCTGCTGCAATGGCTTTGCATACCGCATCGCCCACATCGCCTGTGCCGGCGGGTTTCCCGCTTGGCTTCAAATCGGCAGTAACTCTTCCACTGTTCAGCACTTCTTCTATCGCCCGATGCACGGCTTGCGCTTCTTCCATTAATCCGAAGCTGTATTCCAGCATCGCCGCTACCGAGCCGATAGCGCCCAAAGGATTGGCCTTGCCCTGGCCTGCAATGTCGGGCGCCGACCCGTGTACCGGTTCGTAAAGACCGACCGAAGCGCCTGAAGGGCGCTTATCTCCAATGGAGGCTGACGGCAACATGCCGATGGAACCGGCCAGCACAGCAGCTTCGTCGCTCAGAATATCGCCAAACAGATTTTCTGTCAGAATCACGTCGAACCGCTTGGGATTCAGCACCAACTGCATGGCGCAGTTATCAACCAGTAAATGATCCAGTCCCACATCAGGATATTCCCCGGCGACTTCCACCACCACTTTTCGCCAAAGCTGCGAGTTTTCGAGCACATTGGATTTATCTACGCTCGTCACTTGCTTGCGGCGCTTGCGGGCCAGTTGAAAGGCAACGTGAGAAACGCGCTCGATTTCAGGCCGGGTGTACACCATTGTGTTCACAGCGCGTTCTTCCTTTCCCGTGCCGGAAATGCCGCGTGGCGTCCCGTAGTAAAGGCCGCCGGTCAGTTCGCGGACGATAATCATATCTGCGCCGTCTACTAGCTCATTCTTCAAAGGAGATGAGTTAATCAGCGCTTTATAGGAGCGAACCGGCCTGAGATTCGCAAATACGGCCAGTGCTTTTCTGATTCCCAACAACCCGCGCTCCGGGCGCTTCTCGGGAGGAGCATTATCAAACTCCGGGAGCCCCACTGCACCCATAATTGTTGCATCGGCTTCGAGAGCCAGTTCGCGGGTTTCGTCCGGGAACGGCGTGCCGGTCTGATGAATGGCGATTCCGCCCAGCAATCCTTCTTTCAAAGACAGGTCGTGTCGGTAGGAAGAAGCTATTTCTTGCAGTACCTTTACTGCTTCTGTAGTAACTTCGGCTCCGATTCCATCACCGGGCAGCGCCAGGATATTCAGCTTCATTAGTTCGCGACCGTTTCCTGAACTGCTCCTTGCTGAACAACATCTTTGATGACGGTCAGGATTTCATCATTCCTGAGACCCTTCTTGTTGTCCGCCATGGCAGTAAACCGCTGATAAACCAGATCGAGTTCCTCGCGTGACAGCTTGAATCCAAGATCGACGGCCCGCTGATTCAAAGCATGGCGTCCGCTATGTTTGCCCAGCACTAGGCGGCTTTCGGGAACTCCTACGCTGGCAGGAGAGATGATCTCATAGGTTGATTTCTCTTTCAGGTAACCATCCTGGTGAATACCGGCTTCGTGCGCAAATGCGTTATCCCCGACGATGGCCTTATTCGGCTGCGGACCAAAGCAGATAAATTTCGTCAGGGTCTGGCTGGCGCTGAAAAGCTTTTCGGTCTGAATCTTGGTTTGAAAGGGTAGACGATCCTGACGAGTTTTGATCGCCATCACCACTTCTTCCAGAGCGGCATTGCCCGCGCGTTCACCAATGCCGTTAATAGTGCATTCCACCTGCCGTGCGCCTGCCGTCACCGCAGCGAGCGAGTTTGCTACCGCTAATCCCAAATCATCATGGCAATGCACGCTGATCACAGCCCGGTCTCCCAAAGCTTTCACCATGCGGCCAATGAGAGCGCCGTACTCTTCAGGAACCGAGTAGCCTACCGTGTCAGGCAAGTTGACCGTGCGGGCGCCCGCCTCCACCACAGCCTCACAAACTCGCTGAAGGAAATCCGGTTCCGTACGCGTCGCATCCTCGGCGGAGAACTCCACGTCGTCTGTGTAGTTCCTGGCCAGTGTGACAGCCGCTACTGCAGCGTCCAGCATTTGCTCGCGAGTTTTTCGGAGCTTGTACTTCAGGTGAATGTCGCTTGTCGCGATGAATGTGTGAATTCGCGGACGTTTAGCTCCTTCCAGAGCCTTGGCCGCACGCTGCACGTCACCCGTACAAGCGCGAGCGAGCGCAGCAACCTGAACCCAGGGGAACTGGCGGCTTACCGCCCCTACCGCTTCAAAGTCGCCTTCGGAAGCGATCGGAAACCCGGCTTCCAGAATGTCAACGCCCAGGTCCACCAGCTTTCCGGCAACTTCCAGCTTCTCCGGTGTAGTCATGCTGCACCCAGGAGATTGCTCGCCATCACGAAGTGTTGTGTCAAATATATATACTCGGTTCAATCTATACTCCTGGAAGAAGAATTACTTTATCGTAAATTGAGAGATCTTAATTATGCAAATTTATAGTTATACGATTCAGTATAAGTTATTATAATAGGATAAACGCCTGGGTGGGGGGCGTTATGGAACTTTATCCTTTGAAGGTATTCCTGACAGTTGCGACGGAGCGCAGCTTTTCACGGGCAGGTGAAAAGTTATTACGCACTCAGCCGGCTATTTCCATAGCAATTCAGCGGTTGGAAAGCGATTTGAAAGAGAAGTTGATTGATCGCTCCGGCCGCGAACTGCTGCTGACGGATGCAGGCCGGGTGGTGTTAGAGTATGCGCGGCGATTCCAGAACATGGAGTCTGATTTGGAAAATGCTCTACGTGAGTTGAAGGACAACTATGCAGGCAGGTTGGTAATCGGTGCCAATGAGAGTACCAGTTTGTATCTGATCCAGCACATTGAGCAGTACCGACGATTGTTTCCCAAGGTGAAAATCCAGGTAAGACGGGCCGAATCAAGCAAGATTCCGTCCCAGTTGCTTGACGGCGAACTAGAGCTGGGCGTCATCAGCTATGATCCGGCAGACGATCATCTTTCCTCGCAAGTCATCTACACCGATAGGTTGGCCTTAGTAGTTTCGCCGCAGCATCGTTTTGCCGGCCGCGAAGAGATTTCCATCGCGGAACTGGATATGGAAACCTTTATTGCGCATAATGTTCTTTCTCCTTATCGTGACACCGTGATCCGTGAGTTTCAGCGGCACAAGGTGCCGTTGAACATGGATGTGGAGATGCCGACGGTGGAAACGATTCGGCGTCTGGTTCAGCACAATGAGGGTGTGGCTTTCCTACCCAGAATGTGTGTAGAGCAGGAGATCACCGCAGGGTCGCTACAGGAGATCCGGGTAAAAGAACTGAGCGCGGAACGGAAGATCCGGCTCGTTTACCCGGCGCGGCGCGCTCTCAGCCATGCCGCCAAAGCATTTCTTGAAGTAGTGAAAAAAGCCAGCAGCGTTGAGTCGGAGCCTGTACAGGAAGCGGTGTGATCCGTAGCGGTCCAGTACCGCCTGGACTTTCGATTGCGGTCGTGGGCGGAGGCATCATTGGGTTATCCCTGGCTTGGCGGCTGACGCAAGGGGGCTGGTCCGTCCATGTGTTCGACCGAAGCGCAGCCGGAAGTGAAGCGAGTTGGGCAGGCGCGGGCATGCTGGCCCCTGGCGGTGAGTTCGGAGCCTCTTCGCGTTTAGCGGAGTTGGCCGTTGAATCCCGACAAGAGTACGGGCCGTTTGTCCGGGAATTGGAAGACGAATCCGCAGAGAAAATTGATTTTCAAGAGTGCGGCGCTTTGGATCTGGCTTTTTCGAAAGAAGAACTGGAAAGCCTTCATCGCCGGGCCCACGGGCAAGTTGCCTTAGGAATTCCTTCCAAAGCTTTGGAGCCGTCCCAGGTCCATGCGTTCTGGCCTCGGATTGCGCAGGAAAACTTGGCCGGAGCGCGCTTCTACCCCCAGGACGCTATCGTGAACCCGCGTGAGGTCGTGACGGCTTTGAAAATCGCTTGTTCGGCGCGCGGCGTTCTCCTGCATGAACACTGCCCAGTAGAGCGCCTTGCCGTAGGGCAAGAGGGGATTAAGATTCATACGGCACAGGGCAGCGAGACTTATCAAGCAGCCGTCGTCGCCGCTGGAGCCTGGAGCAGTCAACTTCCCGTGACCGGCGTGCCGGACCTGCCGCCGGCGGAACCGGTCAAGGGACAACTTATCGGATACCATCAGCCCGAGCAAACCTGCGCCACTATCGTCCGCTACCGAGAATTCTACTTTCTGCAACGCGCCAACGGATTGCTGATCGCTGGCGCATCCGTAGAGCGCGTAGGGTTTGATCGGGAGATTCACCCGGTGACCACGCATCACTTGGCCAAGCAGGCTGGTTTCGTCTTTCCGCACTTAGCGGAAACTACCCCCTCAGAAGCATGGATTGGTTTCCGTCCGGGCGGCAAACAGTTGCAACTGGGAGCTTGGCATTCCCGCAGGCTGTATCTCGCTTATGGGCATTACCGAAATGGAATCCTGCTGGCCCCTGCCACCGCCAAAGCCATTACCGATGAGATCAACGCCAATTGGCAAAGGCCGTAGCGCGTTTGGTCCGCACCTCGGAAATCAGCGATCCCACTCGCGTTCTTCGCTTGAGAAGCCTTTCGAGCAGACTTTCCAGTTGGTCTTCGTCTTCTTCCAGCCAGACACCCGGAATCTCTTTCCAGGCCGCATCCACTACTTCAACGGGAAAGTTCTCTACCATGGAAAGCCAAGGCTCAAAGGAGTCTAGCGATGACACTCCATCGTAGACGGAAGTACGGAAGTATAAGCCTTGAATCGGCGAATCCTGAAACTCCCAGCTCGATCCGTTAAAAGCGAATCCATGATCGATCATGTGGGCAAAAAAGCCTGTTCTCGCGGGAGTTTCCCCTTTCAACGGCGTCCACGTTTTAGCACGTGCTCGGAAGAATACCGCTTGCCGGGAATCGGCATTGCCCACCCACTTGTCGAACACTAAGATCCCAAGAAAATCAAAGCGGTTTTCAATTTTTCCGAGCAAGTTGTCAGGCAGAAAATCGTAGATAGCCACTCGGTCCGGGTGTACGGCCAATTGGGAGCCGAAATGCAAACCTGCCGGAACAGGCTCCTGCTTCGAGCCGAGGGACAAGTACAAATCTGGGTTGTCGGCGATGAAATCTTCCGTTAACTCAATCACCGCCGTATGGGGCACGTGAATTTGCAAGTATCGTAGAAATGCCCCGGCCAACCACTCATTAATCAAAATGCGGCGGTGCTGCGGATTATTTGTAAATTTAACGACATAGAAGCGGTCGTCCTCCCCTTCCATTAAATGAGCTTGCGCGCCGCCGCGCATCTTTCGAATCAGCTTGCGGGCGCGAATCGGCATAGTCCGGCAATGTCAGAATAGCGGATGCGAAAATCAGGAAGAGAAACCTTTTAACATGCCCGAAGAGACTGAAGAAAAGAAAGATATAAGAAACACCGATGAGATTGCGCTGGAATTGATGAAGTTCATCGCAGTTACTACCGGTTATGGGAAAGGAACGCCTGCCGCCGGTTTTGCGGGAAAGGGACAACGCTCCAGCGAAGAGTATGCGGATTCGCTACTCGAGCTATTTGAACGCTGCCGCTCTGCTGTTCGTAAATCCTGAAACGCTGTTCAGGCAGGCCAAGCACGGTCACGACCCTGACAGTGCTTGGCCTGCCGTAACGCTTATCGCCTTTTAGCAGTTACCTTTTTAGCCGCCACCTTTTTCGGAGGGGCTTTTTTCATAGGAGCTTTCTTTGCAGGAGCCTTCTTCGCAGGAGCTTTCTTTGCAGGAGCCTTTTTTGCTGCCGCCTTCTTAGGAGCGGCCTTCTTTGCTGTTGTCCCTTTCCCGCCTCCAACAGATCCCTTTTTAAGGGGAGCCTGCTTGGATGTCTTTTTCGCAGCGCCGCCGGAGGACTTTGCCGGTTGGGACTTCTTTTGCGCGCCACTGCTGCGCTTGCTGCTGCTCCCTGCAGAAGAGGATTGCTTTGCTGAACCTTTCGCAGAAGCAGCCTTCTTCGGGGAAGAGGTTTTCTTCTGCGGTTGATGTTCACTCGGTGTGTCCTCCGATTGTGCGGAATGACTCGAAACTGCCTCCGCTGCACTCGGCTCCGAGTGAGTTCCTCTGCCTTCCTCCACCGAGGAAGAATGGCCGGACTCGTGAGCACCGGCGCTTCCGTGATGTGCTGCTGGAACTACTTCGCTAGCCACCTCATCATCCTCGTCTTCGTCCTCCTCATCATATTCGTCTCTCTCCGACGCTCTTTCGATGTGTTCGTCCTCATGATCGAAATCGTCTTTGTCATCCGGCAATAGCCAAAAATTTGAAACCATGCTCTCCTCCTTTCACAGCCTTACTACGTTTCGAGATGACACAAAACACAAAATGATTTCAAAAGCAATGAGCTTGGCAGGCAAAAGCCGTCAAGCAGGCGAAAAGCGCTTATGCTATTACCGGGCGAACGCAGCGGAATGAACAACGCCCCGGCGAACGGCAAGGGGTGTAGAAAGACGCCTGGAAGCCGAAATATGGGTTCCACGACGAGCAACAGAAGCGTTCCTGAAAGTCTTCGGCATTTCTGATTTACGCGCGTGAAAGCCTTTCCCTTTGGAACGAGTTTGTTGCGCTTCTTCGTGATAAGCAGCCGGAATCAGCAGGGTGTCGCCTTTGTCCAGCGAATTGGAATTCTGGTTTACTGCCGTGATCCGGTCAGCAGACAAATGGTATACCTTGGCGATAGCTTCCAGGGTGTCGCCCGTTTCGACATGGTGCAATCGCCAGGCATTTCTGTTTTCCGCCGGTACTGATTCCAGGGCTGCTTGGGTGGTCGCAGAAGATCCTTTGGGAACGTGAATCTGAAATCCAGCCGGAGCAACCATCTTCAGCAGCGCAGGGTTGAGATCGCGTATCACGGAAAGCGGCTGCATGGTTGCATCGGCAACCAAGTTCAGGTTTGTGGACGCCGAAAGCTGAAGGGAGTCGTACTCAAGCGGAGCATCTAAATCGATGTTTTCCAAACCATAATCTTGCGGGTTCTTGGCCATGATAGTCATCGCCAGGATAATGGGAACATAGTTAGCGGTCTCCTTAGGAAGAGCATGCCGCTTGAGAAGCTCCCAATAATCCGCATAGCCGGTGCGCTCCACGGCGCGGTCCACTGCTCCCTCTCCGCAGTTGTAGGCGGCCATAGCCAGGTACCAATCTCCATAGCGCGTATGCAGGTCTTTCAGATACTTGGCGGCAGCGCGGGTCGCTTTTTCAGGATCAAAACGCTCATCAAGCGCAGCCGTATGGATCAGATCGTAGCGGGAGCCGGTTCCGGTAATAAACTGCCACATACCTACTGCCTGCTTGTTGGACAAAGCGCGCGGCAGAAAGCCTGACTCTGCTTGCGCAAGATAGATTAGCTCCTCCGGCACGCCTTCTTCAGCGAAAACCCGCTGAATCAAAGGCCGATAGCGGCCGGACCGACGGAAGCCGGATAAAAGAATGGCGCGGCCGCGATCCGTAGAAAAGTAATGCACAAAGGAAAGAACCGGATCGGATAGTTCCAAAGGAATGCCGGAAGCCGTCTGGTTTAATTCCGCTTTGAGCTTGGACGCGATGCTCTGATCCACCGGAAAAGTCATATGACTGATCTCATCGATAGGAGCCTTGTCAAAAGCCACTTCGCTGTCCTCCGTTCGACCCGCCCCTAGCTTTTCAATATCGAATCGATAGATCAGATCGCAGATCTCATCCAATCGTCGTTCAATACGTCGATGATCGGGAAGCGATTCCGGAGCTTCCAACAGAGTATCCACAGCAGCGTCAAACTCATGGTGTGCTCCGGCCAGATTACCTTGAAAGTAGAACTGGCGTCCATTATTGAAATGCGCGTCAGCCCGCTTCAATCGCTCATCGCCTTCGGGCGAGTGCATCGGGGAGGAGTCCACGCCTGCATGTGTCCGGGTACTAGTCCCGGTCAAACTGTCGGACGCTTCGGTTCCTAGGCTGGAGGCTTCCATCACAGCCCGCATGCCGTAAATTACGCCGCGCGGAAGTGAGCGGGAAAACATCGGGAAGCAGCTCCCGGCAGCAATGGTCGACAGAACCGTAATCCGGAGAAGATCTGAGTTGGCTTTGAAAATCATTCAATAAGCGCTTTTTATTAGAGTCAGATTCAGTAACGGAAACATTACTGTAACTTACAGTGCTGCTCCAGGTCAAGGGTCCTGTTGTAATTTATACCGAAGATGGGAAAAAATTCCAAATCTAATAGGACTAGTTATCTACAGTACGCAAATCCGGGTATCTGCCCTATTATGTAGACGAATAGTCCTGTCGTAATGGTGTCAGTCCAATTTAGCGGGTTGGAACCGGCTGTAGTTCGGTATGGCGGCTGGCAATCACACGATCAATCAAGCCGTATTCCAGAGCGGCTTCCGGCTCCAGGATATAGTCACGATCCACGTCACGGGCTATTTTGTCCACAGACTGGCCGGTGGCATCAGCGAGAATCTCATTAAGAGACTGCCGCATGCGCAAAATTTCACGCGCATAGATGTCGATATCGGCGGCTTGTCCGCCTAGTCCGCTCATCGACGGCTGATGGATCAGAATTCGTGAGTTCGGCAAGCTGAAGCGTTTCCCTTTGCTGCCGCAAGCCAGCAGAACCGCCGCCATGGACGCCGCTTGGCCCAGGCAATAGGTGACAATGTCGGGCTCCACCAAGCGCATAGTGTCCAGAATGGCTAAACCGGCGGTGATCGAACCGCCTGGGGAATTAATATAGAGGGAAATATCGCGCTCCGGATCTTCGGCAGCTAAGAATAACATCTGAGCTATGATCAAGTTCGCGATATTGTCGTCAATGGGCGTGCCCAAAAAAATGATGTTTTCCTTCAAAAGACGGGAGTAGATGTCATAGGCCCGTTCCCCTCGGGAAGTCTGCTCTACCACCATGGGCACAAGTACTGAGTTGTTCATACGAGATCCTTTACTGCAAAGCTCCCATTCAATCGGCAAATGCTCGGCACCCCCATGATAAAGGATGCGGTTTCGTACTATGAGAACCAACCCGGTTTAAGGGTGAAGGATTATTGACGTCGGGCTTTGATCAGTTGATATTGAAAGAGCAAGGAATATGGTCCTTTCCGGTAAAAAACCGTAATCAAGCGAGACGAGTTTTCCCAAATGGAACTAATTATTTGGGGGAAATAGGCGATTAGGTAAATAGCCCTGGAAAGCCCGATTAAGTAATGAAGGTTCTGATAGCTGACGATAGCGCACAATCCCGTATCCTGCTCCAGCGCGTTTTGAAGCGGTGGGGGTATGAGGTGGTCAGCGCAGTGGATGGGGCTCAAGCCTGGGAGGAACTCTCAAAGCCGGATGCTCCGGCGCTCGCCATTCTGGACTGGGAGATGCCCGAGATGACCGGCCCTGACGTTTGCCGACGAGTGCGCGAGACTCGGAGAGAGCCGTACACGTACATTCTTCTGCTTACAGGAAAAGGATCAAAGGGAGAAACGATTGAGGGTCTCGATGCGGGCGCTGACGACTACGTCGTCAAGCCGTTCGATGAACATGAGCTTCAGGTCCGGCTGCGGGCCGGCAAGCGTATTGTTGACCTGCAAATGGACCTTTTGCAAGCGCGGGAAGAGCTGCGGGAGCGGGCCAGCAAGGACCTGTTAACCATGCTGCCAAACCGTTCTGCCGTGTTTGAGGCGTTGGAGCGGGAACTGTCCCGCTGCCATCGTGACCATCGAACGGTAGGGGTTATTCTGCTCGATATCGATCATTTTAAGAAGATTAACGACACCTACGGACATTTTGCGGGAGATGCCGTGCTGCGGGAAACGGCGGCCCGACTGCGCGGCAACATGAGACCTTACGACCATATCGGCCGTTATGGCGGCGAAGAATTTCTGGTCGTATTGCCCAACTGCGATCTGGAACAGGCGGCCCATCAAGCAGAACGAATGCGGGCGAAACTGAACGGGAGCGCCATGATTGTGGACGGAGCGGAAATGCTCGTTTCCGCCAGCTTCGGAGTCAGTGTATCCGACGGCTCCAGCCGCAGGCCGGATCTTTTCGTGCGCGTGGCGGACGAAGCTTTGTATAAAGCAAAAGCCGGGGGCCGAAATCGCGTGGTCAGTGTAACGCTGCCGGAGTCGAGCTTGGGACTGGATGAGCAACAAACATGAACTTCTGGTACACTGTAAAGTGTTGCGCCCGTAGCTCAGTTGGATAGAGCGTCTGGCTACGAACCAGAAGGTCGTGTGTTCGAATCACTCCGGGCGCACCAGGAAAATTTCCTGCTCTTGTGTACTATTTTTACAGCAACTTTCTGATGGAAAAGCCTACTCCAGGAGAGAGGGCTTTTGTCCACTTCTTCCTATTTTATCGATCTCTGTCTTTTGATCTGGAAGATCCTGCGCTACTCTATGTTCTCATCCGGGACATCAGGTAGAATCCCACCAGGGTAAAGATCACATCGGGCGACCAGGCTGCCATTACCGGCGGCAGTTGATTTAAATCGCCGACCTGTTCGAATACCGTCCCGATACTCCAATAGGCAATAGCAATTCCGAAGCTGATTCCCACCCCGGTCATAGCTCCCCGATTCCCTGCCATAAAGGCAAAGGGCGCGCTCAGCACCGCCATAATAAATGCAAATAGGGGAACCGAAAACTTCTTGTAGTACTGTACGCGCAGGGGAATGGTTTCGAAACCGCCGGACTGAAGCTCTTTGATGTACCG
The DNA here is from genome assembly GCA_964247955.1 of uncultured Bryobacteraceae bacterium. Taxonomy (GTDB): domain Bacteria; phylum Acidobacteriota; class Terriglobia; order Bryobacterales; family Bryobacteraceae; genus Bog-105. The sequence goes on from CAXTWT010000097.1 coordinate 10,771, forward strand.
GGCTAGTTCCTTGAAGTTCATTTCCTTATACTCTTTTTCTTCCTTGACAAACCAGGAAGGCGGTTCGGTTATCTCGGGAAAGGTTGCGGAAGCGCCGTAGAACGCACGGTAGTCATCGAACTTTTCTCCCGCCTTCTGACTGATTCCGTTTTGGAAACGCCACGTTCGCGCCTGTGGGTCCCAGGCGGCGCGGTCTGCTGAAACCTGACGAACCAGTTGGAAGTTACCGGGATTCAATTCGTAAACATTAACCCGCGACATAACGGACTGATGCGGGTCCAGCAGTTGGAAATTGTAAATCCTTGGCCCCTGCCCGTAAAACCAGTGCCGGTCCAGCCGCAAATACGTTGCCGGCGGCTTGTTTTTGATCTCCGCGCGCAGCCGTTCCTGCTGCCGATTTGCCTCCGGGATGTAGTAATGGTCAAAGGCAAACAAAGACGCGCTGATCGCAAAGCTGATGACCAGAACCGGAGCCGACAAACGGTACAAGCTGACTCCGCCCGCCTTGAAGGCTGTTACTTCATTGTGTTTCGTCAGAATTCCAAAGCAGATTAGGGAAGCGACCAGAGTTCCAATCGGCGTAAGATCATAAATCAGCTTCGGCGCCAGATGCCAAAGATAATCCAGCATCGTCGGCATGGGAATATCGTTCTTGATCATGTCGCCGAGAAGCTCGAAAAAGGTAAACACCTCGATCAGCAGCACAAGGGCTACCAGGAGTAGGACAAAATAAAACAAAAAGCTGCGCAGCACATAGCCGTCGATCAGCAACGGGCGAAAAGCAAAGCGCCGCGCTGCGGAAGGCCGCGCCCCTCCGCCCTTGCGAGGGAGTCTTGCGGGGCTGAAGAGTGAAGCCAAGCGGCCCAAAGCAGCGCGCAAAAAGCCCCAAGCGTCCGTGTCGCCGGACTTTTCGAGCCGCGACAGCAGGAAGACGCTCAGGATCGCCAGAACCGCATTCGGCGTCCACACGGCTACCGGCACGGGCAAACTGCCTTTCCGGGCTAATCCAATCAGTGTAATGAAGCTCAGATAGTAAATAAAAGCAACAACCACCGTCGTGATAAACGCGCTGGCCTTGCCGCCTTTGCGGGAAGAGATGCCCAGCGGCACGCCCACCAATCCGAGCAAAATACAGGCCAGCGGAAGCGCAAACCGCTGATGCAGCTCAATTGCCGCGTCCACATACTCTTCCCGTGTAAGACCGTGACGCCGGTAAACGCGCTTATACAGCGGCCCGGTGTCCATCTCCTGCACAGTCTTGTTCAATTGCAATTCTTCCTGTTTCTGGGCCTGCAGAACCTCGATTTGAGTCGGCGCCGCCGTGGTAATAACCTTGCCTTCTTTGTCCCGCGCGCTGGTGCGCACGCCCTTCATCTCCAGGATGATGCGGTTGTTAGGGGCGTCGGGATGGGGAAGCGCTTCTTCCGCCACAATGACGCGCGGACCCTCACCTCGGTCCTTGCCCTGCTGCTGGAGTTCCGCCGGCGGGGTGACGTCGGCAATAAAAACGCGATGCCAGATAATCTGTTTTCCGACGGAACTCACATCCTGGGCATACAAAACGGTGTTGGGAAACTGTTCGTTAAAGATGCGTGATTCGATGTCGCCGGTCAACTGCGCCGCCGCAAAGTTGCGCGCCGATTTCGACTCCAAGTGAAGTGTCAAAGGCGTCAGCCACAGCGAAGCAAGCGCGGTAAGGACCATCGCTAGGAATGAGAACAAAAGAACAGGCCGCACAATCGTGGCGCTGGAAACTCCGGCGGCGCGCATCGCCACGATCTCGCTGTCAGCAGACATTCGACTCAGACCAATGAGAATGCCGACCAGCACTCCCAGCGGAAGCGCGAACGGAATCGTGGAAGGCAGAGCGTAAAGCAGCAGCTTGGCGATGATCTGAGGAGGCGCTGACATGCGGACCAGCAGCACCGAAAGGCGCTCAATCGTTCGAAGAAACAGAACAAAGACGAAGAGCAGCGTTCCGAGCGCCGCGCCCGTAAACAGTTCACGAAAAATCGCGCGACTTAAAATCCGCATTGCCGATTAAGGAAGGTTCAGTGCCGGACGAAAGCTTGTGTGTCGGAATGATAAAAACAAAAACTAAGGATAGCAGTCGGTTTCGCGCATCATTACAATCATGGCTTCTATGAAGACATCCGGCCCGGACACTTATACGAAACCTGAACTACGGGAACGAATCAAGAAGAAGGTAACGGCAGGCGATAAGGGCGGCAACCCCGGCCAGTGGAGCGCCCGCAAAGCGCAATTGGTGGCGCAGGAATACGAGAAAGCCGGAGGCGGTTACAAGAAGCCGCAGAATGAATTTCAGAAGAGCCTGAAGAAGTGGGAAGACGAGAAATGGACCACCGCCGACGGCCAAAAAGCGCGGCGCGGCGAAGTTACAGCCCGGTATTTGCCGGAAAAGGCTTGGAAGAAACTTTCTCCTGCTGAAAAGAAGGCAACGGAGGAAAAAAAGGAACAAGGCTCGAAACAGGGCAAGCAATTTGTCAGCAATACGCTGGCTGCGGCGAAAGCTCGTAAGAAGGCTGCGAAACCGACACCCGCTGCGAAAAAGAAAACTGCAAGAAAGAAGCAATCATCTTAATGAGTTTGCGATTAGGCTTTCCTGTCATCATCTTGGGCGAACAGGGAATTAAGAGCAATGACACCCGCCGCTGGCAATCGAACCCGCATCTGAAGGTTTCGCTGGAGTATTTGCACCGGGTTTTCGATTACCTCGAAAAGCACAAAATCTCCATGTACCGCATGTCGTCGGATTTGGCTCCGTATGCAACACACCCGGACATGCCTCAATTCCATAACCAAGTGGCGGAGAGCCGCACGGAACTGCAAGCCATAGGTAAGCGGGCGCGTGACCTGGACCTGCGCCTCTCGTTTCATCCTTCGCAGTTCGTCATCCTGAACAGCCCGGACGTGAAACTATGCAAAAAGAGCATCTGGGATTTAGTCGTACAGGCCGAAATGCTGGACACGATGGGACTTGGCCCGGAAGCGGTGCTGGTGATCCATGCCGGTGGATCTTATGGAGACAATCGCAGCGGCATCGACCGCTGGTGCGCCACTTGGGACAAGCTATTACCGGAGCCTGTTAAGCGTCGACTGGTGCTGGAAAACGACGATATCCGTTACAGCGCCGCCGACGTGCTGGCAATCCATGAAAGAACCGGCGTGCGGCTGATCTTCGATGTGCAGCATTTCTGGTGCCTTAATCCGCAATGCCTGCCTTTGCAGGACACGCTGCGACGGTTCCTAAAAACCTGGCCGGAAGGCGTGCGTCCGAAGATGCACTACTCTTCCCCACGGACCGAAATGCGCGAAGTAAAGCGCAAAAATCGGAAAACCGGCAAGAAGGAGACGGCATTGCTGCAGCCGGTATGGACCGGGCACGCTGATTTCGTGCAGCCGTTCGAATTCATCAGCTTTTTCCGCGACAATCCCGATATCGAAACGGATATCATGCTGGAAGCCAAAGCAAAAGATTTAGCTCTGCTGCGCTTGCGCCAGGATCTGGCCCGCTATGCCCCCGACGTGGCAAGACGCTTCGGTTTATCGGTAGCCGAAGAACTGGCCGAACCGCTGGCGGAAGAAATCGCCGTTGATGTTGAGCAACTCGAAGC
>CAXTWT010000098.1:0-14184 GCA_964247955.1 uncultured Bryobacteraceae bacterium
GCTGTTTTGGTTGCTCGTCGTAAAGTTCGCAGCTAAAATAGAAATTGATTTTTAAGGTTGTTGAGGCCCGTACATGGCAACATGTACGGGTTTTTTCATTTGTGTTACTGTCCGTACGGGCAAGTTCATGGCTTCTGCTTCCATGCTGTCCTGAGTCTGTTTATACTAAAGCCTGTCGGCTGTTTCACTCACAAGGGTGAGCTTGTACCCTTGCCGACAGATAAGGTTTACATTATGCCCAAATTGCCACGTATGCTACTAAGGATGACAGCACTTGCTGGGCTTTCCTTCCCAATACTGGCTCAAACAACAGGCCCGCAACTGACGGTTGGGCCTGGCCTCATTTATACGGTCGCCAGTCGCACCAGCGCCGGCATAAGCTCCTCAGCGTCGTTTAACGCTGTTGCTTATTTTAAGGGCCCGGGAAGCGGTCCGGTAACTGTTTACATTGCTGCTGTAGAAGGATCTCCGCTCAACGTAGGCTATGTTTATGCCGTTGATCTCGCAAGCGGACAAGTGAGGGTTGTTGCCGGAATTGGAACTCATCCCACGCCAAATCCCGTAACTAACCTGTATTGTACGGCTGGAACCCCGGCCATTTGTCCAGGAGATAACGGCCCTGCGGCGAACGCCGTTCTGCACGAACCGACTGGTTTGGCGGTGGACAATGCCGGCAATCTTTTTATCGCGGACGGGCTGGAGAATGTGATTCGGAGAGTGGATGCGGGTACCGGGATTATCACAACGTTTGCGGGAGCAGGCGGTTTGCCTGCGCTTGGCAACGAGGGTGTTCCGGCGGCTCAGGCATATTTCTCATATCCCGTCGGAATTGCCTTTGATGCGGCTGGCGCCAGCCTCTATATTGCGGATTCTCTCAACAACCGGGTGCGTGTGATTGCGTCCAATGGAATAACCAACACGGTTGCCGGTACAGGTACTGCCGGGTTTAATGATGGGCCTGCTAGCACTGCGCAACTCAATCAGCCGACCGGCGTGGCGCTGGACAACTCGGGCAATCTTTATATTGCTGATTCAAGAAATAATGCGATCAGGCGGTTGAGCGGCGGCGCCATCACGACGTTTGCCGGCCAGGGCACCGCCCGTTACACCGGCGATGGCGGACCGGCAACGGGCGCGACTTTGAACTATCCGCGAAGCGTTGCCCTAGATGCGGGCGGAAATCTCTACATTGTTGATACCACCAACAATGCCATTCGCAAAGTAAACGGCGACACCAGTCACACCATCAGCACGATAGCGGGCAACGGCACGGCTGGCTATTCCGGTGACGGCGGATCTGCGCTGAGCGCCCTTCTGAGCAGCCCCGGCTATATCATTGCTGATGCGCAAAATGATTTGTATATTATCGACAATCAGCAGGCGGTCCGCGAGATTACTTCCACGGCCGCTCCCTTGACTCTGCCGTTTGGCGCCGCTGCCTCGCCCTATCCTTTGACGATCTCGAATACCGGCAGTCAAACTCTCAATGTCACACCCACGCTTCCTTCTAACTTCACTGCCGGATCAGGCGGTACCTGCCTTCCTCCGCCTGCAGCGACCACTTTAAATCCCGGCGCTTCTTGCACGCTTCCAATCAGTTTCATTGCCGGTTCCATCAGCACAACCGGCACGCTGCAGGTTACGGGCGTGTCAACCGGATCAAGCATTGCAACAAACGTTACTCTTTCGCAATCAACGGGCTTTTACTTTGTCCCGCTTGCGAATCCGTGCCGTGTGGTGGATACCCGCCTCGCCGATCCAAATTTTGGAGGCGGCGCCTTCAGCGCTCAGCAGACTCGCAGCTATCCCATTCGCAATAGCAACACAGTCGGGTGCGCTTCCGCTCCGATTCCTGCCAATAACAATCAAGTGCAGGCATACTCCTTAAACGTGACAGTTGTGCCGCAAGGCCGATTAGACTTTCTTACGGTTTACCCGAGCGGAGCCGGATCGCAGCTGCCTAGTGTCTCGACCTTAAACTCCTACGACGGACGTACGAAAGCTAATGCCGTTATTGTACCTGCAGGTACCGATCCGAACGGCTCGATCAGCGTTTACGCTAATAACCCCACTCATGTCATTGTTGACATAAACGGCTATTACGTTTCACAAGTAAGTTCTCCTTCTACGAACAATGGTCAAACCCCTTTGGCTTTTTACCCTCTGCCGCCCTGTCGCGCTGTGGATACCCGGCCCGGCGCCGGCTTATTAGGCAGCGGCTCTCCCGTATTGGGCATGGCGCAAGGAATCAGCTATCCTTTAGCAGGCGTATGCGGCTTACCGGGTACCGCGCAAGCATACGCTTTAAACTACACTGCCCTTCCCAGAAACGGATTGCTAGGCTACTTGACGACTTGGCCGACCGGCACGCCCCAGCCCGTAGTCTCCACGCTAAATGCGCCAACCGGTGCTGTGACGGCTAACGCAGCCATTGTTCCTGCTGGTACCGGAGGAAACGCCGGCAAAGTTTCCGTATTCAGCACGAATGATACGGATCTAATCATTGATGTCGCCGGTTACTATGCCCCGCCTGCTGCCGGTGGATTAGCGCTTTACAACGTCACGCCCTGCCGCGCTTTTGACAGTCGTTTAGCAGGATCAAGCCCGCTTACCGGCACGGTGACTGCCAGCGAGAATATAACCAGCGGCAGTTGTAGTGTTCCGCTTACGGCGCAAAGCTACGTTCTCAATGCTACGGTGATACCGCCCAATAATGCGCCTGTAGGGTACCTCACCGCCTGGGGCCTGGGCAGCGCACGTCCCGTACAATCCGTTCTGAATGCTTATGATGGAGCCGTTACATCAAACCTTGCCGTTGTGCCCACCTTTAACGGGTACATTTCCACCTATGCACCCAACTCAACTGGCTTGCTCCTGGACCTGTCCGCTTACTTCGCACCGTAAGGCGGCGCACGAAGCCTGGAAAAAAGTAAGCCCTGTCGCGCGACAGGGCTTACTTTCAATGCGAAATAAAACTGTGGGAAAATTACTCTTCTTCGTCTTCGTCTAAATCATCGTCCTCAAGGTCATCGTCTTCATCCCCCTCTAGATCCTCGTCGTCTAGATCCTCGTCGTCTAAATCGTCTTCCAAATCCTCATCATCTAAATCGTCTTCCTCGTCGACGTCGTCCTCATCGTCGATTGGCATAAAACGAAGATCCTTCCAAAACGGCAGAAACTCACCGGATTCTGTCGCAGTTAAAAAATTAGAGACCACGTTTTGCTCTCCTTGATCAATGTCCGAGATCATTATGCTTGAGATGCAGCCTGTTGCCAAATTTGATCTGTGTTTATTTCTGGGGCAGCACCAAATTTCATGGATGGAAAACGCCCCTGCTTTCCCATCCTCGAACTACTGACAGGTTTGCGCCTGCATCTCAGATCCGCACCCTATTGAGCATACTACTCGGAACGGATTTGGTCCGCGCCCGCATCTTACGCTTGAGCGGACGGACATTTTCCGTAAGCGGAAGCCGCCTCCGCCGATGCAAAGACACAGACCTAAGCAACATGATCAGCGCGGAAACACCCGTAGAAAACAAACACCGAACGAACGGTTGGGGCGTCGACCTGAACTATGAGGACGCTTTTGGAAATTGGCACGAAACCAGTGCGGAAACTGTAAAAGCCATTCTGAAGGCCATGGACGCTGATGGTGAGGCTCTGGCGCCTGAGCCTGACGATTCCGTGACCGTCGTCCACGCCGGTGAGCAACGGGAGCTTTCTTCCGATGGAACGATTGTGCTGGAAAGCGGCGAGACCGTCTCGTTCAGGAATCGCCTTCCGTCCGATCTGCCTGTGGGCTATCATCAACTTCAACTCGATGGGGCTGCGAAACCGGGCAGCCTGATCGTAAGCCCCGGCAAATGCTGGCTGCCGGAGCAACTACAAACCTGGGGATGGGCGGTTCAGCTTTATGCGGCGCGTTCACGGGAAAGCTGGGGCATCGGCGATTTTGAGGATTTGAGTCGCTTGGCGCAATGGTCGGCAAAACAGCTAAACGCAGGTATGATGCTCGTAAATCCGCTCAGCGCCGCTACTCCGATCATCCCGCAGCAGTCCAGTCCGTACTTTCCCGCTTCGCGCGCCTTCCTGAACCCGCTTTGGCTCCGCATTGAGTCGATACCCGGAGCGACTTCCGAAACCGTCCCGCGCCTGGAGGAAACCGCCCGTGCCGCGCGCGATCTCAATCGCCTACGGCAGATTGATCGCGACAAAATTTTCACGCTGAAAATGCGCGCTCTGGAATCGCTCTGGCTTCGCTTCACCGGCGACAGTGCGTTCGACAACTTCTGCCGTGAACGAGGCGACGAGCTTCACCGCTTTGCCGTGTTTTGCGCTCTTGCCGAACAACATCAGTCCGGATGGCATAGCTGGCCCGAGAAGTATCGTCACCCGGCTGGCGCGGATGTTGCGCAGTTTGCCCAAGCGCAGGGAGGCCGAGTAAATTTTTATAAATGGATACAATGGCAGCTCGACCGCCAGCTCAGGCGGTGCGCCGGACATCTTGCCTTGATGCAGGACCTGCCCATCGGCGTTGATCCTGACGGAGCGGATGCCTGGGCTTGGCAGGACTACTTTGCCAGCGGGGTAGGCGTGGGCGCGCCTCCTGACGAGTTCAACACGCAAGGGCAGGGCTGGGGCCTTCCTCCTTTTGTGCCGCATAAGCTTCGCGCAGCCGCTTACAAGCCCTTTATTGAAACCATTCGCTCCGGGTTCCGCCACGGTGGAGGTCTGCGCATCGACCATGTGATGGGCCTCTTTCGGCTGTTCTGGGTCCCGAACGGCATGTCGCCCGCGCAAGGCGCTTATGTGCGTTTTAATCCTGACGAGATGCTTTCGGTTGTTGCTCTGGAAAGCATGCGCGCGCGCGCCTATGTAGTCGGCGAAGATCTGGGAACGGTAGAAGAAGGCGCGCGCGAAAAGTTGGGAGAGTATGGAGTACTCTCTTATCGGCTGCTCTGGTTCGAGAAAGATGATCCCAGTGCTTACCCACGTGAAGCCTTGTCCGCTGTCTCCACGCACGACCTTCCCACCGTTGCCGGACTGTGGAGCGGATCTGATCTGCAGAAGCAACGCCAGCTCGGCTTGAAACCCAACGAGGAGAGTACAAATGAAATTAAAACCCGCCTGGAAACGATGGCGGATCTCGATAAGAATGCGCCGATTGAGGAGGTGGTTGTAGGTGCTTATCGCTTGCTGGCGCGAGCGCCTTCGCGTATTCTCAGCGCGGCGCTTGATGATGCTCTTGCCGTCAAAGAGCGGCCCAACATTCCCGCTACTTCTTCCGATCAAAACCCAAATTGGTCGATAGCTCTTCCAGTCCCGATGGAAGAAATCATGCAGGCGACGCTGCCTCGTCGTATCGCCGAAGCTTTAGCGCGCCCACAAAGACTCATCGTGGAACCCGGCTCAGCCGATTAAACAGCTTAAATAAAGCAGAAAAGCTTTCGCCGCTCCATAAGAAAGGCGAAAGCTTTCAGCAACTACGGTTCGAATGCAACTTTAAAGAATGCTGGTACCGCGCCGGAGCGGCTTATCTGTTTCCGCGTAGTCGGCAGATGACTCGCCCGCTGACGAAACATCTTCAGCTCCCGTGTGTCTCAGCAGGTCCTTAGCCTTGCCAACCCACTCGCTGCTGTCGCAATGTACGGAAAGTAAAATGCCGCCTTCCTTCACACGTCCTTCGTAGCGTTTCGCCTCATACTCCGGAATGCCCATACCGATCAGCGCGCCGATAACACCGCCAATTGCGCCGCCGGAACCGAGTCCCGCCAAAGTGCCCATAATCGGCCCAGCAGCAATAAATGGCCCCAGGCCGGGAATAGCAAGCGCGCCGATTCCGGCCAGAAGTCCTAAGGTGCCGCCAATCGCGCCACCCGTAATCACGCCGGTAGTTGTGCCTTCCGGGGCTTTCGTGTCTTTTTCATGCGCGAAATCTTTCGTCCCGGCATTGTCCTGCAGCAAGACCGAAATGTCCTCATTCCGGAAACCGGCTGCCAATAGCCGATCTACTGCTTCTTCCGCCGCTGCCCGGCTTTGATAAATTCCATAGACTGCTGTGTTTTTTCCTGCCATAGTATCGCTCTCCTAACTCTATATTGAATCTGCTTAACTCTTGGGCTTCACTGTCAACTCGTTGATGACATTCTGATCAGCCGCATACTTCTTGGCATACTGTTCGACCTTTTGTTTCTCCTCGTCAGAGCGTACCGGGCCGCGCAGTGTCACCTTTCCATTGGCGCTCACAATCTTCACGTTATGAGCGTATGTCGATAAGGACTTATCTTGAAATACGTCATGTCGAATGTGCCTCTCCACCTGCCGGTCGGATACGTTGTTCTTGATTGCTTTATCCGCCGTTGTTGATCGTGTGCTGGTATCGCCCTTATTAGTTTTAGTGTTGTCTGACGCTGTGCCTGTCTGCGTACTTTGCGCCTGCAAAGGGCCTGCCAATAACGCTCCGGACAAAACAAACGTGTAAACAACGGATCTGATGTGCCGTTTCATGTTTCTCTCCCAACGTGCCACTGTAAAGCAAGATGAGGGCCGTTAACCCCGGAAACTCCTCCACTATTTACAAATGTTTAGAAACTGTCGATTTTGATGAGTTTTTAAAGGTCTTAGTACGAGTGAACCTTTTGCCAATAAAGCAGTTTGAGCAAATAAAGGAGCCTTTCTTTGCCTGTTTAGGTAATCTTTTCCGAACCTCAACGAGGACGCTTACCAATCCTTCAAGCCCGCTGAGAAGCTAAACCTGAGCATATTTTTCCTAAGTAATGTAAAGTCTTACGTGGCTAATTGAAGAATAGTGACTCGTTCGCAAGAACAATTCTATACTCTTTCACCTTTTTCAAAGTGGATGAATGCGTGCTTAACAACTAGCGAAAGGAGCAGTTGATTATGAAATACATGTTTGCGTGGCTGTTAGGAGTGCCGGGAGGATTAATTCTTATTTGGTTTCTGTTCAATCACATGCATTAATTAACGTGCGGGTAATCATCCGAAGCCCGCTGATGCAGGTTGAAGGCAAAACGTAACAAAGGTACAAGTCTACGAAAAATAGCGTAGTACTGCACAGGGCTTTGGTACTCAATTGACATGGATAGTACACCTTTGTGGAGTAATTCTCTTGAAGCGGAACCCAAGCTCGACTAAGTTGGTTCTGGTACTGGCATTTTGCGCCACTCCGGAGACAGTTTTGGTTCGTAGGAGATCGTCTTGCACTTCAACCTGATAAAGGCTTTCGTTCTGATCGCGGCAGCAGGCGCTGTTGCGTCGGCAGCCAGCTTTTCATTTACCGGCTCATTTGTGACAGATGATGAAAGCCGATTTTTTAGTTTTACTTTGCCGTCCCCCGAAACGGTCACTTTAAGGACTTATTCCTATGCTGGCGGGATGAACGGAATGGGCACGGTAAGTATTAGAGGCGGTTTCGATCCTATTCTTTCCCTCTTCACCGGCACCGGAACTCTGATTAATCAGAATGATGATGGCGATTTAAACGTGTCACCTGACCCTGTAACGGGCCAGTACTTTGACAGTTACATTCACACAACTCTTGCTGCGGGGACATATACTGTTGCGCTCACGCAGTATGAAAACTTTGCCATTGGCCCAAATCTAAGTTATGGCTTTTCGAGAACAGGGCAAGCTAGTTTTACGGCTGCCTTCGGTTGTTCTGCCGGCAAGTTCTGCGATTTAACTGGCGACAATCGCACAGCGAATTGGGAGTTTGACGTTTCCGGCGCATCGTCAGCAGTGGATCTAACTGCTGTCCCGGAACCGGTAACCCCTATGTTGTTGGCGCTTGGCTTAACCGGTTTGGGCCTTCTTCGCCGCCGTAAGACCTGAAAGTGCCGGTGCCGTATGGCACGATACATCTTATGGCAAAAATGCTTCGCCAGCTTCTTCTGACTGTATTGCCCTTGTGTTGCGTCCTTTCCGGCGCTCCTGCCGCTCCGAAGTTGAGGCTTCCCGATTCGGTGGTTCCGGTGAGCTACGGGGTTGAACTCACGCTCGATCCCGCCCAGCCTGCCTTTTCCGGTTCAATTGCCATTAAAGTCAATGTGAAGCAGCCTGTTGACGTTGTATGGCTAAACGCTTCGGGCATTACGATCCAGGACGCTTCGATTGTATCCGGCAGTAAGCATCTGGCGGCAAAATCCATTCCGGGAGGAGATGACTTTATCGGCCTGCAGTTCGACTTGCCGCTACCGACCGGTCCGGCTGAAATCAGAATCCGCTATACGGGCGCTGTCCGGCAGAAAGATAGTTCCGGCATTTTCAAAATGGAGGACAACGGAAACAGCTATCTGTACACTCAGTTCGAGTCAACGGATGCGCGCGCGGCCTTTCCATGCTTCGACGAGCCTTCTTACAAGGTGCCGTGGCAATTGATTTTGAACATCCCGCAGACGGACACTGCCATCAGCAACACCGCGCCGGCAAAAGAGCAAACGCAGGGCGACCGCAAAATTTATACATTCGGTCAGACAAAGCCCCTGCCCAGTTACTTGGTGGCCTTTGGCGTGGGTCCCTTCGATTTCGTTGACGGAGGCAAAGCGGGAAGGAACGGCATTCCCGTGCGGATCGTGATTCCGAAAGGACATGCTGACGAGGCCAAATATGCGGCGGAAGTGACGGCTACCATCATTACCCGCCTGGAAAACTACTTCAATATTCCGTTTCCGTACGACAAATCAGACCAGGTGGCTATTCCCGTCACTTTCGGTTTCGGCGCGATGGAAAACGCCGGTATGGTGACGTACGCACAAAATATCATTCTGGCGAGACCGGACCGCGATACGGAAAACCGCCGTCGTAGTTATGCTTCTGTGGCCGCGCACGAACTGGCGCATCAATGGTTCGGAGATCTTGTCACTACCGCTTGGTGGAATGACATTTGGCTGAACGAAGCGTTCGCTACCTGGATGGAGCAAAAGCTGATTGCCGAATGGAAGCCGGAATGGAAGAGTCGCGTGGGGGATGTCGAGGAAAAATTGTACGCGGAGCGGGAAGACAGTTTAATTTCCGCGCGCAAAATCCGGCAGGAAATTATCTCCAAAGATGACATCAGCAACGCGTTTGACGGCATTACTTATCAGAAGGGCGCTGCTGTCATTGGCATGTTTGAAAACTGGGTCGGCCCCGAGCCGTTTCGGAAGGGCGTGCAAAGCTATCTGAAACAATATGCCTTTCGTAACGCCACTGCGCCGGAGTTTCTGGATGCTGTCAGTTCCGTCAGCAAAAAGAACTTAGCGCAAGCTTTCTCGACGTTTCTCAACCAAGCCGGTGTGCCGCTCGTATCGGCGGAACTGGATTGCAAAAGTGGTTCTCCGGTCCTGCGCCTGCAACAAGAACGCTATCTGCCGTTGGGCTCGAAAGGCTCAACCGAGCAACAATGGCAGATTCCCGTGTGCGTCCGCTACGGCACGGGTGACTCTGGGCAGCGCGAATGCACTCTGTTTACGGGAGCGAAGGCGGACTTAAAACTGAAAGGAAACGGCTGCCCAACCTGGGTGCAGGTAAACGATAACGCTGTCGGCTATTATCGGGTCAATTATCACGGGAACTTGCTCTCCACGCTGACACAGGGCGATGTCACGCAGCGCTTAAGCGCTCCGGAGCGAGTCGATTTCATAGGTAATGCCGAGTCGCTGACGAACGGCGGAAAGCTGCCAGCGGGCGACGCCCTGAGATTAGTCGAGGTATTTCACGATGATCCCGAGCGTCATGTTGTTCAAAGCGCGCTGAACTTAGCGACGCAGCCCCAAGCACACCTCGTGCCGGAAAGCCTCCAAGCCAATTACCAACGCTTTTTGCTGAAAAACTTTGGGGTGCGGGCGCACCAACTGGGTTGGATTCCTGGAGAAAACGAGCCGGATGATAAAAAACTCCTGCGGCCTAGTTTGCTGCGGGTTGTCGCCACCGATGCCGGTGACCAGGAACTGGCCAAAGAAGCTCGCGAACTGACGGATAAATGGTTCACGGACCGCAACGCGATTGCGCCTAACATGGTTGTGGCCACGCTCAGCACTGCCGCCTATTATGGGGATAAGTCGTTATTTGATCAGTTTCTGGCAAAACTCAAGAAAACAAGCGACCGACAGGAACGTGGACGTATTTTAAACGCTGTGGGGCAATTCCGCGACCCGGCTGCGATAAAGGCCGGAATGGAAGCGCTTCTCTCGGGAGACGTGCCTTTCATCGAAGGTCTTGGCTTATTGTTCTCAGGCCAGGGCTCGGAGGCAACACGCAAGCTGCCGTTTGAATTCATGAAAGCCCATTTTGATGAGATTGCCGCCAAGCGTCCGACCGGAGGCGGATTTGATGCAGGAGTCGTCTTCCCGAATGTCGGCGGATCGTTCTGCGATGCGCAATCAAAAGAGCAATTGCAGAGCTTCTTCCAGCCTCGAGTGGAAAAATTCACCGGAGCGCCGCGCGCGCTTTCGCAAGTACTGGAATCCATTGACGTGTGTATCGCCGAAAAACAAGCGCAGGAGCCGAGCGTGGCAGCGTTTCTGAAAAACTACTGAATCCCTAACTCTTCTTTCGCGTGCTGCTGAATGAAGTAGTCCGGGTGATCGTCAAACTTCCGTTTGCACTCAGCGGAGCAAAACGGGTACAGCTTGTTATCGTAATCGGAAAAATACTTCGGCTTTTCTTCATTAATCTGCATCTGGCAGACAAGATCCCGGTTCACATCCATTGACACATTCTCCCATTCAGGCGACTTTACTCAAACGTAAGGCGTCCCTGATCGGCAATGTGGGGCGGCGGCTCTTCCCATTGTCGTCGTTGATTCCGCAGCATGGCCGCCGCAAACTGCCAGGTTGGGCCCGGCGTGTCCCGCCAGGGCGCCGGAACAGCAATGGTGCAGTAGTCCTGGCGGGTGGGATCAATCTCAATTAATCCGCATTCGACAGGAATTTCGGATGTCTTCAGCAAGCCGGGCGGAGTCACAAAGAAGAACTCGTTTGAGAACCGCATCCCGATCCGGCGCTTAAGCGGATGCCGCAACTCGCACAGATAATCCGCCCTGGAAACTTTAACTTCATAACAGACGCGCCGCATGGCTGTATGCGGCAGGCAATTCAAGGCGAACGCGTCCAGCCGTTGGCTGCTGCTGTTGCGAAAGCCGGTGCCTACCCGCAGTTCGCGCAGAAACAGCCATTCCGATGAACTGCTATGCAGGACGCGCTGGAGAATATCCAGCAGAGCGCTCGCGCTTACCGGTGTTTCCATCGTGGTCGCCGCTGCCATACCTGTCTATTGTTGCGCGAGGAGTTTGGGACGAACCACGCCTTTCAGGCTGATGGTCAGAAGGACCGGCATGTTCGGCTCGAAGCGCAAGTGCAAAGGCAGATCCAAGCCGTTCCAACGCAAACGCGCCGTTCGCTCGGTCCGTTCGGCTCCCGCTGAAAAGTTGTACGGCATCGGGTAGCGGATCTGCTTTGCAAGCGGGTGCGCGAAGAAGAGCAGCAAACCGCCTTCGACAGTCCGCGCCCAATAAGGAGGCAGATCGATTCCTTCCAGCAGCGGAATTAAACCGGCAATGGATTGAGTCGTGGAAAGCGATTGTAGAATTTGGTCCTGGTGCGTACCGTAAGCTCGTGAAACGTTTCGTCCGGGTTGCCTCGTGCGGCGTTTCCAGATGATACGGGCGCCTGCGCGGGAAAGCCGGAGCAACTCCCGCAACGACTCGAAGTCTAACCACTCGCAATCGACATAAAGCGCTTGCAGGGCGAGTTGTCGCGACTTTACCATTCCATTCTGTACTTCTGCTTCCTGCAAAAAAGAGTACGAAATCCAAAGCGGAGCAAAACCTTCAACTTCCGCCGGAGGGACAGCATGGCGCATCTCCCAACGAAAGTTCGCACCGGGTACGCGCTCTTCTTCCGGTATGCGGTCCTGCATAAGACCGTCCTCCCAGGGCAGATACACTCCTACGCAGTTATAGACTTCGCCTTCTTTCATGTACGCCGAAACCTGTTCGAGATACCCATTAAACGTGGGCAGCATCTGGACAAACGGGCTGTCCGGCCCGACATGCACCGAAGCGTAAAACTGCACTTCTCCGTTGCCCTCCGGCTGAAAGGGCATGCCGTGCCAGATAATCTGGTTCACGCCGTTCGCAAACAGGCTGTCGGCCAGCAGCTTCAAATCGCCTAAGACTTCCGCGTTCCAATACTCGTCGGCGCTGTCGTCCCAGCCCGGAAAGCCGTAGATGCAGGTAAAGGTTTCGGCGCTGACGACCGGCTTGCCGTCCCAGGCGGCGGCAGAAGCGGCAATGCGCGAAAAAGGCGGAAGAAACAGCAGCGACTCCGATTCCGGCACATCTACGACAGCATAAGCCGCCAGTAAGTCCGTCGGAGCGCCGTGACATTGCACGCGGGAATAAGTTCCGTTCCCGTGACAAATGTCCGTGAACGCCTGATAAAATTCGCGCCGGATGACTTCGCCGCGAAACTTGCGATAGTCGTAGCGTACTGCGGGTTCGTTGTCCAGGGAATCGGCAAAAGGCCGCAGATCATAGCCGAAGCGGAGTTCAAACTGCGTCCAAAGCTCGGGCGACCACATGCGTTCGGTTGACACTTCGAGCGAGTCGCAGAACAGCGCCGAAGGAGAGCCTGCGAGAGCATCTCTTAAAGCGGCCAGCAGCGGGGCCGCATAATGTCCGAGCGCCACGCGTGACAAGTGATTAACGATATAGGATCGGCTTTTGCCGTTGTCCTCCCACGAGCCGCCCAGCCGCTGTTCCGAAAGCTCGGTAAATGTCTGCGCCGCATTGTCAGGACCAACCCACGACCCGCCAAAAGGCCAGGAGCTTCCAAAAGTAAAATCGCAGCCCAGGTCGAGCCGGTCGGCTTCACGCTTGGCAAAAGCCACTAGTTCGCTCCACTCCGCGCTGAGCCATCCCGGACGCGGCGCGCTCGGCCACGGCTCATCCAACCAGGACGGATGAATCCATGCCAGTTCCACGCCGCCGAAGCCGTTTTGTTTAACCCATTGCAGTTGGCGCGTGATGTCGGCGCGAGCGATGGGTCCGGCAAGCCACCACCAGCGCACGTACGGTTTGCTCGTGCCGCGAAAAAAGGCAAGTTGATCGATGGGCAATCTCCGACACTAAGAGTATGAACTGGATGGGATGGGCGCTTTTATCGGCAGTGTTTGCGGCCGCTACGGCAATTCTCGCAAAAGTCGGAGTGGCGGGCGTTGACTCGAATTTCGCAACAGCCATACGCACCTCGGTGGTGGTCATGTTTACCTGGCTGATTGCTTTCGCGGCGCGGCAGCCTGGTACATTTACTTCGCCATCAAACAAGACCATGCTTTTTCTGACACTTTCCGGTTTGGCGACCGGGCTTTCCTGGCTGTGCTACTTTCATGCTTTGCAGATCGGCCCTGCCAGCCGGGTTGCGCCGATTGACAAATTAAGCGTTCCGCTCGTGATCGTTTTCGCTACGCTGCTGCTCGGTGAAAAGCTCACCTGGGGCAAAGGAATCGGGGCGCTGCTGATCTGCGCGGGCGCAATTGCCGTGACGCTGGATTAGTTACGAAAGGAAACATGACAGTGGTGGTGGAAATTCCCAAAGCGAGGGTTAAAATAAAACAAGCGTCAAGCCCGTCCTGCGCAGTTGATGGAAAGCGAAGCGGAAGTTCTCCTGGAAAGCAACCATTTTTAAAATTCTGCTCGCTAATATTCTGTTCGATTTCGGACAGTCATAATTATAAAGCGTTACTGTAGAAGGAAGAATCTAATCGTGTTGGAGTAGTGTGTGAGAAAGCTGAGTTGTTTTCTTGTTTCAACCGTAATTATCGGCAGCGCGGCGCTGCTTCTTACCGCCCAGGAGCCGCAGACTGCGCCCCCGCCAGTCAAAACTCCTGAACAGGCAGCCGGGGCGGGCGATGGCCCTCATCCTGGACCGGCACAGACTACGACGGATAAGCGCAGTGCCGGCGATAACGGCAATCGCGGCCAGAAGTTTTTCGGTTTGTCGGCAGCGCCCGATCCGGCAGCGGTGGATCGCGGGCAAAAGCTGTTTGTGGCGAACTGCGCGTTTTGTCACGGATCAGCCGCTACAGGCGGCAACTCAGGGCCGAATCTGGTGCGCTCCGTCCTGGTTCTGCATGATGAAGGAAAGGGTGCGGAAATCGGCCCGGTGATTCTGAATGGTCGCA
>CAXTWT010000099.1:0-14173 GCA_964247955.1 uncultured Bryobacteraceae bacterium
GCTTTGACGGGGCTGTGACCGGCGTGTTCAAGAGTTTCGGGCCGAATGCGATCATTGTTTCCCGCGAGCCCGCTTTTCGGACTTCCGATCTCACGCCGGAACAGCGCGCCCGCAAGCAATTTACTTATGAAGTTGTAACTGCCCTCCGCGAAGAGTGCAGGGCTTGCGAACGGGTTTCCGGCTTGCTGCGGCCTCCGAATCGTCGTATCGTTGTGACGAAGTACAAGGGTAATGCCATTTATCAGACCGATCTTCAGGGCGTGGAACAGTCGTATGCGCAAACTGGCCAGATCGACATGAATAAAGGCCGTTTTTTTACAGAGTTTGAAGACCGCCACCGTTCGGAAGTAGCGGTCATCGGAGCAGACGTGCAAAAGGGTCTGTTTGGTGAGGAGAACCCGATTGGAAAGTCAATCACTGTGGACGGCAAGCAGTTTGAAGTGGTCGGGACCATGAACCGCCCCAGCGCCAGCTTCTTTGACAGTTCCGACAACCGTGTTTTCCTACCGTTGTTCTCCATGAGGAAGATGTATCCAAATGCGCAGGAGATGAACATCAGCGTCACGGCCAACGACGGCATGCTGCCGCAGGCGCTCGATGAAATCCGCACGATCCTGCGCATTCAGCGACACGTTCCGCCGAAAAAGCCTGATAGTTTCGAAGTTATGACCGCTGCCCAAATGATCGATCAGTTCCGCCAGATTACCGCCATGACGTTTCTGGTCATGATTGTTCTCAGCTCCATCGGCTTGCTGGTGGGCGGCATCGGCGTGATGAATATCATGCTGGTCTCCGTCACGGAACGCACCCGCGAGATCGGCACCCGCAAAGCCATTGGAGCCAGACGCATAGACATTGTTTTTCAATTTCTCTTCGAGGCGGCTGTGTTAACCGGCTTAGGCGGACTGGCTGGACTTTTGCTCGGCTGGGTGATAGCGATGGCAAGCAAAATGGTTTTCAGTTCCCTGCCGATCACGGTGCCCGCCTGGGCCGCCATCGCCGGAATTGTCGTATCGGTAGGAGTGGGCCTGTTCTTCGGCATCTGGCCCGCCAGCAAAGCCGCCAAACTGGACCCCGTACAAGCTTTACGCTACGAATAAGTTCAGCAGTCCCCTGGAAGGCGTGCTCACGTCGATTGCGGCTTATCTCCGATAGACCTTGTTTCGATAAACTCAAACCGTTTTTTCAGTCGCAGGAAAGGCAATTCCAAAAACCGGTATGACAGCTTTGCCGCTCCAATAGCAAACGCCAAGGCGCCAACAAACCAGATGGCGAGTCTTAGCGGTTCGGGCAGAACGATATGCATATAGCGGAGCCAGAATTTAGCGATCGAATCCATGCACAACTGATGAAACACATATAAGCCGTAGGAAATTTTGCCAAGCTGCACCATCCATTTCGGGATCATCTCCTGCGGTGCTCCCAGAAATGAAAAGAAAAGCATCAAGCATCCCACCGAAGCAGCAGCATAGCTGAGAACAAGCGAACGCACCGGATGCACTCCCCAAGCGTTCAGAGAGTTAAGGTATCCGCCCAAAGCCCAGACCGGCAATGCAAGGGAAAACAGAGTTACTCTTCTTGCCCTACTTATTTGCGGCGCTCTGCCTCGTAATGTTAAAGCCAGTATTGCTCCAATGCCGAAGTATTGAAACTGCACAAAGCTGTTCCACCAAATGTGACTGAATGGCGTCCCCCGGTGAGCCAAACCTGCAATGACGAGGTAAGACATCACGATTACGAGTACCGAAGTAATCAGTAACGCTCGTTTTCCCAGTTTGGCAAGCGAGGGCCATACCAGGTAAAACTGTTCTTCCAGAGAAATGCTCCAGAGCGGCATAATAGGACCGCCTACCGCGCCATAAATCAGCTGCCAGTTTCCCATCAAAAAAACAAAGCTTAAAACTGTCCTTTTCGAAACAGCCCAATCAGGAATAAAGTATCTGCCGCAAATTGTCATTCCCGCGATAAAGGCGAAATATAAGGGCCAGATTCGCAAAATGCGACGAAGATAAAACGCTCGAATATGAATAGTGCCTGCTGTTAACTTTTCTCTTGTGAGCAGCTCTGTAATCAGATAAGCGCTCAAGATGAAAAACAAGCACATTCCAAAAGCGCCTGAATAGCGGATAGCCTCCAACCAGAAACCACGATTAGGGACGTAAAACGTGAAGTGAAAAATAAGGACCGAGAAGAATGCGACAAACCGCAAAGCGTCCAGTTCCGGGCGATAGAAATGCTGCGTTGTTCTGGCAGGTTTTTCCAAAACCAAACTAGCCGCTGCTGCTCCGGTCATTTGCGGTTATCCTGAATGCTTAATTATTTTCTAGAAAATATTATTATATTCCAGGAACAGAACCGATATTTTTAGCTGATAAACATTCCATCGCCGGGTTATGGCAGCGTTGCCTAGAACGGAACGTCGTCGTCCGTGATGCCCATATCAGGCCCGAAGGGGTCGTTATTGACAGGCGGCATTGCTCCTCCGCCGAACTGCCCTTTACCCCGGCTGCCCTGCCCTCCTCCGCTCGGACGCGCACTCGCATTAGTCGCCGGAGCGCCGGCTTCAAATCCGCCGCCTGCGTCTTCGCCCTTGCCGCCCAGCAGAATCACTTCGTCCGCGACAACCTCGGTAGTGTAAACCTTTTTACCTTCTTTGTCGTCATAACTGCGGGTTTGCAGCCGCCCCTCCACATAGACTTGTTTGCCTTTTGTCAGGTAATTAGCGACATTTTCCTGCCGCCAAACCACTACGTTGGTCCAATTGGTTTCTTCTTTCCAGTCGTTGGTTTGCTGGTCTTTCCATTTTCGAGTCGTGGCTACCGCAAATTTGGTGACTGCGGCTCCGGACGGCGTAAATTTGGTTTCGGCATCTCGGCCCAGATTGCCTATTAAAATCACTTTATTAACGCTGCGCGCCATAACTCTCGAACTTAGCACAGGTTCGGGTTACGATTCGCACCAGTACTAAATCGGTAGAAATATTCATGTTTGTAGACTTCGAGTTGAGGCATGATAATGGAATCATGTGATTCCGGCGCCTCTTCACTGCCTGGGATCCAAATAGCTATTGACTTGGGGGATTATGGCTTCGCGGTTTTTCCGATCGTGTTCGCCTTACGCGTTTGTTTTCCTTGGACTTGCGGCGGACCGTTGGGCTCAACCGCAGGGACTGCTGAAACCGGTGCAGCCGGGCGAGCCGGTAATGCTGCTGCCCTCCGATACGGCGTTATTGGAAGCGGACCAGCCGCGAAAGGACTTGCCTTGCACGGTGACGCCGCGCAAAGCCGACCTTGGGTTTGATCTACGATTTCACAGCGGCTATCAGGTGAGCGTCCCGTTGCGCGAGCTTTCAGGTGACGGCGAGATGCTGACGGTTGTGTTTCGCGCCTACCCGCAAAACGACAAAGCTCATGCTTCCTATTTCGTGCAGAACTTTCGCGTGCCCGTTATTGACGAAGACGCTAAAGGAGATGTGCTGCTGGAAGGCGTCATTGATGTTGGCGCCGGCAACTACCATGTTGACTGGCTGATCCGTGATCGCTCGGAGCGGGCCTGCTCTTCCAGTTGGGATGTGGAAGCGGCTTTGCCTCCCAAGGACAAGCCGATGCCGCTGTTCATCAGCGCCAATGAAATTGAGGAAACCACCCAGGAGCCTTTTCTCAACGATAAAGACACAAAACCGGCCCCCTCCGAAGAGGGTCTCAATTTAAAGCTGCTGGTCAACTTTGCTCCACAGAATGCGCAATCCTCCTCCTTGCAGCGGACCGACACCGATGCGCTGGTCAGCATTTTGAAAACCATTCAGCGGGACCCGCACGTCCGCCGCATCTCGCTTGTGGCGTTCAACATGGAAGAGAGCCGCGTGCTGTACCGGCAGGACGCAGCCGACCAGATCGATTTTCCCGCTCTCGGCAAGGCGATTCGAACGGTAAAGCTGGGAACGGTAGATGTCGGCAAGCTGAGTCAAAAACACGGCGAGACGGACTTTCTGCAAGGGTTGATTGAAAGAGAGATTGGCGCCGCCTCGCATCCGGACGCGGTTATTTTTGCCGGTCCCAAAGCCATGCTCAATGCTGATGTACCCCCAGGCGAACTGCGCCGCATCGGAGATATTGAGTGCCCGGTGTTTTACATGAACTACAATTTGAACCCGCAAGCGATGCCGTGGAAGGACTCCATCAGCCATGCCATCAAGCCGTTCAAAGGAGTTGAGTACACCATTTCGCGACCGCGCGACTTGTGGTTTTCCACTTCTGAAATGTTTAGCCGCATCGTCCGGTCAAAACGGGGGCGGGTTGTAGTTTCAGCCCTTCCCGCATCCTCGCGCTGAAAGCTTTCATGTAAGCTATAGAAACCCAGGGGAGACATGTTCATCAAATCCTGCATCGTCGGCGGCAGCCTTCCGGTTGCTGCATTCTTTTTAAGCTTCTCGTCCATCAGCTTTGCGCAGAATGCGGATTTGCCGCAATACAGCAGCAAGTTCGCGCCGTATGTGGTTACGCCTGAACACGCTGTAGATCGGATGCTGGAAGTGGCGAACCTGAAACCCGGCGAAACACTGTTCGATTTGGGCTGCGGCGACGGCCGGGTTCTGATCACCGCTGTTCAAAAGTACAATGTAAAAGCAGTGGGCATTGAAATTTCGGATCACTTGGCAAGATCGGCGGCGGAAAAGGTGAAAAAGCAAGGCTTGCAGGACCGCATCAAG
Organism: uncultured Bryobacteraceae bacterium; assembly: GCA_964247955.1. GTDB lineage: Bacteria > Acidobacteriota > Terriglobia > Bryobacterales > Bryobacteraceae > Bog-105. The sequence goes on from CAXTWT010000099.1 coordinate 4,709, forward strand.
ATTGTGCATGGCGATTTTATGCGGCAAGACCTCAGCAGCGCCAACGTGGTCACGCTGTATCTGGCTACCACTGCTAATGACACCCTGCGGCCGAACTTAGAGCGTTTTCTGAAGCCGAACACCCGGGTTGTATCCTATGACTATCCGATTCCCGGCTGGAAACCGATAGAAACCACCGAAGCGAAAGGGACTCGCGGTATTGGTCACACAATTTACCTGTATCAAGTGCCCGAGTCCATGAAGAAATAATCTGATTTGACCTCCCTTTTTGACGTGCTAGGTATCGGTCTCAATGCTACCGATACTCTTCTGCTCCTTCCCGAATACCCGTCTTACGCCGGAAAGGTTGCTTTTGAACGAGAGCTGCTCAGCCCGGGCGGACAGGTGGCGACCGCGATTGTGACCTGCGCCAAGCTTGGCCTTCGCACCAAGTACATAGGCACTATCGGCGACGATTTGCGCGGGCAGATTCAGCGCGACAGCCTGGCTGATACGGGCGTGGACACCAGCAGTTTAATTGTGCGGAGCGGCTGCCCCAACCAAACGGCGTACATCCTCATTGATGAGCGCACGGGTGAGCGGACGGTGCTATGGCATCGCGAGGACAGCCTTCGCCTCCAGCCGGAAGAAATCAATCCCGCTGAAATCGCGGAAAGCCGACTCTTGCATATTGACGGTTATGACACGGATGCTGCCGCTTTTGCCGCTTCCGTTGCCAGGAAGAACCACGTTCCCGTGTCGCTGGACGTGGATACTGTTTATAGCGGTTTTGAAGAAGTGCTGAAGCATGTTGATTTTCTGGTGGCGGGATCGGGATGGCCTGCGAAGTGGACCGGCGAGACAGATCCTTTTCTCGCTTTAAGCCGATTGCAGCGTGAGTACCGATTCCAAGTGGCGGCCATGACCCTCGGGGACCATGGCGCTTTGGCGTTGGCGGATGACCAATGGTTTTACTCTCCTGCTTTTCAGGTTGCCTGCCTTGACACCACCGGGGCGGGCGATGCGTTTCATGGAGCGTTCTGTTATTGCATCGTGCGCGGCATGCCGCTCCCAAGCACGCTGGACTATTCGAATGCGGCCGCCGCGCTCAACTGCACTGCCGTTGGCGCGCGCGGCCATATCCCTGTCGGGTCGGAAGTAGAATCGCTGCTGGCCGCTGCGCGGAGGGGAACCGTTTCGCGCCATGTAGCGCCTGAGATCGCCGAGCGCTGCGGACTGCCCTCTTCGGGACTGCTGGAAGCCAAAGCATGATTCCACTTCGCGCTCTGCTGTACCGGCGCACCACACCGGTGATTACGTTAGCGATTATTGTTGTGAATGTCCTGGCGTTCCTTTACGAAATGGCCCTGCCCTTCTACGTTCGGGATCAGTTTATTGCCCGCTACGCTTTGGTGCCGGACCAGTTGATTCCTTCTTCGCTGGTCACTTCCATGTTTCTGCACGGAGGCTGGCTGCACTTGATCGGCAATATGTGGTTCTTATGGGTATTCGGATCGCATATCGAGGAGGCCATCGGATCAGGGAAGTATTTGGTCTTTTACATCATCAGCGGTGTTGCTTCCGCTCTGGTGCAATTGGCGGTGAATTCAGGCAGCCCTGTTCCTACTTTGGGCGCAAGCGGCGCGATTGCCGGTGTTATGGGAGCTTTCCTGCTGCTTTACCCAAGAGCGCGCGTAGTGACGCTTGTCTTTATTGTGTTTTTTATTACAACCATTGAGCTGCCGGCCGCCTTTATGCTGCTTTACTGGTTCGCTATTCAGCTCCTCAGCGGACTCGGCTCGCTGGCAAATGTATCCCAAGCGCAAGGCATTGCCTGGTTCGCGCATGTCGGCGGGTTCGTGGCAGGTCTCGTCCTGGTGCGTATTTTTATCGGCAACCGTCCGCGCTTTTCTTACTAAAAACGCCCATGCACGATCCCAATGAACCGTTTGAGAACTTAAACCCCCTGGACGTGCTTGCGATTGCGGCCCACCCGGATGACGTGGAGCAAACCTGCGGCGGCACGCTGATTCGTTCCGCCGAGCTTGGCTATCGCACGGGTGTTCTGGACCTCACGGCCGGCGACATGGGAAGTCGCGGCACCCCGGAAACCCGTATTGCGGAGTCCAAGATAGCGGGCGAACATCTGCTTCTCGGCTGGCGGCAAAATCTTCGCTGGCCCGACGCCAGGCTGGAAAACACAATTACCGCGCGGATGACGCTGGCCGGAGTGATCCGTCGCATTCGGCCCCGCGTCGTGATGCTGCCCTACTGGACAGGCAGGCATCCGGACCACTACCGCGCTTCGGAAATCGGGTATGAGGCGTGTTTCCTGGCGGGCTTGCGCCGTTTGGAAGAGGACACTCCGCCGCACCGGCCGTTTAAAATCTTGTATTCATCGCTGTACGCGAACGTCACGCCGTCTTTTGTGGTCGACATCTCGCGCCAGTTTGAGCGGCGCATGGCGGCGCTGTTGAGCTATGGTTCACAGTACGGGAATGCGGAAACGGCTTCCGATCTTTTTCCTTCGCATGACGAAGTGAGCCGACGGCTCGAATCGATTGCGCGCTTTTACGGAAACCTGATCGGCGTGAAATATGGAGAGCCTTTCGTTGTGAAAGAGTCTATTCGGGTGGACGATATCGCGAGCATGCCCGTCCGTAGTATCTGAATCTTTGGAGGAGAGTAAATTTGAAGAGATTTCTGCCGCTGTTGTTTGTGTGTCTGCCGTTTCTGGCATCGGCGGAAGCGCCGACGCGTCGCCTGGATGATGCGGCAACGGTACTTTCCGAAGTCATGTCAGCGCCGGATAAAGGCATTCCGACGAATCTGCTTGCCAAGGCGCAGTGCATCGTCATTGTGCCGGGAGTGAAGCAGGCGGCTTTTATCGGCGGCGCAAAGTACGGCAAAGGATTCTTCTCGTGTCGGCGCGGCTCGGACTGGTCCGCTCCGGCATCAGTACGGATTGAAGGCGGCAGTGTTGGTTTTCAAATCGGATTGATTGAGAGTGATCTGGTGCTGCTGGTGATGAACCGGAAAGGAGCGGACCGCCTTCTTTCCACTCAGTTCACCCTGGGCGGCGTGGCCGAAGTCGCAGGCGGTCCGGTAGGCCGCTCCTCCACAGCGCAAACAGACGCCAGCTTCCGGGCTGAGATGCTTTCTTATTCCAGAGCGCGAGGCGTTTTCGCGGGCGTCTCGCTGCACGGCGCTACGTTACGGCAGGATGTCAGCAACAATGCCGAGATCTACGGGCGTCGGCTGACGAACAAGCAGATCATTCATGGCCCGGTAGGCTGGCCTCAAACCGGCAGCGAGTTGCATAGCGTTCTTTACAAGTATGCAGCGCACGCAGCACGCCGGTTGAAACACCGGTCCTAGCGTTGAAGGTTCAGACGGGCGATTCTGCCGTTCGAACCCACGGCCCAAGGGGCGCCGAGCGCGTTCCAGTCAGCGCCATCCAGGCGTTTCCAGGTGCGCCCGTCATCTCTGGAAATGTCGCTTCCGTTTGAACCCACGGCAATCCATGCTTGCCTGTTTCCGTCCCAATTGACCGAAGAGCGATACCCGTTTGGAGGAACAGCGGCAGACTGCCAACTCATCCCGCCGTCGGAGGTGAAGGCCGCTGTGCCTTCGCGGTTTGCCGGATTTTTGTAATCTCCTCCTACGGCAACGCCGTGCTTCGCATCGCGAAAGGCCAGGGAAAAAATTCCCGCTGACTCGCTTTTTCCCTTCCACGGCAAAGAGGTGGTTGTCCAGCCGTTGCTATTTTTTGAATCTGATCTAAAAATTCTGGCGCCGCCAAGGCCGCCTGTGCCGAACAAAACCACCTTTCCATCAGGCCGTATCACCAGCGCCGAATTGCTGGCGGCGAAAGCGCCTTCACCTTGAGGATTGGCTGTCAGTGCCGCGCTTTTCTCCTTTTTCCAGTGCCGTCCGCTGTCGTTTGTTTTATAAACTACGAAGCTGCCGTCCACCGGGTCGCCCAGCAGAACACCCGCTTGCTTACGGAAGGCAACGGCATCCCAAAAACCGGCAGGGTCGGGATTCTTTAACAAGAGTTGCCAGGAACGGCCTCCATCAGAAGTTTTGTACAGGCGAGAAGCATCGCCGGGGCCACTGGACATAACAATTGCCCGGCTTTTGCTGAATCCCCACACACCTCGAAAGTCCAGCTTTCCGGCATCCGGCGGAACCGCGCACAGCCGCCACGAGGAACCGTGATCCGTGCTGCGAAGAACAGCGCCCCCGGCGGTATTGTGAACACCCCGAAGCGACGCCTTTGTTCCGGAAGACGCTATGGGGTCCCATTGCCCGTAGACAAGTGGAGAAGTCCCGAGCAAGGCAACGAGTGTACCCAGAAACACACAAAGGCCAGGAAAAGCTACGGCAAACTGCACCTTTCTAAACTACATCGCATTCTTGCGGCAAAGTCGTCTTCCTTGACATCCCATTCTTGTGGCAACGAAAAAGGTAGCTCTGGTTACAGGAGCAAATAAAGGGTTGGGGCTTGAGATCGCGAGGCAGCTAGCGCAGGAGGGTGTAATGGTTGTAGTGGCCGCTCGCGATCACAACAAGGCCCAGGCAGCGGCTGACGGGTTGAAGGGCGAAGGTTTAGACGTGTCTCCCTTGAAGTTGGATGTGACAAGCGCGGAGGACATCGCCAAGCTGCCCTCGTTTTTTCAGGAGCAGTTTGGGCAACTGGACATTCTGGTGAACAATGCGGGCGCAACCTATGACTTCGAGGGTGACATTACGGCGGACACGCTGCGCCGGACATATGAAACCAACGTGATCGGGCCGTTTGCCATCACGAAAGCGCTTCTCCCTTTATTGAAAGCGAGTCCGGCGGGGCGAATCGTGAACCAATCCAGCATATTGGGTTCGTTGACGTTTGTGAGCAAGGGTCAAGGCGGAGATTTTGCTAAGCCCGGTTACACCAGCTCCAAAGCAGCGCTGAACATGCTGACAGTTGTTACGGCGCAGGAACTCAAGGGTACAAAAGTGAAAGTGAATGCGGCCCATCCCGGCTGGGTGCAAACCGATATGGGCGGCAAGAATGCGCCGCTCGGAGTGAAAGAAGGAGCGCGAACCGCTGTCGCTTTAGCAATCCTTGACGAGAGCGGGCCAACGGGCGCATTCATACACAACGGCAAACCCTTGCCCTGGTAAAACGTCGTTATCAATCATGATATTTGCCCCGCATCGTAATGTATGTCTGGAAGGAATTGTAAAAATCCCTTTCTCGCTGCATGCGGCTACCGTCCGGTGAGGCGCTTTTGCTTACGGCTGTTAACCGTATGCGCTACGGCATAGATCGATAAGCTGCCGAAAATAATTGCAAACAGAAGGACCGTGTTCAGGGTTATGGCAAAGCACAAAAGAGCCACGGTAAAGGCCCAGATAAAGCTTTCCGACATCCACGCTTGACGCCAACGCCCTGTGCGGTTTGATGCAGGCAAACGCGGGGTCCAGGCGGGAAGCAAACGCGGCACGGCCTCTTTAAAAGCCAGAAACGATCCTCCTTGGGTTTGTGCAAGGGCGCTCTCCTCGCGACCGATAAGCCTTAAGTTGAAAACCGTAACTCCCGCGACGATAAGGATCGCTCCCGGCCAGGTTGCCAGAACGCTCATTCCAATTGCCAGAAGAATTGTTCCCAGGTACAAGGGATTGCGCACATAACGGTAAGGCCCGTCAGCGACCAAGCGTTCTGCATGCAACGCCATGTCGTGGGCAATTTCGCCCTGCAAGTAAGCCGTGGCCCAGGTGCGAATCACCGCTCCCAGTGCAATTATGAGAGCGCCCAAGCCAAATATCAGTTGAACGGCGCCAAGTGTGGGGTGGCCAAGGATGCGAGCTATATGCTCCGCCACGGTAGTTTGGCGGCTACCAAGCCAATTCAGGCCGAAGCCGAGCCAAAATATAGCAGCCAGCACGAAAAAGCGATAATGAAACTCCCATTCAGAAGCAAGCACGATAAGCTCATCATGGCAAAAGTTCTCGCTTCATCCAACCGCCGTCATCTTTCCTACATACTTTTCCATCCATCAGGGCGCAAATGGCATTCAATAACTAGGGGTTTACACCAGGACAAGAACCATTCTTGTTAAAGCGCAAAAACGATATGTATATAATCGTGACTTGGCTCAGATAAATCTCCTGATTAACTGAAGAGGTAGGTTATGGCACAACTTTTTAGACCTAGCTCGAATACGATTGCAAAGGTTTCTATTGTTGCAGCGATTCTGCTAGCTGCTTCTACGATTTCAGTGGCTTACATTATTGACCGGGGTCCTTGGATTACCTCCGTTCAGATGGCGCCGGAACAGCCCATCCCGTTTAGCCACAAGCACCATGTGAAGGACGACGGCATTGATTGCCGTTATTGCCACACGTCGGTCGAATACTCCGGTTATGCGGGTCTGCCGCCTACCGAGACCTGCATGAGTTGTCATTCGCAGATCTGGTCGAGCGCCTCGGTCACGCAGCCGATCCGGGATAGCTGGGCGTCCGGTAAATCGATTGAATGGACGCGCGTCCATGATCTTCCCGACTTCGTTTACTTTAACCACAGCATTCACTTGAACAAGGGCATCGGTTGTTCCACCTGCCACGGCCAGATTAATGAAATGGCGCTGACGTATAAAGTCAATACGCTCAATATGAACTGGTGCCTGGACTGCCACCGGAATCCCGCGCAGTATGTCCGGCCCAGATCGGAAGTTTTCAATATCAACTATAAGTATCCGACCAACCAGGCAGAACTGGGGCCGAAGCTTGTGAAGGAGTACCATGTACAGTCGTTAACCGACTGCTACACCTGCCACCGATGAAAAGCTCACAAGAAACCGAAAAGCACGCTCACCCGCACCCTCATGACGATCACCATGAGGGCCATGGCCATCACGCTCACGGTCATTCGCACTCGGGTCTGATCCCGCTTAGCTCTCTGCTTGAGCCGTCTCCGGCTGTCAAGAAGACGCTGGATATACAAGTTTTGCGTGAAAAATTGGCGGCGGGCCGTGGACCGGCCTTCTGGCGCACGCTCGATGAAGCAGCCGAATCCGAAGACCTTCGCGAGTATATCGAGGAAGAGTTTCCGGCTCTCACGGGTGAAATCCCGCAAGGCATTGACCGGCGTAATCTGTTAAAAGTCATGGCGGCGTCGCTTGCCATGGCGGGCGCGGCGGCTTGCACCAAGCAGCCGAAAGAACTGATTGTGCCGTACGTTCGGCAGCCCGAAAACGTGATTCCGGGCGTTCCGCTGTTTTACGCTACGGCAATGCCTGCGGAGGGTTACGCGCGTGGTTTGCTGGTGGAAAGTCATCTGAATCGCCCGACCAAAGTGGAGGGTAATCCGGACCATCCGGCTAGCTTGGGAGCCACCACGGTTTTTGAGCAGGGATCGGTTCTGAATCTGTATGATCCGGACCGCTCGGAGACGGTGCTGCATACAGGTCGCCTGAGCACCTGGAGCGATTTTACGATTGCTTTAAACACGGAAGCGCAAAACTTCCTGGCCCGCAAGGGAGAAGGTTTGGCAATTCTGAGCGGCGTATGCACGTCGCCGACGCTGATCAACCAGATTTCTTCCGTTCTGGGTCAGCAGCCTGGGGCCAAGTGGTACATTCATGAGCCGTCAGTGAATTCCGCGATGGCGTCCGCCGCGCGCAAGATTGCGGGACGCAACGCACTCGTTTCTTACGATCTTTCGCAGGCCGACGTTGTTGTCAGCCTGGACAGCGATTTCCTGAATAACGGTCCGGCGGCCTTGTTGTACGCGCGCCAGTTTTCCCAGCGCCGCAAAGCGATTGACAACCGGCAAACGCCGGTCCGCTTGTATGCCGTCGAATCTGCCCCGACTGTCAGCGGATCGTTAGCCGATCACCATTTTCCCATCGAGAGCGGCAAGGTTCCGGCCATTGCTTACCATCTAGCGAAAGCTTGCGGAGCCGCAGCGCCGGATGTAACGGAAGCCGCCCCGGATTGGCTGAACGTTGTGGCGCAAGATCTGCAAGCGTTCAAAGGGCGCTGCGTGATTATTCCGGGAGAGTATCAGCCGGAAAGCGTTCACCTGGCCGCCTATGCCGCTAATGCCGCGCTCGGAAATGTCGGCAAAACGGTACGGCTGCTCGAAGGTGTTGAGCCGGAGAATACACACTCCATTGAGGAATTAGCAAACGATCTAAACAGCGGTCGTGTGGAGATGCTGGTTGTTCTGGGAAGCAATCCGGTTTATACAGCTCCCGCATCGTTGAACTTCACCGATGCAATTCGCAAAGCGCGGCTCGTGGTTCGGCTGGGTAACTTCTACGATGAAACATCCCGCTACAGCCATTGGCATGTGCCGCAGGCCCATTACTTGGAAACTTGGTCGGACAGCCGGGCGTTTGACGGGACAGCAACTATTCAACAGCCTTTGGTAGAGCCTCTTTATCAAGGCAAATCCGCGCATGAAGTAATCTCAATTCTGCAAGGCAGGCCGGAACAGAACTCGCATGCCATTGTGAAGGCTTACTGGCAGAATCAAATCAAGGATGACTTTGACACAATCTGGCAAACTTCCCTGCACAATGGAACGGTTACGGGAACAACCGTAGGCGTCGTCAATGCTGCCGGATCAGTGACGCTGCCTGCGCTTAACGCTGCTTCGAGCGGCGAAATTGAAGTTGTTCTGCGTCCTGATCCCACCATCGGGGACGGCACTTACTCCAATAACGGCTGGCTGCAGGAGCTGCCCAAGCCGCAAACCAAGATGACCTGGGAGAACCCCATTACGATCAGTCCCGGCAGAGCAAGCAAGATGGACATCCACACGGGCGACGTTCTGCGTGTCACCGTCAACGGCAAAAGCGTGGAAGGCCCTGCCTGGATTCTTCCGGGGCAGGCGGAAAACTCAGTGCTGGTGACATTCGGCTACGGGCGCACGGGTTCCGGGCGTGTGGGAAACGAAATCGGCTATAACGCTTTCCTGCTGCAGGATGCGGCTTCGCGTTTTGTTGTGGGCGGAACGCTTGCGAAAACCGGCAAGCATGTGGATGTTTCCGACGGGCAGCACACGCAAACCATGGCGGGACGCGAACCGGTGCGAACGGCCCACTACCAAGAGTACCTGCAGCACCCGAACTTTCCGAACCTGGACGAAAAGCCGCTCGCGCCGGATGACAATATCTACGAGCGCAGCGCTTGGCCCTACGCAGGGTACAAGTGGGGCATGACTATTGACCTCAATGTTTGTACCGGCTGCAGCGCCTGCACGATTGCCTGCCAGGCGGAAAACAACATTGCGGTAGTCGGCAAGGAACAGGTGGCGAAAGGTCGCCGCATGCACTGGATTCGCGTGGACCGCTATTATGCGGGAAATCTCGACTCGCCGGAAATCTACAACCAGCCCGTGCCGTGTATGCACTGCGAGCAAGCGCCCTGCGAAGTGGTTTGCCCGGTGGCGGCCACCGTTCACAGCAATGACGGCCTGAACCAGATGGTTTA
>CAXTWT010000100.1:0-5647 GCA_964247955.1 uncultured Bryobacteraceae bacterium
GTACCGGCAAACAGGCAGGCGTGACGCGAGTAGAAGCACTCCAGCAGCAGACCGAAAATCCGCCGGTCGCGCGCCGCATCGACAATCATCCACACGTCGCGGGTAAAGCCCCTTGGCCAGAGGCACTCCTCCACTCGGTGGAGTAAGTCGCTATTCATGATTCAGTCCCAGCAGCGACCGCCGCCTTGTGTTTCTCTCATTCCGGGCAAAAGGCTTTTCCCTGGTCTGCCGCCGCCATTAAGGCAGCAGCCTGCGCCGCAGGATTGATGTTAGGCGAGAAAGTCGGCGAGTCAAGGGACGGTTCACGGGAAGAAGCACCCGGTGCGCGCGGCCTACGTTCAGAAAGCGGGAACGGAACCAGCTTTTCAGCATCATCCGAATCCTGCGACTGTCCACCAGAAGCAACAGGCATGGCCAGCCTATGCAAATGGAGACGACCGGAAGCGAGCAGTCCGGCAATCTGTTCGATTACCAACTGATCAGACATTCGGGAAAGTTCCCCCGCCCCGCTTTCTTCCACTAACAATCGTCTCAGGACAAGCATCCTCGCAGCATCTCCCCCAAAGCGTTGAAGCCATTGACGGGGGGAAAACCGATCTTGGATAGCGACCGTCACCTCACGATCGCGGCAGTTCCGCTTTCGACAAAACTCCCAGCCATCTAACCAGAACATGCTTGCCTGATTATTCTACGTCCAAAAAGACTTTATGGGAAGAGAAAACGGATCATTTAACGCCTTTGGAAGCGTCCCAGGAACCCTGTAATCGGCGGACGTAAACGATCTGCCCCGTATGGTACGCATTGTGCGCGCCGATGTGCGCGATTACGGAGTACCAGGACTTTAATTTTTTATCTTCCACTGCTTGTTCCCACTCTGTCAACACTTTGTCCAGTTTTTGTACGGCGGCGCTCCAGCTCTTGGCATCAAAGCTGTTAAAGGTTTCGTCATTGTTGCCGTTGTACGCTGCGGGCTTTTCGCCTTTGAACTTCGCCAACTCTTGCGCGTTCCAGAACGCCAGGTGATTCGCCAGTTGCCCAATGGAATGATTTCCGCTTTGGTCTTTCCAACTGGCCTGTTCCGGCGTAAGACCCTCCAGGGCAACACTGACAGGCACAAACCAATCTTTCCGGTTATGCGTGGTGCGCAGTTGCTCCAGCAGAATGCTTTTGAGCGTCGGCGTTTTTTGCGTTTCCCCACGCAGGAAAGATAACGTTGGCAGAAGCAATAGGAGGAGCAGTTTTTTCATGTCTGCTATTTCTAACACAAAGGTTTTCATGCTTTCGGTGCAAAGAAACACATGCAGAATAAATGCGAGTGCATAAGGAGGCGAAGAATGTCAAAACTCTGTTACAAACATTACGCCGGGTGAGAAAAGGTCCTGGCAAAGCGCACCATTCACAAGAGATCCTTCTCGAAGTATGCGCGCTCTCGTTTTCAGTGTTCTCTTTTGCTTCTGTATCTCGCTTGCCTCCGCCGCTCATTCCGGCAGCCGCGTGGAGTACCTCGGCGGCACGCGGCCTGACATTCCAAGCAACAAGAGCGGCGAAATCCGGGTTACGGACGAAACCTACTTTGTGTTTCTCACCAAACACACCCAGGTCAAAATCCCCTACAGCCGTATCAACATGTTGGAGTACGGCCAGAAAGTGGACCGGCGCTACCTGGCTGCCGCTATGATCTCGCCGTTATTCCTGTTGGCGCAGAAGCGTGAACACTTTCTGACAATCGGCTTTCAGAACGATAACGGGCATGAAGAGGCCATGATTTTCCGCGTGAATAAGGACGATGTCCGCTTGGCGCTGGTCACGCTGGAAGCCCGCACGGGTCAGCCCGTACAGTTCCAGGACGAAGACGCCCGCATGGCCGGCAAAGGTTAAGGAGAAACGGACCGTACTTATGAGATTCTTCCTTATTTCGGCGCTGTTATTGCCTTTGGTTTTCGCAAGAGCGCAGGAGACGCCGCAAACGCAACAGCTTCCTGCTACGCCGGTTGCCCCTAATCTGCTCGCCGTCAGACGGATTTATGTGGCTGAGCTGGCGGGAGGTTCGCAAGCCGAGGCGTTGCGCGAACTGATTATTGCCGGACTGGACTCGACAAAGCTTTTTGTTCTAACGGACAACCCGGAGCGCGCCGACGCTGTTCTGAAAGGCGCGGCAGATGATACAACGTTTACGGACACCTTTGATTCCGACAAAAGCCTGAATAACCGCAGCAACGCCGGCATTTATGGGAGCAGCAGTTCAAAGTACGGCAGAACAGGAGGCTATGGGGGAACCTCGATTGGCGACCACGAATCTCATCACATCAAGGAGCGCAAGCACGAAGCCTATGCCGCAGTACGTCTTTGCAATGGAGCCGGGGACGTTCTCTGGTCTACAACACAGGAAAGCCTGGGAGGAAAGTTTCGCGGGGCCAGCGCCGATGTGGCGGCCAAAATCGCCCATCAGCTAACACTGGATATGGAACGCGCTCGCCAGACTTCCGCTTTACAGGCTTTGAAGCCTTGAGATCACTTCCCGAATCGAAGAACCTTTTACGAAAAAGCCGTCGACAGATTGCAATTCCGCGCAGCTTTTCCTGTCTACTTTCCTGCCCGTAAGCACAAAAACTCGCATGGCCGGATACCGCTGCTTTATTTGCCGAATTAAATAGAGACCCTCCTGCTCCGTCGGCAGGCACAGATCAATCAGGGCACAGGAAGGTTCGTGCGCCTCAGCCAGATTTAGAGCTTCCGATACGTTTGAAGCTTCTAAGGTTTGAAACCCGCTATGGCGGAAGAGCATGCCGCGTATCGCAAGCTGATCCTCATCATCGTCGGCCAGCAAAACCGTCATAGACGTTGGATCATTACTGAGCAAACGTAATCTGGGCAATAACCATGTGCGGTACTGCTTGGTTCCAGCCATCGGGCAAGGTATCAAAAGGAAGGCGGAAACTTCGAGTCTCATTCGGCTGCAAAGGCGCGCCCTTCGCCCCGAGGATAGAAACTCGTTCCCGGTAGATTTCCCGGCCGTCGATGCTATAGAAGAGGCAATAAATATCAACGGATCGCAGCGTCTGTGAGCCTTCGTTGCTGATTTTGCCCTGGACTTCCACCACCCGCTGCTTCAAAAAATTCTCGGCGGCTTGCATAGTAACTTCACTCAAACGGAGGTGGGATACATAGGCTTTTGCTTGGGGCGAAGCCGACGCACTCTGCGGCTGAGGAGGAACGGGACGGCTCAGATATACCAGCCCGCCAATAAGCGCAAGAATGAAGCAAAGGCCGATTGCAATCGATGCAAAGGGAAGTTTTCGGGCAGTTGAAGCAACTGACGCCATTTACTATCAGGATCTCAAACCCGCCGCGCTGTATGCATGGCGGGTTCATACACTTCAGCGCCGCTTGGCGGTAGCTGTCTTTTTTGTCGCGCCCTTTTTAACCGGGGCCGTCCTTTTAGCAGAAGCTGCCTTTTTGGCCGGAGCCGTCTTCTTCGCAGGCACGGCCTTTTTAGCCGGAGCAGCCTTCTTCGTGGCCGCAGCTTTCTTTGCCGAAGCAGCCGATCCTTTTTTCACTGCTGCCTGCTTAGAAACCGTTTTCTTCACGGGCGCTGCTTTAGAAGCAGTCTTAGCGGAACTGGACTTCTTAGCCGCTCCTCCGCCGGAAGCGCTTTTCTTTGCTGAGGAAGAGCGCGAACTTGACTTTTTAGCAGTCGCTGCGTGTGAAGAGGATGTGCTGCTTCCGCCGTTGCCGGCGGCAGCCGCCGTTTCCGCTTTTACCAGCTTATTGAAATTGCTCCTTTCGCCTTCCGCTGTTTCTTCCTGATAAATCAGAGCCAGACCGCTGGCGTCGAACTTTTCGAAGAACTCTTCCCAGGAGACTTCTTCCAATGATCCTTCGCCGCTGAAACCAGGGAAGTCAATGCGGATAATGCCGACGTCATCGACCGACTCGGTGCTTTTCACGTGGGCAGGTTTCCCGCCACGCTCTTCAGCCCACCTGCGGATTTCATCATGGTCCTGCGTAGTCTTTGATAGATTTGCCATGCCTTAGCCTTTGGAGTTTATGCAGCCGAATGTGGCCGGAGCTACTGCTTTATGCTCTCCGATTAGATTCCCTAATTCGAATCCCGTTACTGTTTGACGCGCAGGAGCGCATGCATCACAGAAGATTGCGCTGCTGAAAATCGATCAGGACTTTACAGCGGTGATTCGCAAACGCCGGTAGTCTGCATGCCATCTGTTCTCTGTGAACAGCACAGGGCGCAGTTCTTCAATTACTTCCCGTTGCGCTCCCGCTGCCTGCTCGCGAGGAAGCGCCTCAAAGTAGTAAGCAGCAAACTGACGCAGCCACTGTTCCATGCCGTCGCTGCCTTCGAGCGGCGTTAAACGGTCGAACAGCAAAGCGGAACGAACTTCCAGCCCGGCGCTTTCGAGTACGCCTGCGTATTCGCCAATCGAAGGAAAGAACGTATGGCGCGGCGGCAAGCGATCGCCTAAATAGCGGAGGAGCACGGCTTCGATAGCTCCTTCAATCTGCCGGATATTGCCCTTGCCGCCCAGTTCCGCTACTAAGCGTCCGCCTTTGCGCAGCGCGCGAAACATTCCCTTTGCCACGGCGGAAGGGTCGAGCATCCAGTGCAATGCCGCGTTGGAGAAGACAGCGTCAAACTCTTCCTGAAACTCCATGGCGGCGGCATCATGCAGCACAAACCGCAGCCGTGGAAAATTCTGCCGAGCCTGCCCGATCATTTCAGGGGACGCATCCAAGCCGGTCACTATCGCGCCGCTCTCCGCCATCTTTCCCGTGAGTTGCCCAGTGCCGCAGCCCAAGTCAAGAATGCGCTCGCCCGGCTTAGGATCGAGCATCCCGATCAGATCCTCGCCGTATTTCCAGACAAATGCATGCTGCCCTTCGTACAGTTCCGTGTCCCAGGACGGCCGTTTTGTCATGGCTTAAGACGCTTTGCTCAGGCTCTCAACGTCCTTCACAAGATCAGCAAGGCTGTCCCGATCAAAGCTTGAATAGTAGCCTCGAATAACACCCTGCTGATCCACCAGCGCGAACTTCGTGCTGTGATCCATCTTGTTGATGACATCTCCGACGTGAAACGTTTGATAAGCCAGTAAGTGTACCGTAGCGGCATCCCCAGTGACGAATGTCCATTGTTCATTCGGGGCGCCCCAGCGATGGGCGAACTCGTTCAAAACCGGTGGAGTATCACGCTCAGGATCAACCGAGATCGATAGCAACCGGACACTGCCCATGCCCTTGAGTTCCCCTTCCAGCTTCCGCATCTGTGAACTCATGCGCGGGCATTCCGCCGGACAATACGTGTAAATGAAGTCGACAACCCAGACCTTTCCCCTCATCTGAGACTGGTTAAAAAGATGCCCTTGCGAATCAGTCATGCTGAAAGCCGGAATCTTGTCATACTGGGGAAGTTCCTTGGTCCTGTGATGACAAGCCACAAGGCCAAGGATCAAGGAAGCAAGAAGATAAGCCCGTTTGTTCACAAGCGGACAGGATCGAGAATCATCAAAACGTACAGGACCGGCAGGTACACAACTGACGTCAGCAGCACGTTCCGGGCGCGCACCTTTGTACGATCCATGGAAACCCGGATTCCCGAGTACAGAAAAATCAATCCCAGCGCCAATGCGCC
>CAXTWT010000100.1:5747-14015 GCA_964247955.1 uncultured Bryobacteraceae bacterium
CCCAACTCCAGCCCGCCGATTACTGCCAGAGCAATCCCGAAGAGGAGCGCTTGGTTTGGCTGCAATCGCCCCGATGGAAGCGGTCGCGCTTGTGTGCGCCGCATGTGCCGGTCCGCTTCCCGCTCGTACCATTGATTCAAAGCCGCCGTTCCCGAAGCAATCAGAGCTGTTCCTAATAAGGAATGCAACACAGACCACAGAGACCAAGGCCCCGAATGCCCGAAATAATACCCCACAGCCGCGCTCATTACAATGAGCCACGTAATCCGGGGTTTTGTGAGCTCTAAATAATCCTTCACTCGATTTGGTTTACCAGCAGAAGACTCGACAGGCACAAGGTCGGTATTACCTAAACTAGATCTAACTACCCTTATGATGCCGGAATGACTACTTTCAGTGTAACCTTTCTTGTTTAACAAGAAATTCAGCGTTGTGGGAATTATTCCGCTGAAGTGAGAGAGTGTTTGATCGATTGTGCTTCTGCTTTCAAACACCCTCCTTTGTGGGTTACCTTGCGGATATGGCTGGTTTTGTCATTCCGCGCAGAAAACCTTCTCAGCTATTACTGACAAGACCTTCTTTTTGCGCCGCCTCTTTCAATGTTTGGCCAGCTTCTCCGGCTACCCGCTGAACCTTTTCCACTGCCTCCTGCGCTGCCGATTTTGCCTGCCCTACCAGGCGGTCGCGCACTTCGCCCATATACTCGCCTTCTACCTGTGTTGTTGGCAAGACGAGTCCTACGATTGCGCCTGCCGCCAGTGCAACCACGCCCAAGGCCATCGGGTTTTCCTGCAATGTGTTGGTGTAACGGTCACTGGCTGCGCGTGTGCCTTGTCGTACCTGGGCAGTGACGTTGCTGAGCTGTTGACGGGTCGTATCGGCGGCGCTGCTCGCCACGTCACGCACACTGTCAGCCGCAGAACTGACAGCGCTTGTCGCACGCCCGGTTGCTGTGCGCGCCGCATCTGCTATGCCGCCTGCGGCATTCCGTGCGCGATCGGTTACCGATGACTCGCCTGCGCTCGTAATCACCTTTCCTGATTCATCGTACGTACGGTATCCAAGATCCCTGCCGGTGTTATAGGCTGACTGCTGCTTTTTACGCGTACTTAACGTCAGCATGCCTATGCCTATGCCCACCAGCGCCAATGGAAGCGGGTTGTTCCGAATATACTGCACAACAGAAGAGTCTTTAACAGCTGTTCCAGCGCGTTCTGCCATATCGCTTGCTGTTTCGCTCACATTTGCCATGATCTTTTCTGCCTTCCCTATAGTTGCTTCTTTGACTGCCTGCTTGGCGGTGTCGTACGCCTCGGTTGCCTTTTCCCGGATTTGATCCTTGACTTGTTCCGCAATGCGCGTGGGGTCGAGTTTCTCCTGAAGGGCGTTGATTGTTTCACTCAAACCCGCGCGCGTGTGTTCGATATTCGAGCGGATCTGCGCCGCTTCCGGATCGCCGTCAGCGGGTTCCTCATTCGTTGTATGGGAGACCTGAGCCGCAGGCACTCGCCGCCTGATGGGATCGTTCAAGTCGTTGGGGTTTCCTACTTGATTTGTTGTTTCGCCCATTGTGCATCCTCCTTTAAAGTTTCTACGGTTTGTCGGGGTGTTATATCGGTTTTCTTCAAATCTGCCAATGCTTTCAGGATAAGCACCGCTGCAATAATGCCGACCAGCACGGCCACGACTAATGCGGACGCCCACGATGGCATGTAATTAGCCAGTAAAATAATCACTGCAGACAGCAGGGCAAGAAGCGCGGCATAAGCAACAGCCCCGCCCACCACCAGAAAACCGACATCCCGGCCAACACGGGTCACTTTGTGCGTGAGTTCAACCTTGGCAAGTTCGATCTCCTGACGAATCAGAAGACCGGTTTCATTGGCAAGCTCGGAGAATAACTCTCCAATTGAACGGTCCTGCTTATCAGGCATAGGTTCCCTCCACCTCGCAGTTACAGCCCACTTATTGCTCCGTTCCGGTTGTTTGTGCAGGAGCAGGCGGCAGGAGATGACCCGGATCAGTTATGTTTGCGGGAACACCACTTCCGGCAGGCCGGGAGCTTTTCAAAAACCGACTGGCCGCCAGGCCAAGCACAAACGCGCTGCCGAGAAAGACGCCGGGCGAGCGCCGCGCAAACGTTTCCACGTCGGTCACAAGCTCCTGCATGCTGCGACCTTGCAAGTACTTGGCGAACCGATCCACTTGTCCGCCCATTGCCTGTCCCATTTCAGCAGCATACTGAGCAATCGGCCCCTCATCCTGGTGCTGCAGGCGGTTACCCATGCTTTGGAATGCTTGCGCGACTGCCCCCAAGCCTGAGGCAAGGGTTTGCCGCTGCTCGTCAACACGCGATGCAGCCTGATCCTTGGCTTGATCGAGGACTTGAGTAGCGGCTTGCTTTGCGGAATCAACTATTCCGCCAGATCCGGAAGAAGCGTCCGTGCCTGCCGGATTGGATGAAGTGTTCGCCTGGCTCTTATCCGCCGAGCCTTCAGTAGATGTAGTTGCGGCTGACCCCTTTGGATTTTTAACAGTGGTTGCCATATTCTGCCCTTTCTCGTTTTATTACGGCTTCGGTGCGCAGTCCCTGCAAGAGCCTAGTAAAATAGCCTGCACCATCAAGCCTTCTCTTGCCTTAGCGGCAAGATAGTTCCTTGTTTAGGACGTTGGCGAGCGATGAATGTTACTCTGAGATCTCCGGGCTGGCGTCCGCAGCATCACTGGGCGCGCCAACATTCCTGGTCCTTAGTCCGCAAGTTCATGAGCGACGAATCACACCTGCCCCTGGTCGGCGTCATTATGGGCAGCAAGTCTGATTGGGATACGATGCAGCGCACAGATGAGGCGCTGACAAAGCTAGGCATTCCGCATGAATGCCGCATTGTTTCGGCCCACCGCACCCCGGACCTCATGGCGCAATATGCCAAAGAAGCCGCTGGCCGGGGCCTGGAAGTCATCATTGCGGCAGCAGGCGGAGCCGCCCATCTGCCCGGCATGGTGGCCGCCCACACCGTTCTCCCCGTTTTAGGCGTGCCGATCAAAAGCAGTATTCTTAACGGCGTGGATTCCCTTCTCTCCATCGTGCAGATGCCCGCCGGTATCCCCGTCGGCACGCTTGCGATTGGCCCCGCCGGAGCCACCAATGCCGCTCTCTTTGCCGCCGGCATTCTCGGCAACAAATATCCCGCAATTCGCATCCGTCTCGAAGAATGGCGTCAATTGCAAACGCAAGCCGTCCTGCAGGATCAGCTTTCATGAAATCCAAAGAGCCGGTTCTTCCCGGCAGCGCCATCGGCGTGTTGGGCAGCGGACAACTCGGACGGATGTTCGCCATTGCCGCCCGCCGCATGGGTTATCGCGTCCACACTTTTTCACCCGACGAAGACACCCCTACCGGCCAAGTGGCGGATCTCGAAGTAACGGCCCCTTACGAAGACCTCCATGCCATCTGCCGGTTCGCACGGAATGTTTCGGTTGTTACTTTTGAATTCGAAAACGTTCCTGCCGCTACTGCCGCTGCCGCTGCCGAGTGCGCCCCGGTCCGTCCCAGCGGACACATTCTGCATACTACCCAGCACCGTTTGCGCGAAAAAATCTTTCTTACTAAAGCCGGTTTTCCGCTTACTCCATTCCGCCGCGTCGAAAGTTTTGCAGATCTCCGGCAGGCCGTTACAGAACTTGGCCTTCCCGCCATTCTCAAGACCGCCGATTTCGGCTATGACGGCAAGGGTCAGTTTCGCATCAAAACGGACGGAGACCTTCCCGAAGCCTGGAAAGCCGTCGGCGAACGCGAAGCCGTGCTGGAAGCTCAGGTCGATTTCGACCGTGAAATCTCTGTGATTGCCGCACGGGGCGCTTCCGGCGAATTTATCCATTACGGAGCCATTGAAAATCATCACGTCAACGGCATCCTGGACACCTCCATTGCTCCCGCGCGGGTAACTCCTTCGCTGGCGCAAGAAGCTGTAGAAATCGCTCACAATGTCCTGGACGAACTGGGAGTGGTCGGCGTGCTTTGCGTTGAGTTTTTTGTCACGAAGAATGGGCGTCTCCTGATTAACGAACTGGCTCCGCGCCCCCACAACTCCGGCCACCTGACCTTTGACGCTAATCTGACGAGCCAATTTGAGCAGCAGCTTCGAGCCGTTTGCCTTCTGCCCTTTGGAGCCGTCACGCAATGGACGCCCGCCGCTATGGTTAATTTGCTCGGCGATAGTTGGGAGAATGGCGAACCTGACTGGGCGGCTGCTTCATCGCGTTCCGACGTCAAAATTCACTTGTACGGCAAGGCGGAACCCAGGGCAGGACGCAAGATGGGCCACCTCACGGCGCTGGCGGCAACACCGGAGCACGCGCTGGCAGATGCCCAAAGCGCCCGCGAACTTTTGAAGAGAAAAACGCAAGGCCGGTAAACTAAAGAAGACCCCTGGGCTTCTCCACGGCTCGGCACACCATGAAAATCTGCTACTTTGACGCGTTTTCCGGCATCAGCGGCGACATGACTGTCGGCGCTCTCCTTGACGCGGGAGCTGACTGGAGCATGCTGCAAGAAGCCCTGCACACCCTGGATTTAGGGGCTCAGTTCCGCCTCGAAAAAACGAAGCGCCACGGCATTGCCGCTTCCAAGTTCCACGTTGACTTTACGCCGGAAAAGAAGCATCGCCATCTGCCGCACGTTCAAAAAATTATCGAGGCCGGAACGCCTTCTCCCAAGGCCAAATCGAACGCTTTAGCCGTTTTTCAGCGTTTGGCTGAATCCGAAGCCCGCTCACATGCCGTTCCGATTGAAAAAGTTCACTTCCACGAAGTGGGCGCAGTGGATTCCATCTGCGACATTGTCGGCGCTTGTGTTGCCCTTGATCTCCTGGGCGTTGAAGAAGTGTACAGTTCCCGCATCAATGTCGGCAGCGGCACGGTCAACACAGAGCATGGCATTCTTCCTGTCCCTGCACCGGCCACAGCCGACCTGCTGAAAGATCGACCTATTTACTCTTCCGGGCCGGAAGCCGAACTGACCACCCCGACCGGCGCGGCCCTCGTCACGACCCTGGCGAAAGACTTCGGGAAGCTTCCGCCCATCCGGGTCCTCTCGCAAGGCTTCGGCGCAGGAGATAAAGACTTTCTCACACAAGCCAATGTTCTCCGCGTTTTGATCGGCGAACGCACATCGGCTACAGAATCGACGACCATAGCCGTTCTCGAAGCTAATATCGACGATTCCACTCCGCAGATTCTCGGCTATGCCATGGAGCGCCTCCTGAACGCCGGAGCGCTGGATGTTACGCTTACGCCCACGTTTATGAAAAAGAACCGTCCTGCCACGGTCCTTTCCGTGATCGCCGCCCCGGATCTGGCCGAGCATCTGACGCAAATTCTTTTCGCTGAAACCTCCACCTTGGGCATCCGTATCTTCGAAGCGCAGCGCCGCGTTCTTCCCCGCCAGATAGAAGAAGTCGAAACAGCTCACGGTAGAATTCGAGTCAAATACTCAGACACAGGCACGTTCACGCCGGAGTATGAGGATTGCCGGAAAGCCGCCAGCGAACATGGCGTGCCGCTGCGCCTCGTCATCTCGGAAGCAAACCAGGCTTTTCGTCAAAGCCGACAGTCATAGCAACTCGCAATGGACAAAGGAAAATACTACCTCACCACACCCATCTATTACGTCAATGCCGCTCCGCACATCGGGCACGCTTACACGACGATAGCAGCGGAAACGATTGCGCGTTTCAAACGGATGGAGGGCTACGACGCAGTCCTCACCACCGGCACCGACGAACACGGCATGAAGGTGGAGCGGGCCGCCCGCGCCCAAGGAAAAACGCCGGAAGAGTTCGTAGACCTGATCTCCAACGAATTTCGCGGGCAATGGCGCAAGCTCGACTTGCGGATTGACCGTTTCCAGCGCACTACCAACCCCCGGCACGCCAAGCTGGTTAACCAACTATTCGAGGCTTGCAAAGCGAACGGCTACATCTATAAAGGCACTTACACGGGCCTGTATGCCGTAGTCAGCGAAGCATTTGTGAACGACGCAAAACCCGGCGACATTGATCCTGAAACCGGCAAGCCTTATGAGGAGGTCACGGAGGAGAATTACTTTTTCAAGCTTTCCGCCTTTACAGACCGTTTGCTGGAGTATTACGACAAGCACCCTGAATTTATCGGCCCTGACATCCGTCGCAATGAAGTTCTGGCGTTTGTGAAACGCGGCCTACAGGATTTGTCCATCACGCGCACCAGCATCAAATGGGGTATTCCCGTCGAAGCCGACCCAAGGCACGTCTTTTATGTCTGGTTCGACGCGCTGACCACTTATATGAGCGCCGTCGAAGGCGAAAACCGCTGGCCCGCCGACCTGCACTTGATCGGCAAGGAGATTCTGACCTTTCACGCCGTGTACTGGCCTGCGTTCCTGATGGCGGCAGGCTGGCCTTTGCCCAAACGTATCTTTGCGCACGGCTGGCTGCTGTTTGAAAACGATAAGATGAGCAAGTCGCGCGGCAACATTGTCCGCCCTGCCCCGATTGCGGAGGTCATGGGCGTGGACGCGCTGCGTTACTTTCTGCTCCGTGAAATCGTGTTCGGACAGGATGGCAGTTTCAGCTTTGACGCTCTCGTGGGCCGCTACAACTCCGATCTGGCAAACGGTTTGGGCAATCTGGTAAGCCGCACTTTGACCATGATCGCGCAGTACCGTGACGGCATTGTTCTCACCGCAGGGGGCGATGACGCTGTCGCCAGTGCATCGCGGGAAGCTGTTACCTCAGCCCTGATCTGCTATGACGGGTTCGACTTTTCCCGCGCTCTGGAGCAGATCTGGACGATTATCGCGGCGGCAGACAAATTCATTGTGGAACGCGCGCCGTGGAAATTAGCGAAAGATCCGTCTGTTGAATCACAAGCCAAACTCGACGATACGCTTTACACCGCCGCCGAAGCCCTGCGCCTCGTTTGCATCTTAGTTGGTCCCGTACTACCTCACTCCGCGCAGGCCATCTGGGAACAACTCGGCTTCACGAATCCGCTGGCCGACATGCACATCAACTCTCTTGCCTGGGGCGGATTAACAGCGCAAAAGATCGGCAAAATCTCCGCTGTCTTCCCACGTCTTGACCCCGGACCGACAATTCAAAAAATGCAGGAACTGGAAGAAATCGAAAAGGCTCGGCAAGCCGCCCTGATGGGTGCGAAACCCGCTGAAGCAGCGCTGGCCGGACCCGCGCCGCAACCGATCGGGGAACAAATCACCATCGATGACTTTTCCAAAATTGATCTGCGCGTCGGCGAAGTAAAATCCGCTGAATCCGTGAAAGGAGCCGACAAGCTTCTTCACTTGAAAATAGACATTGGCGAACCGGAACCGCGCACGATTGTGGCCGGTATCGCCCTCGCCTACAAGCCTGAACAACTGATTGGGCGCAAGGTAGTGATTGTGGCGAATCTCGCGCCGCGCAAACTTCGCGGCTTGACCTCGCAAGGCATGATCGTCGCCGCCAGTTTGGAGGGTGGCCTTCCCGCCCTTGCCGGTTTTCACGAAGATGTTCCGGTGGGAGCGCGCCTCAAATAGGCGGAGCCATCCGTGCATTTCGTTGATTCCCATTGTCATCTTGATGACAAGCAGTTCGCCGGAGATCGCAACGCCGTCATCGAAAGAGCGCGTGAAGCAGGACTGAAATATATCCTTGGAATCGGCACTGGCGACGGGCCGCCGGATCTTCAAGCCGCCGTTCGCATCGCCGATGCGTTTCCATTTGTTTTCGCTACCGTGGGCGTTCATCCGAACGACGCGCCCAAGCTGGACGCCGATACTTTCCCCCATCTTAAGGACCTGCTCGCGCATCCTAAGGTTGTAGCAATAGGTGAAATCGGCCTGGATTACCATTGGGGAGTTCCGAAAGACATACAGGAGCCGCTCTTTCGCCGGCAGTTGGAAATTGCTGCTGACGCCCGTATGCCGGTTGTGATCCACACACGCGATGCCTGGGAAGACACATTGACGGTCTTACGTGAGCAATGGGCGCCGACGAAGCTGCCTTGCGTCATGCACTGCTTTACGGGCGACACGCGCCAAGCGGAAGAGTGCCTCGAACTAGGCTTCTATCTGGCATTTGGAGGCGTCACAACTTTTCCTAAAGCAGCCTCGATCCGGGAGGCCGCCCGCATCACGCCGGGAGACCGCCTTCTGTTTGAAACCGACGCGCCTTATTTAGCGCCGATACCGCACCGGGGGAAGCGCAACGAGCCTGCCTTTGTCACTTATAC
>CAXTWT010000101.1:0-13942 GCA_964247955.1 uncultured Bryobacteraceae bacterium
AATGGACCAAATTCGCCGAGCCGATAGCAAAATGGACGGAAGCCGGAATGCTCCAGCAACAAGGAGACACCCTGCGGCTTTCTCCCAAAGGCGTACTGATTTCTAACGAGGTTTTCCAGGACTTTCTGGCCGTTTAGGGGAGCTTTGGCTGCACAAACGCTCGTTGCTGTTGAAAAACTCGTTATCTACTTTGTGTTGCAGTCTCCTGTATAGCTTGTTTCCGGTTTAGCCCGCCAAGCTGTGGTTGCTGGAAGCATACCTGTCAGTGCGGTAAAACTGCCTTGCCGGCCTCTATTGCGGCTCAATCCATTTGCTGATAACGAGCATCGACACTCGAGAGATGGCTATCTCTGGTACGGTACAGGGAGAGTTGGACTCGTCGTTAACTAATGCCACATTTTCAGATTCTTCGTCCTATTTGGAAATGGCCTGCCAGAGTTACTCTAGCTTTTTTGACCTTCTCTCTTGTTTTTGCAGTAATTGGAGCGGCGTATCAAAGTGTTGGATACTGGCATGACAGCCAACACTTCCCGCAGCGGGGCCACTTCTTTTCCGTCGGCTCGATCAAGCTCAATCTCAACTGCACGGGAGAGGGACGCCCAACGGTAGTTTTCGATAGCGGCATGGGCGGCTCCTCCTTGGATTGGGTACGCGTGCAACCAGAAGTTACCAAGTTTACCCGTGTGTGTTCGTATGATCGCGCTGGCTACGGCTGGAGTGAGCCTTCCCCGAACCCTCGGACAAGCTTGCAAATTGCGAAAGAACTGAAGGAGCTTTTGACGTCAGCCGCAGAGCGAGGCCCTTATCTGCTCGTCGGGCACTCTTTTGGAGGTTACAACATAAGAATGTTTAATAAGCTCTATCCGTTCGATGTCGCCGGTATGGTGCTGGTTGACGCGGAACACCCTGATGAAGAGGTACGCCAGAAAGAGTTGCAGAGTGCATGGCCAGAAGTTATCAAAGCGCGCATCGAAGAAGAGGATAAACGACGGCAGTTTTGGAACCGAATCACGCAACCCATCGAGTTGTATTTGGGCGGTGATCGGCTGAAGCTAACACTAGGGAAATCCTACTCACCCAACTTTTCACAGGAGTTCCAGCACGAACTCCTCTTCCTGGAGCAGCAACCAAAATACAGCAAAGCTGTCGAAGCAGAAGACAAACTGGATGCTCAGAGCGCGGCCCAAGTCCGGGCTGTTGGGGACCTAGGTAACAAGCCTCTCATTGTGCTGACGGCAGAGAAACCCTATGCCGGTGATCCAAACGACTATCTGCTCACCCACGAGCAGAAAAGCAACCGTGACCATCTCTGGATCGATCAGTTGCAGGCTCAGTACGCCCATCTTTCGAGCCGGGGTAAGCAGGTAGTGGTCCAAGGAAGTAGTCATGAAATGCCAACCGACCGGCAGGATGCCATTGTTTCTGCTGTCCACGAGATTTGGAGTGTGGTCAAGTAGAATTTCCCTCTGCCTTAGGTATCGCCCCCCATTACACACTACGGAGGCGCGCTAGTCAGCATGATGGGTCACCACACACGATCGGAGTCGCTGTTCTCTGATTTCCGGCTGGAAGGCTATGTTCCGGAAAGCCACCTTTTGCGGCAAATTAACCGATGTCTTGATTTCGGCTTTGTCCGGGAGCAACTGAAAGAAACGTATAGCCACACCGGACGGCCCTCGATCGATCCCGAGGTACTCTTACGCATGCTGCTAATCGGCTACTTGTATGGCATTACAAGCGAGCGGCGTTTAGTCGAGCAAGTGCGGCTGCACATAGCCTATCGCTGGTTTGCTGGTATCGGCTGGGAGCAGAATGTTCCTCATCACTCGACATTTTCGAAGAACCGGCATGGGCGCTTTCAGAAGTTTCCGCTCTTTCGCGAACTGTTCGAGCAAGTCGTTCGGCGATGCATCGAGGTAGGCTTGGTAAACGGCGCTAGCTTGTCAGTCGACAGTACACAAATTAGCGCCGATGCCCATCGCGACCGGGCCCTCTCCCGCGATCAATTAACCGAATCGCCTCTGAGTCGCACAGTTTGCGAATACTTAAAAGAATTAGCGCGGAAAAGCCCCGCCCAGGAATCAGCACCCGATACAAAAGGTAACGCACCGGAAGAGGAACCTTCTGCTTTTCACTCTGACAAGTTGCCATGTAAGCTTTCCACCACGGACCCGGATGCTGCTTTGTCCACCAAACGCGGACCTGCTGAGT
The DNA here is from genome assembly GCA_964247955.1 of uncultured Bryobacteraceae bacterium. GTDB lineage: Bacteria > Acidobacteriota > Terriglobia > Bryobacterales > Bryobacteraceae > Bog-105. The sequence goes on from CAXTWT010000101.1 coordinate 2,212, forward strand.
TTGCCTACTATGACAACTACCTGATTGACAACCACAGTTGCCTCATTCTGGGCGTGACCGCCACACCGGCCCGGCTCAGCCAGGAGATCATCGCGGCCCGCCAAATGTTGCGACGAGTCACCGAGCAGTTTGGCCTGCAGCCGGTGAGCTTGGCTGCGGATAAAAGCTACGGCACGGGCGAGTTTCTCACTTGGCTTTGGAATCGTCACATCCTGCCCTATATTCCCGTGCTGGACCGAAAGCATCAAACGAACGGATTCTATACGCAGGATGAGTTTACGCCGGTGCCGGAGGAGAACGCCTTCCGTTGTCCGGCAGGCGAACTACTGCGCTTTGTCGGTTATAAACCGGACAAAGGAAGCCACCTTTACCGCGCCCAACCGTCGCAGTGCCGAGGCTGCCCACAAAAGACATTCTGCACGGCCACCACGTATCGCCAGTTGACCGTCAGTGGACACGAGGAAGTACGCGAACGCGTCCGCACCCTGAGCCGCACGACCGAGTTTGCGGTGGCGCGCCGCGCTCGTTGGAAAATAGAAGCCCTGTTTTCAGAGTTACGGAATCAGATTCGTTTACGCAAGGTGCGCCTGCGTCGTTTGCCGCATGTCGGTGAGCAGTTCCTGTTAGCGGCGACAGTGCAGAATCTCAAACGCTTGGTCCGGTTTTGCACCAAAGCGCAGAGCCCAAATTTGCACCCTGAACCGAACCGCCATGCCTTTTCACATAAAACGGCGAATTCACTTCTGTGACTTGCGGAGTTTTTCAACAGTAACGCTCGTTTGTGCAATGCGTATTGCACTGTACCAGTCAGACCTCACTTTACCGAAAACCCTGTATTTCATCAGGAGGGTGCCAGGGATAATCGCATTGTGTCTGACAGCCCTACACGTCAAGTCTTAATCGGTCGTGAGAAATTCTAGCATGTTGTGATTAACGTACTGGGAAACACCGCCGAAGGTTGGTCAAGCTGCAACGTCACAGTCCAGTGTGATGTCTGGTCGGGAACTTTCCGGTGGAATGCATACAGGGGCGAACTCCCGCGTTTCGCTGATGCACTCCACCAGCTTTATCAGACTCTTTCGGGCGTGGCCGAACTCCGACCGCTTGAACCAAACATCTACCTGAAGGTTCTCGGTGATGGAAGAGGACACATCGCCGTGGAGGGTAAGGCTATTGGTCAGTTCACAAGCGGCGCGTATCTTGTCTTCCGGTTTGACATTGACCAGACCGATATACCCAAAATTGTAAAGTCGCTCCATGCTGTGAACCATTAGAACTCATACTCCTCTGAAAGTAGCGTTCCAATTGAAATGGCCCAATCAAGAAGTGATAGTTTTTGTAAGCCGTTCCTAACGAAGCGTTGCTTGCGTCCTCGGCTGCTCTTTCGCGGGCGCTCCGGCATTCAGATGATCGAAGTTCATCATAGCGTTGAACACCATCGGGTAGCTGCCGATGGTTTCGCCGCGATACACAGGGTTGTTCGCAAACAGCAGCACGTTGCCTTTTCCGAGATGCGCTTGGACGACTACGGCGTGTTCCGCAATCGACTCGCCGCCTTCGAGCAGTCCGGAAAGCAAAAGCCCCTTCCTGTCTGCATAACGGAAGATCACATTCGGACGATACTCCGCCGGAATGACATAGGGATTATTACGCGCCTGTTCCTCGTTCAGGGGCGTGGGCTGCCACGGCTTCGGCGAGGGAAGAGGCTCCGGTTGCACGGCGGCGCGGTCTTCAGGAATATCCTCTTCTTCCGGACCGCCCCGGCCCGTGGGACGCTTATATTGCTTTCCGGTAAGAATCGGGCGATTCACGCTTAGATTGCTGACGGTGAACGACATTCCATCCGCGCTGTACACGGCCAAATTCGACCCGAGGCCGTATGCCACAGGTTGCAATTTATCTACCGGCACTGCGTCCAGCACGCTTCCGACAACCCTATCAGTTCGGCGCGGCGTCACAAACACGCCGGGTGCAAACCCCTGGTCGATAGCAAATTGAGCGGTATCCTCGCACGTAATCAGCAAACCGCCCTTTTCAATAAACTCCCGCAAATGCGCCACGCCGGAGAAACCAAGCCCAGGCCGCATGTCGTCTGTTTGGTCGGTCTTGCCGAGATTCGGCGTCAGCGCCGTTTCTTTCCAGGGAATGACGTTGCCCCACATCGGCATGCCGTTCACAATCTGCTCGGTGGAGGCCCGACCGACCGGCGCAAAAATAATGACATCATACTTCGAACGCAGGTCAGGCTCATGAGACGCTGTTTGCGTGCTGATATATTCGAACGGCACATGCAGCTTGTCGAAAGCTTCGCGCCACCAGCCTTCTGTTTGCGTTCCCAGCCACGTGTGCATGAAAGCAATCCGAGGAGCAGCGGCAGGGTGAGTGCGAACGCCCGGACGCGCTGACAAGCCGTACCCTGCTAAAGAAAGCTCCTGCAACACGGGTTGCAAGCGGGAGTTGTCGGCTCCCTCCAGCAGAAGAGATCCTGGTCCGAAATGCCGCCCATCGCTTTCAAAGGCTTCCTCCACCACGGAAATATTTGTTCCTTTCAGCAGATAAGGAAGCGTCGCCAACGTAATTTGGCCCGAGTTATTGATCGCATACAGCGCGCCGCTGCCGTTAACTGGATAATTTGTTTGGCTCGGATCTGCGACGGCTTCCATCTTGGCGGAAAGAATCGAACGATCGGTCACGCGAACCACTTTGGCGTTGAACAAATCCGGAAACGACCATCCGGTATCGTCATAAGGACGCTTTTGCGGATCATCCGGCGACCAGTACTGACGATCCAGAAGAGCATCGGCAACCCGCGAGAAGGGCTGATCCATGCGGATTACATAGCTGCCAGCCGGGAAGCCCTGTTGTTTCGGAGTTTTCGGTTTTTCCTCGTCATCTTCCTCATCGGCGCGTCCCTTGCGAACCGGCGTCGACACGGCAATGGATGCCGATTCGGTCAACCGGTTGATCTCGACACCCTGCGCTTTCATGACCTTCAGCAATTGGATCTGCCGGTTTAACGATCCTTCGTCCGCCGGGAACACGTAAGCGGCAGGACCTGCGGTCTGCGGCTTCTGGATCGAACGCTTACTCTTTTCGTAATAGTTATGGAGGAAGTGCCGACTGTTATGCGCGAAGTAAGACATCGTGGAAAGCAGCGCTGTCTGCTCGTAATTGTTGTTATCGCGCTGCGACCAGACGACCGTCGGATACGGCGGATTCTGCCGATACCATGTCCGTGAGTATTGATCGGGAGAAAGAATACGTTTCTCCGTATCCGCGCCGCCATTACCGAACGTTTCATACAACCGGCTGATGCCGTTGTGCATGCCCGCCAGAAACATCAGATAACCGGGACTCCAGGTGTCGAAGTTTCCATGCGTGAACGCGCCGGGCATGCCGAAGTTCTGCATTTGCTGCACGTTGTTCCAGCCCAACGCCGCCCACTCATCGGCCAGTATCGGATCGATCCACGCATTGTAAGGCCCGTCCCCCACCGTGTTGTCATAAAGAAAGGGCACGGACTCATGCAGGTCGTGGAGCACTTGCGCGTGCCAATCCAGATACGTGTTCAGAACATGGTTCGTCAGCGCCAGCGTCATCGCCATGGCATCGCGGTTGTTATCGTGCGCGACATAATGCCCCCAGTAGACGAGGCGCGGCCAGTTCTCGCCGGGGTGCGCCTTGTGCCACTTGTAAATGTCCACCATGCGGTCGCGGCCATCCACCTCCACCACGGGCGTAATGAGCGTTATCATGTGCGTGCGGATGTACTGGACATACGGCGCGTTATCCACGGCCAGCCGGTAAGCCAGTTCCATCAGCGCGGTCGGCGCGCCCGTTTCCGGCGAATGGATGGTGCCCGTGATGTAGTAAACCGGGAATGATTGCGCTACCAGGCTCTCTGCTGTCCCATCGTTCAGGCCGATCGTGCGCGGGTCCGACAGCTTGGCGAGCCGCTCTCCATTTTCTTTCACTTTCGCGAGCAGCGATTCGTCGGCAACTGCTGCGGCAATCATTTCCCGGCCCTCTTCCGTTCGCCCGATGGTGAAAATCTTCACGCGCGGGCTGCTGTCCGCCAGCAGGCGGAAGTAGCGGTACACATCTTCCGCGTACGGCAGCATGTTCGGCGCTCCGGCCACATCGCCCAATATCTTGGCTGGCGTCGGTACTGTTCTGGAAGCGGGCAAATAGTTGGTCAGGGGTGAATTCAGCGCCGGTGCCGTCGTATACTCGGCGATCTTCTGTGTATACGCCTGGTTTACCGGCTGCTTGGGATCGCGCGCCCATTGCTCGCTGTTGACCAATTGCATTTGCGCTCCCAAAGGAAGCGAAAGGGCAAAAGTAAAGAGAACGAATCGTAATCGAAGCTGCATAAGGAGAACGAAGCCGGATCACACAAACCGGGTGCGACACGGTTATGTTTAGATAAATCGAAGATAGCAGGAGACTAAAGAACAGCAGAGCTTCCCGTTGCCTTTTCGCTACCTGTTATTCAACAAGCCGTTTCAGGTTCTCACCCAGTTTACGGACGGAGGCCGCCGCACGCTTGCCGATTACATCGACGTTCCTGGCGTTTACCCGGCAGGCCGCCTCGACTTCGACAGCGAAGGATTGCTGTTGCTCACCGACGACGGCGCGCTCCAACATCGTCTGACCAATCCGCGCTACGGGCATCCGCGCACCTATCATGTTCAGCTGGAAGGCACGGTCACTGAGGAAGCTTTGGGGCAGCTTCAACGCGGGGTCACGATTGGGGATTACCGGACCAAACCGAGCGGAGCCTTTTCCATACCGGAACCGCCCTGGCCGCCCCGCGATCCGCCGATCCGCTTCCGCAAACACATCCCGACTTCCTGGATCGAACTGACCTTGACCGAAGGTCGAAACCGCCAAGTACGCCGCATGACTGCCGCCGTGGGTTTCCCCACTCTGCGCCTGATCCGCGTCGCCATCGGCGCTTTGAAAATCGACGGACTTGCGCCAGGCACATGGCGCGATCTCGATTCCCGTGAAATCGCTTTTTTGAAAGGACGACGCCGATAGAGATTTGGCTGCTGAGGACGGCGGCTTGGGCTTCTCAACCCATTTTGCCGAGCGCCGGAGCAATCTCACTGCTGGTCACGGTGTTCTTCCAGCCGGGTGATCCGCTCTTCGTGGGACTCGGCGATGCCGGCAAGTTGAGTGAAAAGCTTGGCATAAATTTTTTCGTTGTCCTGGTGCATCTGTGAGAGCAGTTCGACGCTGTGGGTCAGCGCCTCGATGCGTTCATCAATGGTCATGTTTTTAGCTTAGCCCCAAGCATGTCCTTAGCACCAAGTAACGTTGCGCCGGGTGCCTAGCGTATGGCCGCGCTGGCGAAATCGCCTTCCTGAAAAGACAACGGCGCTACTCTATGCTCACGGCTGCGCAATATGGCAAAGTAGGAGTGAAATCCACGGCAAAAAGAGTAAAGGAATAAACGGTGGCAGACCAAGAAAAAAGACCGTTGTTAGACGAACGTATCGAGGCTTTAGTCCATTCTGGTGAGTTGTTTCAAGGAGAGCTTCGGGATTTAGGAGAAAAGATGGATAAGATATCGTCCAAAGTGGACAAACTGGCAGAGGTCAGTAGCCGTCACGAGCGTGAGATTCAACGCTTCCGCCGCGCCATGCGGGCGGCTTTAGAGGCATGGTTGAACGAGGGTGAGGACGAGGAAAGCGGGAACACCACGGCATGAGCAAAGACCAAATTTTGGGGAAGTAGGATTGAGTAAACAAGGCATCCCGGACCATTGGTTCCAATTGATTTCAGCCACAACGCAGCTTTCTCCGGAGGCGGCGCGTGCTTTAGGGAATGACGGTTTTGTCGTCCTGCCCGGTCCAGTGCCTGCGGCAAAGTTGGCGGACTTGGCTCATGCCTATGACCAAGCAGTATCTCAGGCAACCCTCGATGACATAAAGACTGGCAGCACGACCACCCGAGTGAGCGATTTCGTCAACCGCGACGCGGAGTTCGACGAACTGTACTTATATCCGCCGATGCTTCAGGCGTGTTGCCGAGTCATTGAGCAACCCTTCAAGCTCAGCACTATGCATGCAAGGACGTTAAGGCCGCAAACGCCCGCACAGCGGCTCCATGTGGATTTTCCGAGCGATGCGCAAGGGTGGCCGATGGTCAGTTTCATTCTCATGGTTGATGCATTCACACTGCAGAACGGAGCCACGTGCTTTTTACCAGGCACCCAGGGGCTTGCAGCACCATCTGCTGCGGACGGTCTCGTGCCGGCTTGCGGTCCGGCGGGTTCCGTAATTGTATTTAATGGGTCTGTTTGGCACGGGCACGGCGCAAACGAAACAGACAAACCACGACGTTCGATTCAGGGCGCTTATATTCGGCGCACCGAATTATCAGGCGAAAATCTGCCTGCGCGAATGCGACCGGAAACACTGAACCGCGTTAGCCCGTTAGCGAAGTACCTGCTGTCCTTGTGACCGGCGTCAGGCAGGCATTTCGAAAATGGCAGTTCACTTCCTCCTTCGCCCGTTATTCTTGATCTATATGGCCCATGAGCGCTTTATTGATCTCCGCAGCGACACGGTGACCCGGCCCGGCGCGAAAATGCGCGCCGCTATAGCCGCTGCCGAGGTGGGAGACGACGTGTACGGAGAAGATCCTACGGTGAACCGCCTGGAACAGAGGGCGGCGGAAATCTTCGGCAAGGAATCCGCCCTTTTCGTGCCGACCGGAACTATGGGCAACACCATTGCCCTGAAGATGCATACCAATCACGGCGAAGAGATCATCTGCGAGGCGCGGTCGCACATTGTCGATTGGGAACTCTCCATGATGGCTTGGTTTGCCGGTTGCATTCCCCGCGCCGTTGCAACGGCAAACGGCCTCCTTACCTGGAAACAAATTGCCGGATCGCTGCGACCCAAAGGCCCCCATAACGCTCCCACCACGCTTATTTCTTTGGAAAACACGCACAATATGGCGGGTGGAACCGTTTATGACCTTTCCGCTATCGACGAAATCTGCGGCGAGGCCCATGCGCGCGGCCTGAAGGTTCACATGGACGGCGCTCGTATCTTTAACGCTTCCGCTGCTACGAATGCTCCCGTATCGCGCATCACCCGCGATGTAGATTCAGTGATGTTCTGCCTGTCGAAAGCGCTGGGCGCTCCTGTCGGCTCCCTGCTTGTCGGCACGGCGGAAGCGATTGCAGCAGGAAGGCTTTATCGCAAACGTCTCGGCGGCGGAATGCGCCAAGCCGGTGTTCTGGCGGCGGCGGGACTGATCGCCCTGGAAGAATCCCCGGCGCAGTTGCCGAACGATCACGCCAATGCTCGTTTCCTGGCGGAACAACTTGCCAGCGTGGACGGCATTGTCATTGACCCTTTAAGCGTCCGAACGAATATCGTTATTTTTGATATCAGCGGCCTCGGGGTGGGAACGCAAGGGTTTAGCCGGGAACTCAAGGGGCGCGGCGTTCTCGCCAACGGCATTAACGCCACTCATATGCGGATGGTTACGCATGTCGACGTGACCCGCGCTGATTGCGAGCGCGCCGCTACGGGGGTGGCCGAACTCGCCAACGCCGGTATAGCTGCAACCGTTTAGGTTGAATTTTCAGTAAAAGAGGGAAACTTGAACCCTGTTCTTTTCGCCCAACCATTGTCAGCCTTTATTGGCTCGCTCCATCCGCAAAGCGGTAAGCTGCTGATGCAGAAGAGAAGCTTGGGTCTCCGAAATAGTTCATTCATGGTACGTTTTGTTCTTAATAGTTGTATTCTTCTAGCCTTGGTCTTTCCGCTCACGGCTGCTCAGTCGTTGGGAAATGCGGGCACGATTGAAATCTCTGTTGTTGATCAAACGGGGGCCATCGTACCAGCAGCTAAAGCGACCTTAAGTAATCCCATTACGGGCTACTCGCAATCCGCGCAGGCAGGCTCCGATCAAAAGATACATTTCATCAATGTACCTCCGAACCAGTACCATCTTTCGGTTACTTCGCCTGGTTTTTCGGTGTTCAACCAGGATGTTCCTGTCCACAGTTCCGTGCCGATCAAAGTGCAGGCATCTTTGGTCTTAGCCAGCGCAGCGACCACAGTGGAAGTGGAGGCAACCGGCGCGGATCTAGTCGAAAACGACCCTAGCGCGCACGTGGACGTTGACCGCAACACCTTTTCGAAGCTTCCGGTTTTTGATCCCGGAGCCGGTCTCAGCCAAGCCATCACGCTCAGCACAGGAGGCGTTGCCTCTGATTCCAACGGCTCGTTCCATCCATTAGGCGATCACGCCCAGGTCAGCTATCAAATTGACAACCAAACCATCAGCGATCAGCAAAGCAAGGTGTTTTCCACTCAGCTTCCCACCAGCGCCATCCAGAGCATGTCGCTGAACACAGGCTCTCCTAACGCTGAGTTCGGGGATAAAAGCAGCCTAGTTGCTCAGATCACAACCCGGTCCGGCTTAGGGGCCGGAAAACAGTTCGGCAGTGTGGAAACCTATTACGGAAGTTTTGGTTCAGTCGGCGGCGACGTCAGCTACGGTCTCGGAAACGAGAAGTTCGGTAACTTTATCGCACTGGACGGTTCACGCAGCGGGCGCTTCCTGGACAGTCCTGAATTTACTCCGTTTCACGATAAAGGCAACAATCAGACCATTTTCGACCGTCTCGATTATCAGCCGACGGCTATTGATGTATTCCATCTGAACATCTTTACGGCCCGCAATTGGATACAGATTCCCAACAGTTACGATCAACTTGGCCAAGATCAAAGGCAAAAGGTGGTGACCTGGAACTTTGCGCCCGGTTACCAGCACACGTTCAACTCTCAAATGCTGCTGACGGCCAACGTGTATGCGCGCAAGGACGAGTTTGATTATTATCCAAGCCGTGACGCCTTCGCCGATACTCCCTCCACGCAAAGCCAGAGCCGCCAGCTTTTTAACTATGGCCTTCGCACGGATCTGGCGATCAACAAGGGCCGCCACAATATCAAAGTCGGCATCGATCTAAAGCAGACCCGCCTGATTGAGTCCTTTAACTTCGGCATCACCGATCCGACGTTGAATGCCGTCTGCAACAACGCGAACGGCAGCCCGGTCACGATCTCTTCCGTAATTAATCCCAACACGTGCGAAGCCCTGGGTTACTCTCCGAATACCAGCCTGGAACCGGGCCTGATTCCTTTCGACCTGTCACGGGGCGGAAGATTGTTTCAGTACCGCGCTGCTCACAACATCAATCAATATGCGGCGTACGTGCAGGATGTTATTACGCTCGGCAATCTCGTCTTGAATGTCGGGCTTCGCGGCGATGCTTATTATGGGCTAACCTCCGACGGCGCCGCGCAGCCGCGTGTCAGCATGGCTTACAACTTCAAGAAGACCAATACCGTGCTGCGCGCCGCCTATTCGCGGACCTTTGAAACTCCCTTCAACGAAAATCTGCTGCTTTCGAGCGCGTCCGGGCTCAACAATGGTCAAGCTTTGGCCGCGCTGGGAGCAAGTCAATCCGCCGCTATATCGCCCGGTCGCCGCAATCAGTATAATCTCGGCTTTCAGCAGGGCATCGGCAAATACATTCTGGTCGATGCTGATTATTTCTGGAAGTACACGAACAATGCGTTCGATTTCAGCACTCTGCAAAATACCACTATCACCTTTCCTATCGCCTGGCACAATTCAAAACTCGACGGCATCGACGCTCGCGTGAGCACCACGAATATCCACGGCTTCGTTGCTTACTGGGCCGCCGGTCACACGCGGGCCCGTTACTTCCCGCCGCAGTCAGGCGGCTTGCTGAACACTACCCAGGTTCCGCCGGGCGTTTTCCGAATCGATCACGATCAGGAACTGCAATCCACCGTGAACGTGCGCTACCAGCGTTCGCACAATGCCGAGTATTTCAGTTTCATCTGGCGCTACGATAGCGGTTTGGTGGTCAGCGGAGTGCCGGACGTCGCCGCTGCCTTGCAATTAACCGCTGCTCAGCAGACCAGCATCGGCTTTGCGTGCGACGGCGTGTACGCAACCTTTGCGGCTCCGATTACAAGCTGCAACGGGGTTGGCGCTTCGAAGCTGCTGACATTGCCGCAAACCGGAACGGAAAACAACGATCATAATCCCGACCGCGTCAAACCTCGCAGTGTTTTTGATCTTGCCATCGGCACGGATAACTTGCTTCACTCCGAAGGTTCCCGGCGCATTACCGCTTCCCTGCAAATTGAGAACTTAACGAACCTGGTTGCTGTTTACAACTTTCTTTCTACTTTCAGCGGCACGCACTTTCTGCAGCCGCGAACATTGATTGCCCGCGTGGGATTTACTTTTTAAGCGGCTACCACAGCACGCCGTTTTCCGGCTGAATGGGTGCCGGCAGTTGTGTTTCGCCCAGAGCCTGACGCAGATTGATTTCAATGGCGCGCGACAGCGCGGTCATCGGCGTGTCATAAACCGTGTTTTCGAAAGGGTCTTCCAGGTTCTTTCCTATGCGGTTGAGAAGGAGGAAAACAAAGCCGATACTTAGAGTGACAAACGGCGTGAAGAGCTTTGCTTCATCAACCAAGACAAACGGCAGCAGAACGCAGTAAGCCTGCGCGAAAAGCTCAGGATAGTGATCATATTGGCGCGGCAGCGGCGTATTTTTGATGCGCTCACAGCCGCCTTGCGCATTCGTCAGATCCGTAAAGGTGCTGTCCAGGCGGGTCAACCGCCATTCACTGATGAGTCCCTTATTGGCTCCTTCGGCGGCATACTCGCCCATGTGTTGCAGAATCGCCGCTGGCACATTCTGTTCTCGTCGCAGCTTTGTCATCAATTTGTCAGGAAGAAACGGCGCGATGTCGTCCCAAGGCGGCTGTTTGCGCAACGCGCAGCGCAGGGAATGAACAAATGCGATTTGAGTGTAAATCAGATCATGAGCGAACCGGTCTCCTGCTGCTTGTTGTGGCCCGAGATCCCGCGTAAATGCAAGAGCCTGCCGCGCGAGAGAACGCGAACTGTTCACGAGTGCGCCCCAAAGCTGGCGCGCTTCCCACCAGCGGGCATACGCGGAGTTTGTGCGAAAACCAAGCAGGATGCCCAGCGCCGCGCCCAGCACGGAAACGATCAGGTCGGGAACAGCAATTTGCTTGAATGGATGATCGATATAATTCAGCACGGTGACCGCTATCGAAAGACAGAGGAGCAACAGGAGAAAACCGCCGATCTGCCGCAGAATGCGCGGCCAGTTTGTTTTATATTGAACAACCATGCTTTACTAACCTAACTCCAGGGTGCAAACTAATTCTAATGGCTAGTCCTTCTCTCCAGCAATCACGCGAACGCCTTTGGAATGGCGTGCGCAAGTTTCGTCAGGATGTATTTCCACGCCGCCGCGAACTTTATGAGCAGGTCATGAAAGAAGGGCAGAGTCCGCACACGTTATTTATTACCTGCGCTGACTCCCGCATTGATCCCGAACTGATCACTCAATCCGGCCCTGGTGACATTTTTGTTGCCCGTAATATCGGCAACATTGTTCCAGCTTACGGCAGCGTTCTCGGCGGCGTGACATCAGTCATTGAGTATGCCGTAAACGCACTGAAAGTAGACCAAATTGTCATCTGCGGCCACTCCGGATGCGGCGCCATGGACGGGTTGCTGCATCAAGAAAAGCTAAATACGATGCCGACCGTAAAGCACTGGCTCCATAACGCTCACACGGCTTTGAGCATAGCGGAAGCGTTGACTCCCCGAACGGATG
>CAXTWT010000102.1:0-8199 GCA_964247955.1 uncultured Bryobacteraceae bacterium
GCCCGCAACTGCGCAGGAGTCTTCGGCGTATCAGAACGGCTGGAACGCGATCAACCAGTTTGGCCGCGAAGATTACAGTTGGAACGGACATGAGCCGAATGTGCTGCACGTGCGGCGCGGCGACCGGTACTTTGATTTCTCAGGCGTCAGCGGGTTGGATTTTGCCGAAGACGGCCGCGCTTTTTCCGTTCTTGATTTTGATGGCGACGGCAGGCCCGATATCATCCTGAAAAGCCGCTTGGGGCCGCAGGTGCGAGTTTTACAGAATAATTGCGCGGGCGATCATCAGGCGATTGCGTTCCGACTGCGAGGGACAAAATCAAATCGTGATGCAATTGGCGCGCGGGTGCGGGCCGACGGCCAAACCAAGTGGCTCGATGCAGGGTCGGGGTTCCTGTCACAGCACAGCAAGCGGATGATTTTCGGTTTAGGGCAAGCGTCATCCGTGAAGCACGTTCAAATCACCTGGCCTTCCGGGACGGTGCAGGAGTTTAGGGATTTAGCAGCGGGCAAGACTTACTTCGTTACGGAAGGATCAGGGGAACTGAAGTTTCAGAACTTCCGGCCTCATGTTTCCCTGCTCTCGCAACCAGCCAAGGCGAACAACAGCCTTGCGCTGCATGACACTTGGTTTGCTGAACCGCTGCCGCTGCCGGAACCGCAGCGCGGACCTGGTTTGCTGCTTCTGCTCGACGGCGAAAACGCCCCGAAATTTTCCGGGATAGCCACAAGCATCATTGACTTCGCCAAGGGGCCGGAAGACCGGCGACGTCAGTGGGAAATCTTTCGCCGCTATCTGTTCGACTGGCGCACATCGCTGCGGACGCCTTTAGCGCTTTTATTGAACGATGCAGGGCAGGCGATCAAGGTTTACGGCGCTGTGCCGAGTGCTGAGCAGCCCAAGGCCGATCTCGCCAGGGCAAACGATCATCAAAAGCTGGCGCTCCCGTTCGGGGGTGAGTATGTCGTGCAGCCGCGCCGCGATTTTTTCAAATTCGGCGCAGCTTTTTTGTGGTCCGGTTATCCGGCGCAGGCGCTGCCGTACCTTCAACAGGTGCTGCAACGCACGCCGGGGAATGCGCGGGTGCTGGTGTTGGTGGGGCAGATTTACCTCGACCAGCAGAGCTTCGACAAGGCGGAAACGTATCTGCGGCAGGCGCTGGCGATTGATCGGCAGTCACCGGAAGCAAATTACGGGTTGGGGCTGGCGTTGGCGAAACAGAACCGCCTGGACGATGCGCGTTCGTTTTTCGAGCAGGCTATCACGTCCAAGCCGGATTATGCCGACGCGATCAACGACTTGGGCGCGTTATATATTCAAAGCGGCAAGATGAATGACGCGATTGCGGCGTTCACGTACGGCATACGGGTTGCGCCGGAAGAAGAGATGCTTTATTTAAACTTGGGAAGAACCTATGCGCGGCTCGGGCAGCTCGACCGGGCGCGGCAAACCATGCAGCAACTGCTGGAGCGCAAACCGGACAGCACCATTGCGCAACATGCTTTGCAGGAGTTGAGCAACCGGTAGAAGTTATGTTGACGATTTTTGTTCTGGCCGTATTGTACTCGGATCAGCCGCAGCAGGCAGCGCAACCGCAGCAGACACAGATTCAGCAGATTGCGGAGTCGGGGCGCTGCGTGAACGCCGGGGAGAAACCGGATGAGCGAGTTACACCGCCCCGCGTGATTGCTCCCGGCTCTCCTCCGATTTTGAGTTTCCGTTTATACGAAGGCAAGCGGCACGGGCGGTTCAATAATTCGGAGCTGATGCTGGATGATGCGGGACATTAAAGAGCTTTACGCCAAAGAACCAAAGTCCGCGTAATCGCTTTTTCCAGCCAAGGGCGGAACCGCCGCTCTGCACTCTCCGGGGACTCTGCATAGTTTACTTGAAATGCATCGTCCGAGGCGGCTTGGCTAGGTTCAGATCCTGTTGGAACATAGAAAGCTGCGATTCCGATTAAACCGCGAAACTTTGATCCTATAGCGTGGCCGTAGATTTTTAAAGATCCAGAATTGACTGAATACATGTCCGAATCTGCTAAACGCATGTCCAATGCAGCACCTCGGTTGTAGTTGTCGAGGTTAGGTTTGTATCTTAGTTCCATTTCAGATCTGCGGCTTTTTTCAGGGAAAGCGCTGAACTCGAACTCCGGTCTGGCTTTACTAATTTCCGCAGACAGCAAAGCTGCAACTTCCTTGAGCCGTTCCAAAGCAATTCTTATCAGGTGATCCGCTGTTTGCTTTGAATGTAACCAGATTTGCGGCTCTACGCTTCGTCCAGATTCCAGGAGAACTTTTTGGATCGAGGCAACTGCCTCATCCACGTTACTCACGGGAAGCACATCGGCTGCGACCTGTGTTGCCTGGAACAGGCTGCGCTTCTGCACATCAACAAAAAAGTCGACCAACGGACGCAAGGCACCCTCGTCAGCAACTTCTAATGCATCAATGTAGCGGGCTCGATCATCGCGCGTCACCACAACGGGGAACCAACCGGCTTTGATAAAAACCAAGCTTGCCAATGCTCGGGCGATACGCCCGTTTCCGTCCTGATAGGGATGAATCTGAGCGAACCGGTAATGCAGCCAAGCCGATTGCACCTCCACCGGCACCCCCTGAGAGACGTGTTGATCGTGCAAGTCGATTAGCCGCTCCATTTCAGCGTCGACGTGTTCAGGCGGGCAATATTGGTGAACAGAGCCGTCCGGCTGTGTTGGATTATTAGGTTGTTTTTTGTATTGCCCTTTCAGTAACTGAGTCTCAAACACCATGCCGAACTGGTCCATAGCAATTGCGGTTTCCTGGTTGCGCAGCAACGCCGCGTGCAACTCGTGAATGTACCCTTTCGACAAAGGACGATTCCCTTTGATGAAGTCGAATAATCCATCAAGGACCTCCAAATGACTCTTAATGGTTGCCGCTATGAGTTCCGGCGGCGGCTGGCCGCTAGCGCGCGTTATTAGGTCCGCCTTGATCCCGCGTTCAATTAACGTGCGGGTAGTGCCGCGATCTATATCGTAAATGCCTTCAATCTGGCCTGTTTCAATGGCCCACTCGCGGGCAAGTTCCTGATTAAACGTTTGCAGCTGCCCGATTTGATGGAGTTCTCTCCGCTGATCCCTCCAAAACTGAGTGAGAGAAAGCAGTTCGCCGTCCGTAAGAGTTCTGAACTCAGGCGGCAAATCAGCAATGGGCTGCCATTTGTTTGGCATAGTTTTTACTTCTATATAGCAGGATAAGTGAGCGCGAAATGCGGCTACAAACGCGGTAAGGTAAAAACAAGCTTGAAGATTAGCCAATTCAGTTTTTTTTCAAAGAGTTTCATTACCCTGTTATTAATGGCGCTCGCTCATGCTCAATCCAACGTGGATGAAGGTGTGGCGGCGTTCAAAGAAGGCCGCTATTCCCTTGCTCTCGCCAAGCTGAAGGGGGCGAGAGATGCGACTGGAGCTGCTTTTCTGGCGCTGACGCAAGCAGCCACAAATGATTGCCAATCAGCTCTCCCAAACATGGCTGCCTTGCAGCTACAAGACCCTGCGTTGCGACGTTTGGTGGGCTTGGCTCAGGTGAAGTGTTATGCCGCTACGGGCGACAATGCACGCGCGTTTGCGATTTCCGATCAGTTGCAGCAGCAGTTTCCCAATGATGCAGACGTTCTTTATATGACAGCCAAGCTCCATATGAAAGCTTTCAACGATGCAACACTTGCGATGTTTCAGCGCACTCCCGCTTCGTATCGTGTGCATGAGCTTTCGGCTGAAATCTTCGAAACGCAGAACCGCTATGCCGAGGCGATTCCTGAATACCGAAAGGCGATTGAGTTGAATCCCCATGCGCCGGACTTGCATTTCCGGCTGGGGCGAGCCATTTTACTGCAGAGTCATGAGACGCAGGCGCTTGACGGAGCAGCGGCGGAGTTTCAAGCGGAGTTGAAGCTGAGCCCGGAAGACAGCGCCTGCGAGTTTCAACTTGGACAGATTGCCTCCGTCAAAAGCAGCTACGGCGAAGCGAAAACACATTTTGAGCGCGCCCTTGCGCTTTCGCCGCATTTTGTTCAAGCACACATTTCACTGGCGAAAGTGTATCTGCAGGAAAAGAATTACGCAGAGGCCATCCGTCTCCTGCGGCAAGCAACGCAGGAACAGCCAGCGAACGAAAGTGCTCATTACAGTTTGCTGACCGCCTATCGAAACGCCGGTCAAATGGATAAGGCCAAGGAGGAGAAAGAAACCCTAGACCGGCTTCAGAAAACGCCCGAAGGCGAGTTTTCCGACTTTCTTAAAAAGCTGGGCGAGAAGCGACCGGAGTAGCTGATATTTTACTGTTGTAGACATGCCGAGAGATGCGTTTAACAAGGAAGAAAAGGTAACCGAAGATTATCCCGGTTTCGTCGTCCATGATGGACGCGTTACGGGGTCTATTACTTTGGGGCATTCGCGCCTACCTCTTTGGTGTCTAACTCACAGCATGATCGATGCCAGCTATTCCACGGCAGCAGAGAACTATCCAACGCTTCCCACGTATGCGACAGCCGCTGAGATCGGCTCCTTTTTGTACGACCTTCTCGAACAACGACGCGAGTTTGCCCGTCTGCTGTGCGTACTGGCGGATGTGGAAAGGCGGGAGCGGGAAAATCGTGAGCGTGAGTATGGACCGAGTGCGGTATACCATTGGGGCGGAAATCAGCAAATGCCGGAGGAACTTGGGCCTGCTTTGCAGCAGGCAGGTCTGGGACCGATGATTCGTGTTGATCCAGGAGATTTGCCGCCTGCCCTGCAGCCGTGGTACAAGGACCCGGAAAACAGAAATCGGGTCCGTGCGGCGCTACGTCACTGCCTGGACGAATTGGACCGTTTTGAAGCTTTCGAAAATGCGTGATAAAGAATACCAGCACGGCGGTAGGCGCAACCAGCAGAATCGACATAGGCTCCGGCGCGACTATGCCGTAAACGTCCAGCTTTGCTGAAAGGCGCTCATCTTCGAGAAGGCCGGTGACACCCATACAACTGCCATTGTTCGACAGGCACAACGACGTAATGGTGAATTGAAGCTGAGTGATCTCTGCGTTGGGAAAACCCGATGTGTAAGTCCCTGCACCGCTTCCGGTCAACCAACCGGGAGGGGCATTGGACAAGGGAAGCGCAGGCACGATGCCGGCAGGATACGTATAGGCCCAAAACTCCAGGTTTGTTTCGCTTCCCAGCAACGATGTGATCGTCGCAAAATCGTTATTCGTGTTCTCGTCGATGAGGAAGCTCCGGCCTACGTCATTGGGGGTGAGGTTTTCCTGCAGCAAGGAAGAACACGGTTTGCCTGGGGCAGGCTGGAACGGCCCGAATGCACAAGGAGGGGGAATGGGACGTCCCAGCGAAGGAGAGATCGTCGCAAATAGTGTCAACAGAACGGGAGGCTCTACCCGGCCGCTCGCTGCACTTCCCATTTGAAAGCTGAGAGACCTCAACAGTTCGGCACGCAGTGCCAGCGGAGCCAGCACACAGAGCAGCGCGCCTGCGCTGAAATGGAGCCAAGTACGGTGCGGCATGGGTCCCAGTTTACTCTATGTTGAACTATAAGTTCAGTTTGGATTATTCGCTTGCGTTTCTTGTTTTTCTTCGCTCTCTCGGCTATGGCCGTCATCCCGCCTTATCAGCCTGACTTCCGAAATATCGCGACGAAGTCCGGCATCACGGACGTGTTTCCGAATGGCGGGACAACCAGCAAGAAGTACATTATTGAAACCACCGGCAGCGGAATTGCTTTTATTGATTACGACAATGACGGATTGCTGGACCTTTTTGTTTTGTCGGGCGCGGGCGGAACGAATCGGATGTATCACAACGAAGGCAAGGGCCGGTTCCGGGATGTGACGGATGCGCTCGGGCTTCGGTCTTCCGGTTGGGCGCAAGGTGTTTGCGCCGGTGATTACGACAACGACGGCTTTACGGATTTGTTCGTTACCTACTGGGGCGCGAATCATCTGTATCGAAATGTGGGCGGCAAGTCTTTTGAAGATATAACGAGCCGTGCAGGATTGAATCAATCGCGTGTCCGTTATAACACCGGCTGCGCGTTCACGGATGTTGACGGAGACGGACACCTGGATTTGTTTGTGGCGAACTACCTGAAGTTTGATCCCGCCACGACGCCGAAACCAGGCGCGAATCCGTACTGCTTTTATCGCGGGATACCGGTGAACTGCGGACCGAAAGGATTGCCGTTCGACCGCAACATCCTGTACCGGAATAAAGGGGATGGAACGTTTACGGACATTTCGGATCAGTCGGGTGTGGCGGAGCCGGAAGGGCATTATTCGCTAGGCGTGCTGACCGGCGATTTTAATGAAGACGGCCTGCCGGATATCTACGTAGCTTGCGACCAGACGCCCTCCCTGCTTTACATCAACAAGGGCAAAGGCAAGTTTGAGGAGGAGGCATTATTGCGCGGCGTGTCGTTTGATGGGAACGGCAAAGCGATGTCGGGCATGGGCGTGGATGCAGCGGACTACGCGGGCGACGGCCATCTGAGTATCTTTCGCACCAATTTTTCCGATGAGTTCGAAACGCTGTACCGCAACCGGGGAGAGGGCAACTTTGACGATGTTACGCTCGATGCCGGTCTCGGTCACAACACTCGGTATGTCGGGTGGGGCACCGGATTTTTCGATTTCAATAATGACGGCTGGAAGGATCTGCTGCTCGTCAACGGGCATGCTTTTCCCGAAGTGGAGCGTTTGGGAATCGATATTCATTACAAGGATCGGGCCATTCTTTACGAAAACAGGAAGAACGGAAAGATGCAGGACGTTTCGGAAGGGGCAGGACCGGCTTTACGGGAGAAGCATTCATCGCGCGGCGCGGCGTTCGGTGATTTCGACAATGACGGAGCAGTCGAGATCGCGGTCAACAACCAGAACGAGGCGCCGTCCTTGCTGAAACAGGCGGTAAATCCTCCCGGACACTGGGTCATTCTGAAGCTGATCGGCACACGCTCCAACCGGAGTGCGATTGGAGCGAAAGTAAAGCTCACCGCCAATAGTCATGCGCAATACGGCGAAGTCAGAAGCGGGGGCAGTTATCTATCGCAAAGTGATTTGCGGCTGCATTTTGGGATTGCCGAGGCAACGAGCATCGACCGTATCGAAATCACTTGGCCGAGCGGCATCAAACAAGAACTGAAGAACCAGGGAAGCAACCGGGTTATTACGATCCGGGAGCCATCCCCCAATTAGCGCTCAGTCCAGACAGTTGCGCCGCCGGGAGGCACATCCCGATTGCCTACCAATAATTGAGCGCCCGTAGCGGCTGGAACCGTTTCGGTCTGGCTGGCAAAGTTGGTAGCGACCCAGAAGCCGTCGCGCCAATCCACCTGGAAGCCGGGGGCCAAGTTGGCGGGAGCCGCACCTGCCGCTTCGTACACCTGATGCATCAGGGTGCGTTCCAGTTCGCCATCCAGCGTATCGACACCCACGTAAGTGACTGTTCCCCGCCCCAGTTTGCGAGTTATCGCCGCAGGACGGTTCGCGTAAAACTGATCGCCATATTGCGCGAGTACTTGTGTTCCGCTTTCCGGCTCCAGAATGTCGCCCCAGGAACCCCAAACATAGGTCTTGCTTCCCGCTTTTACCTGACCATTGATGCCGACCGGCAAAACATCATAGAAAGGAATTCTTGCGCCGATCAAGCTGTAGATCGGCTGCGCCCAGGCTGCTTCCCAAAGATGGCCGCGAGAATCTTTCTGTCCTGTACGGCAAGTCAGAATCAGATGTCCGCCGTTTTGAACGTATTGCTGAAAACGGTCAATCAGTTCCTGGTTGATGAGCTGGTAAGCGGGAGCAATGGCAAATGGATATTTGCTGAAATCGCGATCCGCTGTTATCACATCTACAGGCGCCATCATGCTTTTTAAAGCGCGGTAGTAGCGCATCCAATGCGCTTCCGTACTCCAGCGGACGGTTTGTTTGTGATTGGCAATATCCCAGCGATTGTCGTAGCTAATCAGAAATGCTGTACGGCGTTTGGCGTAGGATTCAGGCTCCCGCGCATCGGGGTTGTAGTGTTTGCGTAATTCCACCACTTCACGCATGGCCTGCGCGTATTCGCGGCCTCCGGGCGAAGGCGTCACGCCATCGGTTTCAGCTAGCCCCTTGTGGTAGAGTTCGGAGCCGTACAGCGGCTGGCGATAGCGGTAGGTGCAGAC
>CAXTWT010000102.1:8299-13892 GCA_964247955.1 uncultured Bryobacteraceae bacterium
TTTGAGTAGCGCCGCAGCACGGTAGCCTGCATATTCAGGTAGTCTGCCGCCTCATGCGCGAACCAGCGGCGAAAGTCGAGCACGGCATGAGGGCTGGGATCGGCTACCAGCGATTCTTCGTTCGGGATGTTGATCTGGTCAAAGTTCTGATACATCATCGACCAGAACGCGCCGCCCCAGGCAGTATCTAGTTTATCGACCGTGCCGTACTTTTCACGCAGCCAATCGCGGAACTTAGTTGTAGCCGCCTGCGAGTAAGAGAAGCGCTTTCCATAGTGACTCAGTTCGTTGTCGATCTGCCAGCCCCAAACCCGCGAATCGTTTCCGAAACGCTTGGCAAGCTCGGTATCAATCTTGGTGACGTAGTCGCGGTACAGGGGAGAACTCCAGTCGGCCTGTTCGCGGCTGCCGTGGTCCATGGTGCGGCCCGCTGCATCGACCATTAAGACTTCGGGGTGCTTGCGGACCAGCCAAACCGGAGGCGTGGCGCTGGGCGTGCAAAGGACAACTTTCATGCCGTTTTTTGCGGCCAAATCCACGTTGCGCTCCAGCCAGTCAAAGTTGAATTTGCCTTCTTCCGGCTCCATGAAATACCAGGCAAACTCACCCATGTGGACAAACTCCATGTTGAGCTTGCGAATGTTGCCCATGTCGCGTGCCCACTGCGACTCGGGCCAGGCTTCAGGGTAATAATATACGCCGATGGTCAGCATGTCCTTTTTGGGGAACCAGTCAGGTTGCGGCGGTTCGGCAAAGGTGAGAGAAAGGGATAAGGCGGCGAGCGTGGCGGTAATCCTCAAGAGCTTGTTCATGCGGGAAGCGTTAGATGAACCATGATAAAACTGAAGCATTCAGACAGTGAAAGAAATTACGAACGCCGTAGCCCGAAGTCGGCGTGATTTTTTGCGCGCGGTCACTGGCGCAAGCGTGGGCGCAACGACTTTGTTCGGCTCTGCCCCGAAACTGGGGGTAGGCACGCCCAAAGGCAAAAAGGCAGTCGTGGTTACGTTCGGCGGCGGCGCGCGGGACCAGGAAACGTTTATGCCGGAAGGCCAGGAGAACATTCCCTTTCTTCTGAATCAGCTCCTTCCGCAAGCGACCTTCTTTACCCAGGTTGTGAATCGCGGCATTCTGGGACATTACGTCGCGACAGCGAGTCTGGCGACGGGCGTTTACGAGACGTTCAACAATTTTGCCGCCGTGCCGCCGCAATATCCGACCGTGTTTGAGTACTTCCGCAAAGACTTGAACCGGCCCGTTACCGATACGTGGGTGGTAGCGCCCAGCAACGGCTTTAACCGCATCGGCGAGAGCGGAAACCGGGCCTATGGGCAGGGACTGGGGGCGGGCGTGATCCTGCCCAAACGTTTGCTTGCTTCGGCGCTGCCGAAATCCAGCCGAGATGATCTTTACGATCATCTGCTGCGCGACAACTATGAAACGCCGATGTACACGCCGCAACTGGAAGGCAACGGAGCGGAACTGCACGAGATGGCGGAGCTTTTGAAATTGTCGGTAACGGACTTCGCCGGACATGCTCGCAGCCTCGCCAGCCCGGATGAATTATCGGTTTACATTGCCAAGCAGTTGATGCATCAACTCGCGCCTTCCTTGCTGTGGATTACGCTGCACGACATCGATATCGCACATTCCGGAACGTACTCTCTTTATCTCGAAGCCATTCAGCGGACGGATCGCTTGTGCGCGGAAGTTTGGAAGGCCATCCAAAGCGAACCGGAGTATGCCGGTAAAACGGATCTGTTTATTTTGCCGGACTTCGGCAGGGATTCCGATCTGGACCCAGGCGGCAATGGTTTTCAGCACCATCGGACGGGCGATGCGCTTTCCCGCACCACTTGGATGCTGGCCATGGGACCGGGCATACGCGAGAACCGGATTGTGGACCGGCCCGTGCAATCGACGGATTTAGTGCCGACACTCGGAACGGTTCTCGGCTTCTCACCCAAGCTGGCGCAGGGCCAGCCATTGAGCGAAATCGCGTAAGGCTTATGCTTCCCCGCCAGTTGACCGCAGAACACTTCAGCAAGTATCCGCCGCAGGCCCGAAAAGCGGCGCAGGCACACCTTATGCTACTTCAGCAGATGCCGCTCGCCTTCCTGCCGCTGCTGTTACGGGAGTTGATCGG
The DNA here is from genome assembly GCA_964247955.1 of uncultured Bryobacteraceae bacterium. Classification (GTDB taxonomy): domain Bacteria; phylum Acidobacteriota; class Terriglobia; order Bryobacterales; family Bryobacteraceae; genus Bog-105. The sequence goes on from CAXTWT010000102.1 coordinate 10,446, forward strand.
CTATGACTGGAAATTTCCTGCGGAGCGCAAGGAGCTGGATAACCAGTTCACTTACCTCAGTCCGTTGACGCCGGAGCAATTACAAAGAGAGTTCACGCCTTTTGCGACCCTGCGGCTTTCACCGGAGTTGGAAGGCGTTGATTGGGTCAATGCGCCCGCTCAATTTTCGGAGAAGCTGTCAGCTCACCTGTGGGCTACGCATCAGATTGATGCGTTCCGGGCGGCTTCCGTGGAGTACGTGCGTCGAGTGAACGCGTCGACAAAGAACACCTCTTTGCCGATGGCGCGGCTTGGGCTTGTTACGATAGGGCGCGGCGTAACGGAGAACCGATACCCGCTGTTCCGCAAACTGCGCGAAGAAGGAGTCTATTTTAAGAATGTCCGACCGGAAGGCGGCAAGGAAGCTCTCTTCGAAACGGTGCAAAAGCGGGCAAAAGAGCAGCCGATTCCTTTTGGCCATTGGTACGTCGACGGAGGCGAGAACGAAGTCACTGCGGAAGGACTGGCCAGCCTTTCTTTTTCCTCGCTGAACGCAGTCCGGCGAGCACTGGTAGCGAAGATGCGGCAAACCATGCAGCCGGGCGGAGGAGGACCGGAAGTGCTGCGGACGCTGCTCGCGCAGATGAGTCCGGAAGAGCTTGGGCTTCACAGTCAGGACGATGCGGCGATATTGAACCGGTTTCAAGTGAGCGTGCTGACGGAAGGCAGCGGGACACAACTTTTCAGCACCACTTTTGTGCAGTGGTCCGCACGCGAAGTACTGCGGCGGGCGCAGCCGTTAACGCTGTTGACGCGCTATGCGCCGCGCCAACGGGAGCAATCCATGCGTGAACTGCTGGCCGGAACACAGAGGAAACCGGAACTCGATGCAGCCGGGGCTTTGATCGATGCCGACATGGGTGCTTACTACACCTGGATCAATCAACAACGGCTGCCCGGCGCGGAGCAGGCAGGATTTCTCGTCTGGTTTGAGGATCACCGCGAGGCAGTAGCGATTGGGCCTGCGCTGAAACGTGGAACGGAAGAGGACGGTTCGGTTAGTTTGCGCGAAGTGTTGGGGCAGGTGGGGGCATAAGAATACAAAAGCTCAATAAGCCGCATTGTGCATTACTGGACGGAAGCCGACTTTTTGTTCCGTATCTGCCTTACACTGTCCGAGTAGCTGACCAAACACTTATAAGAGGTCACAAACACCCTGTGCCAGTGGTGACTAGTTGGATCTGCTTCAAAACATCGCTATCCGACGGCGTTATTTCCGGTGTCTCGACCTGCGGTCCTGGCGTGAACTCAAACACAACGTAGATCGGCATTTCACTGCAATACCAAGGTTTTTCATCCTTATTCTCACCGACCCAGACCGATGTTTCAAAGGTATGTCGTTCTCCATAGCAACAGCTCTCAGAGAATTGGGTGTCGTGTGCTCGAAGGTAATTCTTAACTTCTTTGCGACTTAATCCCGGTTTGAGGTGGCGCGAATAAAGGGAAAGAGCTGCTTGAGTTTGGGCGGCCAACTCTCGTCTATGAGCAGCCAGCTCTCGCTGCTTAAGCGCGACAATGGAGATAATTAGAACTATGGCTATGATTGTGCCGAGCACGACCAATTTCCACCTTTGTCGTCGGGCCATTGCTTTAAGATAGCGGGCCTGTAACTATGTGCCGATATGCATCTGATGCGGCGATGTTGTAATCCAATCAGTTTGTTCCAGAATGCCGCCCATAGCCGCTGCTCACTTCTCAACGCACGAACTGATCGACGTAGTCCGCTCCGAGTCCGGCCTCGATGTAGTGTTTCCGGCACATGTCAATCTTGGTGAAGACATCCTCGAACCCGGTGTTCTTCCCCTGCTCATCGACGTAGTACATGCAGCCGGAGATATTGAAGAAGGTAATCATCTCGTCGACATCCTCGTCCACCATCAGCGTGTGGGTTTCTCCGGGCGGCTCAAAAACGTAGTCGCCAGCGCGGGCAATCCAGTCGTGTTCCAGATAACGCCAGGACCCTTTGAGGACGTAGCCGTGAACGGGAGCGGGATGGCGATGGCGGCTGAGAATACCGGCGCGGCGCACACGCAGCAGGTTGTACCATTGACCGTTCAAGGTATTCAGCATCAAAGGGCGAAACCAAACGTTCGGAGCTTGCGGCACCCAAACGCGCTCATCGTCCGGAACGGCTTGCGTGACGATCTGGCGGGGCGACAACGGATGAGTGGTCTGCATGGAATCTGTATAGCAAATTTTAAGCAACCGAGTAACCGCCATCGACCGGAATGATTGCTCCGGTGATGAAAGAGGCCAGTTCGGAAGCTAAAAACAATACGGCACCGGCAACCTCCTCAGGACGGCCCCAGCGTCCGAGGGGAGTACGGGAAATCAGCTCTTTCGAGCGTAGGGGGTCTTTTTGAAGGGCTTGCGTGAGCGGAGTGGTAACCCAACCGGGCGCGACAGCATTGACGCGAATGCCATCAGCAGCCCAGGCGACGGCGAGAGAACGAGTGAGTTGAACGATTCCGCCTTTACTTGCACTGTAGGCGGGAACGCGAGGTCCACCGAAAAAACTGAGCAGCGAAGCGATGTTGATGATGCAGCCTTTCGATTGTTTCAGCTTCGGATAAGCCGCCATGCAGACGCGCATGACGCTGACGAGATTGACATCGAGCACTTGCGTAAAAACATCCAGATTGAACTCTTCATCCCGCCGTATAATTCCAGCAGCATTCACAACAATGTGGAGTTCGGGGAGGCTGCCGACAAGTTTATTGACTGCTGCTGTATTAGTGACATCAAGAATTTCTGTCTGGATCGGAGCTGGCAAGATTTCTTCAGAAATTAACCCAAGGGAGAGCACATCTGCCCCGGCAAGTGCAAAAGCTTGCGCTACAGCGCGGCCGATGCCGCTGGTTCCTCCGGTGACAAGCACCCGTTTTCCGTGAAAATCCAGCATGAATTCCAGTATGCGAAAAGTGGGAAAGCACCTCGAAAAATCCTTTCTCCGCGCCACGGCATAAGCGCTCGGCAGGAGGCGGAATTGCTGAAATGCGTCGAACGGGCGAGGAGTTTATCCAGGAACATGACACGTCGTCAATTTGTTTTGTCCAGCGGCGCTTTCGCTGCTTCGTCGTTACTGATTTCCAAGAACTACGCAGGAGAAATACCTGGCGGTAATGGGCAAAGGCAGCGCGATACTGCATTGTCGGCCTGGGTCGCATTTCGATGAAGCATTTCATGCCTCGGGAACTAGATTAGTGGCTTTGGCGGCGTGTCTTCCACCAGTGCTTTATGTCCGGCCAGAACTCTTTGAGCACCTGCGAAGTAGCGTCCGTGGCGAGCTGGATACCGAAGTTCTGAAAATAATCCGGGACATTGCGGCTGTCTGGATAATAGCTGAGTCCGACGCCGCTCGCCATCCCGTTGCCGATTACTTCGGCGAAGTTAAAAGACTTAGCTCCC
>CAXTWT010000103.1:0-13583 GCA_964247955.1 uncultured Bryobacteraceae bacterium
GAATCGCGTCGCGCACGCCGAGGTCTCGTACTGGGAGCATCGAAACAGCTTAGCCTGGATTTCTCACGAGGGGCAAGGAGCGCAGGGGAGTGTGTTATCGGAAAGAGGTTGGGAAGAACCGAAGGAGTACTCGCACGTGAGTGGGCACACTTTGCCCGCGATGATCTCGGGAAGGCGAAAATGTCAAAGAACAGTCCGCGCCTTTCGGGCAGCGGGTGCGAACTCAACAACGCAGAGCGGCATAGGCGTGAGCAAACAGCGGTGCCGCTGGATGGGCGCTGGCCAGCGACACCCAAATTTTGCGGACGCTAACTCTCACTAGCGCTCCGACCTTGAGTAACCGCAGGCGGATGGTGTTCACTTCGGCCTGCGCCCTCTCGGTTCCTTTCAGGCCGACCCGGCGCAAAGTGTCCATCAGGACGTAGGCGAAGGCGCTCAGAGACAAGCGCAGTAGATTGCTCCATAGCCAATGCGTGCTGGTGCGGTCGGAGAAGAGCTGAAATTGTTCTTTCACGCGGTTTTCCATCTTCGCCTCTCTGGCAATACAAGTCCTCATACAAGGCGCTCGCCTTCCAGTCTTCGCTGGCCAATGAGGTCACCACGAAGCGCGGGTTGGCCCCCTGGCTCAAATGCTCGGCTTTACCGACCACGCGCCGCTCGCGCGTCCAGGTTTCGCGCGTTGGGCAGCGCAGTTCGCGAAACAGGCGAACCGGCTGACCGGTTGCTTCGTGTTGCTGTTTGGCTTCGGCCAAGGCTTCCGACAGCATCGCCTCCAAGCGGCGATTGCGGGCCAGACCCAAGACATAGTCCACACCGTTCTGTTCACACCAGCTCATCAACTCTTCGCCACAGAAACCCGAATCCGCCCGTAGAATGATTTTGACCGCAGGCCAGCGCCGACGAAGTTGTTGGACGATACGCTTGACTTCCTCAACCGCGCCGGTGCTGCCGTCGGTGTTGGCCGTGCGGAGGCGGGCGCACAACAGGTGGTCGCCGGCAAAGATGTACAGCGGCAGATAACAGTAGTGGCCGTAGTGCCGTGAAAGAAGCGGCCCTCCTGCTTGCCGTGCAGTGGATCATCCGTCGCATCCAGATCAAGGATGATCTCGGTTGGCGGGACGGCGTGAGCTTCTACAAACAGATCCCCCAGCAACCGATCGGCCGACTCTAGATCAAACAGAATCTTTTGGTGGCGCTGTTGCGCGAGGTCCGCTTCTGGCAGCGTCAATTCCAGCCGCTTGAGCGTACTCTGGCCTGCCAACAACTCCTGGGTGGGCTTGGTCTTGCCGGAGAGCAGGGCTAACAGCGGGTCACGCCGTAGCTTCTCATGATCGTTGAGATCCTCCTAGCCGAGTGCGAGTCCATAGACGCGTTGTTTCACCAGTTGCTCGACAGAATGTTGGACGCGCTGCGGATCGCGCTGGTCGGCAAAGCAGGCTGCGAACCGGCCCAGAATGTCGGCCCGGCGCTCGACCTGGCGCAACCACAGAGCGCCACCGTCACTGACAATATGACCGCCATCAAAGCGGCCCACCACGGCGCGTTGGCCAACGTCTTCGAAGAGAAATGATTCTTGGATACACTCTGTCATAGCGGGGGTTATCTTCTTTCCGGTGTTAACTTGTTCTGGATAAACCTGTTATGCCATGAAAGACGGCTCCCGCCAATACCTCTGGTGAGAAATTGCGGCTAGCAGCTTGTATGCTCGCTAAATCTGCCGATGTACGCTTGCTCAGAAAGTGGTGTTCTTCCGCCAATCTGACCAGCAAAGCTGATGTCACTGACAAAGGCGGCGATGAAGCGCTCGGGCTACGTCGAATCCAGGTAAAACGGCTAGCTCATCGGTTCTGGGAGGAGGGTGGCCAGCGCAGCGGAAACGCGATGCGGATTGGTACCGTGCCGAAGGGTAGCGTCGCAACTTTTGGGGGCATAACGGCGTGAGGCTGGTAAGCGAAACAATTATGTCTCATCCCCGGAAAGATGACTGCAAGCGGCGCCCATCTAAAGGAAAGCTGCTTTATCAATGAGCATCTTGGTCACTGATTAGGCATCCGTTAGTCTAGGAGGTGGACAGCCGCTGAAGGAGTGGACCGGCCCTCATTACCTTCAGGCAAAACTGCCTTCCCAAACTCAACAATGGTGCGCCTTACTCCGGAAGAGATTCCAGCAGCATCGAGCGAAACGGCACGCGAAATTAACCGCCGTATCATCCTGAACCTGATTCGTAATCGCCAGCCGATCTCACGGGCTGATCTGGCCCGATTTTCCGGTCTTCAACGCAGCACGGTTTCCCTGATTATCGAGCAACTGATCGCTGACCGATGGGTGTTGGAGGGGCCGACGGGACGCCTGCCCAGAGGCCGAAGACCGACCTTTCTGCATCTCAACCACCAGCGCGCCATCATCTGCGTCGATATCCGGCCCTCGCGCACCACGCTCGGCGTGAGCGACATCAACGGACGATTCAGTTCGCAGGAAGTCATGCCCACGCCGGCAGATCCCGAAAAGGCGTTGCGCGAGATCATCAAGCGCCTGCAACCGTTCCTGAAGAAACGGACTGATACTCCGTTCGAGGGGATTGGTATCAGCCTTCCAGGCCGCATTGATGCTGTGACACAGGAGCTGATCTTCGCGCCCAATTTGAAATGGCCGGTGACGGATCTGAAAAATCCGATTGAGCGGGCGACGGGATTGGAAGTCTCGCTAGAGAATGCGGCAAACGCCTGCGCGATGGCGGAAATGTGGTTCGGCCGTCTGGAAAATATTCGGAATCTGGTGGCAATCACCGTTTCAGAGGGAATTGGCGCCGGCATTGTTGCCGAGGGCCACTTGGTTCGGAGCCGTACCGGAACGGCAGGAGAATTTGGGCATATACCGCTCGATAAAGACGGCCCGGTATGCAGTTGCGGCAATCGCGGCTGCTGGGAGGTGCTTGCCTCCAATCGCGCTGCTCTGCGGTATTATTCCGAAGCGCTCAGAAAAGCTGGCCGCGCAGCTCCCAAGGGCTTGCAGTTTCCTGATCTGCTCCTGCGTGCGGAAGGAGGCGATCTGTTAGCGGCAAAAGCCCTTGATGCCATGGCGGCGCAGTTGGCTCGCGGTTTGCGGATGATTGTCGCTGCGCTGGCACCGGAAGTAATTTTGTTTGTCGGCGAATTTACGGCGGCCTGGGATCGGTTTAAGCCGCGTCTGCAAAAGGAAGTACAAGGGCAGAGCATCTCTTCCGCGCCGGTTTCATTATTGCCAGCGCAGGACGGCGCGATGGCTCGTCTCCGTGGAACGGTTGCGCTCGTGCTGCACAAGCATTTCGGTATCTCCTTCGTGATGTAAGGGTTGTAGAAGGCTAGTTATGGTACAGTAGCCTTCGCACCATGAGGAACACGATACCGATGCGCATTTACTCTTGCCTTCTGGGGATTCTCCTGCTGGGAGGGATCAACACAACCGTAGCCGCCACCCTGTACAGCGTGACGGACCTGGGCAGCTTAAACGGCAGTAGCACTACCGGTTGGGGCATCAACAACAATGGCCAAGTTGCAGGCTTCTCTAACGGTCATGCTTTCCTCTACAGTAATGGGCAGATGCAGGACTTAGGACCTGGTGAGGCTTTTAGCATCAACGACGCCGGACAAGTAGTGGGAGATAGTTTCTTCTCGTCCGGCGATCGTCATGGTTTCCTCTACACTAATGGGCAAATGCAGGACTTGGGCTTTTCGGGTTACGCTTATGGCATCAACAATGCCGGGCAGATCACAGGAAGTGCTGGTGGTAATGTCTTTCTCTACAGCAACGGGCAGCTGCAATACTTGAGTACATTTGAAAGCAGCCTCGGCTCCGGCTTTAGCATCAATGATGCCGGTCAGGTGGTGGGAGTCGCCCCTGTCGGTTCCTACGCCCAACATGCCTTTCTCTACAGCAACGGACAGTTGACGGACTTAGGAACATTCGGCGGCACCTTCGCCTTCAGTGAGGCTTTTAGCATCAACAAAGCCGGGCAGGTGGTGGGAGCCGCCACTACCGGCGATTTTCTTGCCTTTCTCTACAGCAACGGGCAGCTGCAGGGCATACCAACGCTAGGTGGTTATACAAGTTATGCTTACAGTATCAATAATGCCGGACAGGTGGTAGGCACTTCCAACCTGTCCCCTCTTGGTAGTCCGTTTCATGCTTTTCTTTATACGGATGGGCAAGTGACAGATCTCAACAGCTTGATCGATCCGGCGCTGGGCATAACACTTTCTCAAGCTAGAGGGATCAACGATAATGGCCAAATTGTCGCTAACTCCAACAACCGATCTTATCTGCTGACCCCCACTGCCGCGACTGTTCCCGAACCAGGAAACTGGGCTTTGTGTGGAGCGGCCTTGCTCGGTTTCGTCGTGCGGCGGTATCGGCGTTAACGGAATTGCCAGGCGATCAGTACGCTTTGGTGCGACCGATGAACTTGTCTGCCCATTGAAGGAAGTACTTCATGTTAGGAGCATCCGTGTGGCCGCCGTCGTGCTGCCGCCACGCCAACTGCCCCTTCAACAGCCCGGTACTTACCGGCGGCATCTCTTCCTTCCGGTAATCATTGGAAACGCCGAGATCCTTCGCACCCAGGAGCTTGAACACAACCCCGGCCGCAACGGTAGCCATATAGCTGCCTTCTTGATCGAGCCACTTCGCATCGCCACTCTCCGGGAGCCCATAGCTGATGAACGTTAAACGAGGCGCGCATAACGCGATCAGTTCATGCGCATCCACCGGCAAATCGCCCGTGTTCTTGCTTCCGAACACGGCATCTGATGCGCCGTACTTCATGAAGTTGCCTGCCATCCAGTAATACTCGCCACCCGTGAGGCTTTCCACTGCCTCGCCGAAGTTCCGTCGGTGCAGCTTCGCTCCTCCCTCACCCGAAGAGCCGATCAGTCCCATGGCAAAACGAGGCTCGAATGCGAGCGTGACGAGCGCGGCTTTTCCGTACCGCGACACTCCTTCGATGCCGACGTGCTTGGCATCAACGGCCCCATCGGTTTCCAAGTAATCCAGACCGCGCGCGGCTCCCCAGGACCAGGCGCGCAGCGCTCCCCATTGGTCAGGCTTGCGCGGCCAGCCTTTGTTGACAAGTCCAATGATCCCTCGGGTCAGTCCCGCGCCGTTGTCCGCCTGAATGCTTGCGGGATCAATGATGGCGTACCCCCAGCCGTCTGCAATCAATTGCTGCGTCGGCGGCGGGTCACCGCTGGGTGGACGCGTGCCGAACGACGGCGCCGGTTGGGAAGCGTTCACGCTATAAGCCGGATAGCGGTCAAAGATGGCTTGGAGCGATGGATCTTCCTTGAGTAGTAAAGCCTTGAGCGCCGCATTCACTTTATCGAGTTCTTCCTGAGGCGGCTGCGCCGGAGCCGGAAGCACGCTGCGCCCGAACATCATCAATAGTGGTACGGGACCTTTAGCATTGGCGGGAGTAACAACCACCATGGATATGTTTACGTCAATCAGCGGATAAGACGCGTTGTCAACGTGCCCGATCAACTTCTTTGCAATCACAGGCGTGAAGCCCACGAACTCTTTATCCGTCACCGCCACCGTCCAGTTCACTTTGGGGATATTGGCGGGAATCCGGCCATACACTTCCCGCTCCATGTCTTCGGCAATCTCAGGACGGCGTTGTTTCCACCACATTTCCGCGCTTGCGACCGTTTGTCCATTCTTTAGCGTGAGAATGTCCGGTAGATGGGGGTAAGGATTAGCTAAGCGCTCGTCATAGTTGGCATGGTTCGGAGCTTTTTCGTTCCCGCTCGGACCTGGACGTAATGCCTTGATCCCGAGCTGGTTCATCATATTCTGGTGATCCTGCTCGGCAGTAAAGGTGACCGGCGGCAAAACTGCTCCGGCGGATGTGTTTGCTTGAGCAAATGCAATATGCGCGCTTAAGCACGCCATGGTAAACCAGAATCGGAAAACAGATAAGGCCATATTCCATCATATTGTTGTCCCATCAAACTTATTAAGCTAAGGGAAGTGAAAAACTGTCTCCATCTAACGGATCGTGTCGCAGTAGTGTTCGGAGGCACGTCCGGTCTCGGCAAAGCGATTGCTATTGGCTTGGCGGATCACGGAGCCCACGTGGTGCCGGGAGGACGCCGCGAAGAATTATTGAAGCAGGTTTGCGAAGAAATCAGCAGACTGGGCCGACGAACTCTCTACAGTCAGGTTGATGTCAAGAGCCGGGCTTCTATAGAAGCGCTGCGCGACGCCGTGCTGAACGAGTTAGGCGGCGTTGACATTCTGGTCAATGCGGCAGGCACTACGTTTCGCAAGCCGACGGTCAGCACCGATAAAGCGGAATGGTCTGCGCTTTTTGATACAAATCTGACTGGAACCCTCGAAGCTTGTCAGGCTTTCTACGGACCGCTGAAAGCAAGCGGAACGGGCCGAATCATCAACATTGCTTCTCTCGGATCATACTTGGCTTTTCACGAAGTCGCTGCCTACTGCGCGTCAAAAGCCGCTGTTCTCTCGCTTACCCGTAGTCTCGCTTGCGAGTGGGCGCGGGACCGCATTTGCGTGAATGCGATTGCTCCGGGCGTGTTTCCTACCGAGTTGAATTCAAAATTGCTGCAGGGCACAAAGCGGGGAGAAGAAATATTGCTTCGCACTCCCATGGCCCGATTCGGCGAGCCTCATGAGTTAATTGGCGCAGCGGTTCTGTTTGCATCAGAGGCTGCTGGCTTTATTACCGGTCAGTGCCTTGCTGTGGATGGGGGCTACTTGGCTTCCGGCGTTAACTCGTAATAGCTGTAATGCCGGAAAGTTAAAGATGACGGATCAGGGCGGCATAGGCGCGGGCCAGTTCCGCATCCGGCAAGCCGGTGTAAGCAGTCATTGGGTACGAGCCTGCCGCCAGCAGAAAACCGAGCAGTGCGGCGCGCTCCGTTTCACTGTAGAGCGGCTGATTGTCGGTTTTGGCGGCGTGTTCGGGCTGCATAAAGGTTAACCGGCGCTCCGTTCCATCCACCGGCCCTACATCTTTGGCTCGCGCTTGAGCGAGCACCGCCGCAATGCGCTCGGCTCGACTTGCGCGCGCCGGTAAAGATCGCAATATCTGCCGCAGATGGGTATACCAGGGGTGAAAATGATCCGGCAGTTCATGCCTGGGTTCCCGGCACAACAGGTCGGGCCGATGGAGTTTCACTTCATAGCCCAAATTGATGCTGCCCGGATCGGTTTCTTCCCGATAACGTTTTCGCTGCTGCTCGCGCCGGTAGCGCCGTAAACCCTCGTGCATGGCCAAAGCGTCCGCTTGTTCGTCCAGTCGGAAATACTGCGCCGCGCAACCCGCTTCACAACATTCAACCAGCGAAATTTGAATGGCGTCCCCGAACAAGCGCCGGTCATCCTCGACAAAGTACAACGGCTCGACGGCGGCTGCCCACACCTCATCATTCAGCAGCAGCAACAAATCAGTGTTCAATGCGCGGGTGATGGCCGCTTCCGCTTCCCGTTGTGAAGCAAAGACTTCTTCCCACGCCAGCGTAGCCGGAGGCAGAGCGGGAGTTGTCAGCGGCTCGCCCGTTAACATTTGATCCAAACGGTAGCGAGTCCACAAAGTGCGGCTGGCAGCCAGCCATCGGTACTCCAGAGGCGGTACCGGTTTTCGTTCCCGAGCGAGCAGGCCGCGAGGCGGAAATTGTATCGTACACACGAGAGGCAAATCCTCCACGCGATACCGTGGAATGAGCCGCACCGTGCTTGCCGTACGCTCGACGGCAGGAGGAGTCGCCCGCGAACGGAGAGGAGGAGCGGTCTCCCGGTAGCGATAACAAATGGTCGTGACGTATTGAACGGCTTGACTAGGGGGCAACAAAACAGACTGGGAGTTCGGCGACTCCCGAAAGATATTTTCCTCCTTTTTCCGGCTGACAGCAATTGAATTGACTCAGCACTTCAGTCAACGCGACCGAGTTGCTGCTTGTCGAAGGTCAATTCGTTATGGTACGGATGGCCCTGGCTGTCTGTTGCATTAACGGTTGTTCTCAAAGTTTCCCCGTCCGGTGAAACGATTCCGTGAACATCCTCGGTCACCTTTCCGTTCTGCTTCCAGATGTCGTGGAATGTCCTGCCTTGGATTTTCGAGGCAGCTACAGCGTTCTCCATTCCCTGCACGGACACTTCTTTCCCGTCTGGCCAGGGCAATGATGCCTTGAAAAACTGACCGCCCGCTCCCATCAAAGCCAGGTGGCGCGTACTGTCGGGTGTAAATGTGATGGTAAAGCTCTTGAACGGCGGTCCCGGATTGAACTTCGATTTGGCCAAGTTCAGCTTCCACGTCCCGGTGAACGGGGTAGTGTGCTCGCTTTGGGCTGCCAAGATAAGAGCGGCGCCGAACAGCGGCGTGAGCCGTAGACTCAGCGGCAAGCGTTTTCTCACCGGCCCACCAGCTTTTCATGAAATTCCGGATACCGAGCGCCTTCGAGCTTGATGTTTGCGGAAGCGCTTTCGATGGCGTGCAAATCTTCCGGCGTCAGTTCGACGTTCAGCGCTCCGAGATTTTCTTCCAGGCGATGCAGCTTCGTTGTGCCGGGGATCGGAACGATCCATGGCTTCTGCGCCAGCAGCCAAGCGAGCGCGATCTGAGCAGGTGTCGCCTGTTTCTGTTCCGCGAAGGCGCTGAGTAGGTTCACCAGGGCCTGGTTCGCTTTCCGATTCTCCTCGCTAAAGCGAGGGACGATGCTGCGAAAATCCGTGCTGTCAAACTTCGTCTCTGCGGTAATGGCGCCCGTGAGAAAGCCTTTGCCGAGGGGACTGAAGGGAACGAATCCGATCCCGAGTTCCTCCAGCGTCGGCAGGATCTCCTGTTCCGGCTGCCTCCAAAAAAGCGAGTACTCGCTCTGTAGCGCGGTTACGGGTTGAACGGCATGGGCGCGACGGACTGTCTGCGCTCCTGCTTCCGAAAGACCGAAGTGCTTCACCTTGCCTTCCTGGATTAATTCTTTCACCGCTCCCGCTACCTCTTCGATCGGCACGTTCAGATCGACACGATGTTGGTAGAACAGGTCAAGCACATCGACCTTCAGTCGCCGGAGCGACGCCTCAGCAACCTGCCTGATGTGTTCCGGTCGACTATTTAGAGCGTTCCACTTGCCCCCGTCGTTCGGATTGGCCTCCCACCCGAACTTGGTGGCGATCACCACCTGCTCTCGGAACGGCAAAAGGGCTTCACCCACGAGTTCCTCGTTTGTGTACGGACCATATACTTCAGCAGTGTCGAAGAAGGTGACGCCGCGTTCGACCGCTGCCCGGACAACCGAGATCATCTCCCTCTTGTCTCCGGCTGGACCGTAACCAAAGCTCATTCCCATGCAGCCCAGCCCAATAGCCGAAACTTCCAAGTTGCTCTTCCCCAGTTTTCGCTTTTGCATTGTTTTTCCTTTGAAATCGTTTCTCTCCTCTCCAGGCTAGAGATAAAACGCCTTTTAGCGGTAGTACGATCCAACTGATTTCTTGCTTATTCCTCTCGCCATGAGGAACGGCCACCGCTGCTAGCAGTATTCTAGGGGTGGGAGTGTAAAGCTCATACTGTGAAAGTTTACAGCAAAGACACCCCCCTGCAGCCCCGTCGGGCGAATGAGCTGCGGGCTGAGTTGGCTCAAAGGATTGCTCAATTCATGGGCTCGGCGGAGACCCTGTCCACCGACATCCCCGGCCTGACACTGCATCGACGAACAGCCCCGACGGCTCCGCTCTCCGTGACCTATGAGCCAAGCGTAGCCGTCGTCGTCCAAGGGCGAAAGCGGGTCGAACTCCGCCGAAAGACTTTTATCTACGATGCGTCGCAATTCCTGCTGACGTCCGTCGATTTGCCGGTTGTCAGCCAAGTGATCGAGGCCAGTGAAGAGTCGCCCTATCTTTGCTTGCGGCTTCAGTTGAAAATTCCTTTGGTTGGAGAGCTTCTCAGCCGAGGAGAGATTCCGGCCACCGAGGCGCTGGGGGACGGCCCTGCCATGGCGACCAGCGAAACCACCGTGGAACTCTTCCGTGCCTGCAGCCGGCTCCTGGATCTGCTGCATACGCCGCAGGACATTCCCTTTCTCAGTGACTCGATGCAACGGGAGATCATTTATCGGATTCTGCGCAGTCCGGAAGGACAACGCCTGCGAGCCATTGCCACTCTGGGAGACCAGAGCCAACGAACGGCCAAAGCGATCGCCTGGATCAGAACCCACTACACGAAGCCGCTACGGGTGGAAGAGCTCGCACAAATGGCGGGCATGGGTGTGTCCACGCTGCACACCCATTTTCGGGAGCTGACCTCCATGAGTCCTCTGCAATATCAGAAGCATCTTCGGTTGCACGCGGCGCGGCTCCGCATGCTCACGGATGGTATGGACGCCGCGACGGCGGCCTTTGCGGTCGGATATGGAAGCGCAACACAATTCAGCCGCGAGTATAACCGTTTCTTCGGCAAACCACCGAAACGGGATATTCGTACGCTTCGTTCGCCAGGCGCTCCGCCCTTGGAGTCGGTCCGTGAGCGAAACTCTAATTGATGCAAAAGCGCGCCTTTACCGGCGTGGTACGCACACAGTCCCGGCCTTTGTGGTTTCGGGAGCCGCCAAACTGTTGCCGCTCTCCCCGGCCTATTTGTTACCTCTGTGCTCGGTCTATATCGTATTCCCCGTCGCGCAATGACAGATACTTATCGCGTTTCATTGTTGAAGCGGCGGAGGATTCGGCGCGGCTGTTGGCTGCGGCGAAGGATTTGCTCCCGGCGCTGGTCCCTGCTGCTGCTTGGCCCCCTTTGCCGCCAGTTGTTGCACTTTGGGCAGTTGCGTTGCATCCCAACCTCCGCCCAAAGCCAGAATCAAGGAAACACTGGCGATCATCTGGCGAAGTTGAATCCCAACCTCCGTTTCCCGATTCGTCAAAACAAGATTTTGCGCCGTGATGACGTTGAGGTAACTATCGACCCCGCCACGGTAACGCACCAGAGAAAGGTCCAGATAGTGATTTGCTGAATTGACAGCCGTGCGCTCCTCCGCAATCTCCTGCGACAGCACGCGCAGAGTTGACAAATTGTCCTCAACCGCTTGAAAGACGCCGAGAACTGTTTGTCGGTAGGTGGCTACCGATGCGTCATAATTCGCTCGGGCTTGTTCATTGATGGCGCGGCGCGCGCCCGCATCAAAAACAGTTTCGCCAAGGGTAGGACCTAAAGACCAGAAACGGCTGGGCCAGGTGAACCATTGGCTGATTTGAGAGCTTTGCAATCCGCCTCTAATACTTAAATCCAGACTCGGGTAATAAGCGGCGCGTGCCACTCCGATCTGGGCATTTGCCGCAGCGACACGACGCTCCGCCGAGGCAATATCGGGACGCCTTTCCAGCAACTCCGACGGTAGGGCAACCGGTGTTGGAGGCGGGTTCGGCACAAAAGGAGCTTCGGAAAGAGTAAACTCAGAAGGCGGCTTGCCGATCAACGTGGCAATGGCGTGTTCATATGTTCCACGCGCCACCCTCACGTCTGTTTCCTGCGCGATAACGCTATCTAACTGAGTTTGCGCTTGCGACACTTCCTCATCGGAGGCTATGCCGCCGCGAAAGCGCGACACATTAAGATTCAGCGTTTCACGGTAGTTGGCAACCGTTTCCCGCAGAATGCCGCGCTGCGCGTCGAGAGCGCGGATTTGAAAGTAGTTCTGCGCCAGTTCGGCTTGCGTGCTGAGGAGAGCCGTGGCGATGTCGGCTGCGCTGGCCTGCGCTTGGTAAGCATTAGCGGCAACAGTGTTGCGAATCCGGTGCCACAGGTCCACTTCGTAGGAAATGCTGATTGGGAACGAGAAGTTGTTCAGGATTCCTGTGTTCGATGAACCGCCGACCCCAGTAGATGTTGAACTCGAACTGCCCGTACCGGTGCCGGTCGTCCCCGTGCCTGTGCCCGTTGTTCCCGTGCCGGTACCAGTGCCTGTGCCGGTCGTGCCTCCGCCTGCTGCTGTTCCGCCGCCAATGACGTTGACGCCCCGCGAGGTTTGAGAAAACCGTGAGTTTGTATACGTAGGCGCTGCCGATACGTTCGGGAACAGGGAAGACCGCGCATAAGCAACCAGCGAACGCGCCGCCCGGAAATTTGCCTCCGCCAATGCAATGTTTTGATTGGAGATTGCCACCTGCTCTTCTAAAGCGCTGAGTTGTGGATCGTTGTAGACTTCCCACCACTTGCCGCGAAGGTGATCGTCGCCCGGTTGCGCCAGCTTCCAGCCCGCGCCTTCCTTGTATTCTTGCGGCACTGCTTCCTTAAACGCATTGGGAGTTTGCGCCGGAGGCTTGGCGTATTTCGGGGCCGGGTTGCAGGCCGTCAAACAGGCCAGCACAACCCCGGCTGCTATCCATTTTGCGCCTTGAAAAGACATGTTAATTTTCATTACTCACCTGCGTAATCCAGCGGAGAAGATAAACCGGGCAGTTAATCAGCTTTATGTCGCCCACCGCCTGCGTCGAGAAGTACTGGACTGTTTTACGGTCCACCAGCGTTACTTCGCTCAGGTCAATCACGACGCGCTGCTGCGCCCCGCGCGCCTCCGCGATGGAGTGTTCTAATTCCGGCAGCGCATCCTCACTGAATCTGCCGTTCAGCAGCAGCGTAACGGTTTGCCCTCCGGGCTGCGGCTCCCTTGTGATCTTGTATGGCTCCATGCGATTCCTAGTGGGCGGGACCTACCGCTTCAACAGGCGCTTGCGGCTCATGGCCGCGCCGCAAGCCGTTCAGCCAAGTGCTGAAGCGGTCCATGTAGAGATAGATAACGGGAGTGGAGTAAAGCGTAATCGCTTGGCTGAAGATCAGGCCGCCGACAATCGTAATACCGAGCGGACGCCGCAACTCGGAGCCTGTTCCCGTGCCGATCGCCAGCGGCAAGCCGCCCAACAGCGCCGCCATGGTGGTCATCATGATGGGACGAAAACGCAGCAGGCAAGCCTGAAAAACAGATTCCTCCGGGCTTTTGCCGTCGCGCCGCTCCACCGCCAGCGCAAAGTCGATCATCATGATGGCGTTTTTCTTCACAATGCCGATTAAGAGAATAATTCCGATCAGCGCGATCACGCTCAGGTCCGTGTGCGTAACCATCAGCGCGAGAATCGCTCCCACTCCGGCAGAAGGCAGAGTGGACAAAATGGTGATGGGATGGATCAGGCTTTCATACAGAATCCCAAGCACGATGTAAACGGCGGCGAGAGCAGCGGCGATCAGCATCGGCTCATTCGCCAGTGAGGATTGAAACGCCTGCGCGGTGCCTGAGTAGCTGGTGGAAATAGTGGTCGGCATTCCTGCCTTGGCTTCAGTCGCGCTGATGGCGTTTACGGCATCGCCTAAAGCGATGCCCGGAGCCAAATTGAATGAAATCGTTACGGAGGGAAACGTGCCGGAGTGATTCACGGTCAGCGCCGCTGTGGATGGCTGAAAGTGCGTGAACGCGGCGAGCGGCACCTGTCCGCCATTCGTGGAAGTGGCATACACCTGGCGCAATCCGTCCGGGTTTTGCCAGAATACGGGATCAACTTCCATCACCACGAAATATTGATTCAGGGAGGTGTAAGTCCTGGCG
>CAXTWT010000104.1:0-5917 GCA_964247955.1 uncultured Bryobacteraceae bacterium
TTAGAAGGCACGTGCTCTATCCAGATGAGCTACGGGGCCACAACGCAAGCCTTACCTTTCCAGTGTAAGACCCTTTCTCATTTTACGGGGTCCGCTTACGACTGCGCTTTCGCAATGAGCGGAAAAGAAGCGTGCTCACGCCGGGCAGCGAACTCGCCGTAAGTTGGGGTGTACGGGAGAGATAAAACTCGTTACCTCAACTAATAGCATCGTGGCGTGGTCGCCAACGCCAGAGTGCGCCGCCCAGTAAGAGTCCCGCCCCGAGCAGCGCCCAGCTTGTCGGTTCCGGCACGGGCGCAACCTGGGAGGGGCCGACCGGAGCGGCAATGGCCTCCACAAACAGCGTGCCGTTCCCCATCGGGCCGACGGGGGTTCCGGCCCCGGTATTCAAATCCACTGTGTAGAATTGCGAGTTGTAAGGCCCCGGCGTGCCGACGTTGGAGGTGAGGGAGGCATAGGCCGTCCCGGTAATGCCGGAAATGCTGAGGCCGGGGAGGGGAGATGAGACTCCGGGCACGCCCAGCCGTCCGACGAGGGTGAAGTTCGACTGGTTTTCGGGATCGTCGATGGCGAGAGCGTTTCCTAGGAACAGAGCGTACAAGGTCGTCGTACTCGCCCCGGCGTAGTTGTTGGTGTAGGCCAGCCCGCGCGGCGGTATCGACTGGCCGTCTTGGATGACCGCGCCTGTGTCCACATTCACCCGAAAACTGAGGGCTGGGCGGTCTGCCGGCGAGCCGATGACGCGCAACAAACCTGTTACCGGGTTGAACGCCATCGTTGTGGCTCCGATGTTGTTGAGCGCCGGGTTGGTGAAGAGCAGCGTCGCCCGAGCCGTAACGGGGTCAATGCGATAGATGCTGTTGTCCGACTCCGTATAAAGTTGCCCATCCGCCGGACGGATAGCAAGGGTAGTCAGAATTCCATTCAGCCCGGTGATGGGCCGGGACGTGGTAATCACCCCCGGCGTGGCGCTGTCAAAACTGAACAGGTTATTAAACGGGTACGTGTTCGTGTTTTCGCTAGTGGCATAAATGGTTTCCGCCGGGAGCGACGAGGCTCCCAAGCACCCGAGCGCAGCCAGCGTACACAGGGCAGAAATGAGTTTCGGCATGGTTGTTTCTCTCCTTTTGAGTGACTGGCAAACCTCATAGCCTGCCAGTCGCGGCACATAAAGCTATTCAGCCAGTTCGGATAGTAGCAGCGTACGACGAGATAAATCGCCATAATTATCCGGTATGAGGATAAACAGCATGTACACTCCCGACGGGCACACGTTCCAGGCTGCTACTCCGTTAAAAATGTCGTCGCGAGGTGGGTGTAACTCCCAGCCAGTATCGCGAACAAAACTAATTAAGCAACTCGTCTATGCCGGTGTCACTCGATGACAAGCAAAAGGTCTCCGGCTCCCACGCTTTCCCGCGCGCTTACCACGATTTCTGCGACTCTGCCGGAAATGGGCGCGTAAACGGTGGTTTGCATCTTCATCGCTTCCATCACTAGCAGCGCATTGCCTTTCTTGACTTCCGCACCCGCCTTGACGTGAAGGGTTGTCACAGCGCCGGGAATCGGAGCGCCCACTTCGCCGGGTTTGGCCGGGTCCGCTTTGCGCCGGGCGGTTGCCGTTTGCTGGAAGGATTTATCGCGGATCTCTACTCCGCGCGGTTGTCCGTTCAATTCAAAGAAGACGGTGCGCATGCCGTCTTCCCTTGGTTCGTCCACTGTGAGCAGTCGGATGATGATGGATTTGCCGGGTTCCAGGTCTACCGTCATCTCGTCGCGTTCGGCAAGGCCGTAGAAGAACTGCGGCGTCGGCAGGACTTCCGGCTCGCCAAAATCGGCGCGGGCGGCGGCAAACTTGGCGAAGACATCGGGATACATCAGATAACTCATCAGGTCCGTGCGGCTTTCCGTTCCAAACTGGTCGGCAACGGTTTTGGCGGCGGCTTGCAGGTCAACAGCGGGAAGCCGTTCGCCGGGTCGTCCTTCGTCCGGCTTCCGACCTTTCAAAATGATTTCCTGAATTTTAGGAGGCCATCCGCCTTCCGGTTGCCCAAGCGAGCCTTCAAACATGTCGATCACCGAGTTAGGCAAAGTGAGGGAATGGTCGGGCGGCAGATTCTTGAACTCTTCAATCGTGACGCCGTGGCTCAGCAGGAACAGGGCTAGGTCTCCGACCACTTTACTGGATGGCGTCACTTTTACAATGTCGCCGAAGGCGAAGTTTACGTCGGCGTACATGCGCGCCACTTCGGGCCAGCGGTCGCCCAAGCCCATAGCTTCAGCCTGCTCTTTCAGATTGGTGAACTGGCCGCCGGGCATCTCATGGATATACACATCGGCGCTGCCTGACTTGGGAGCATTATCGAACGGAGTGTAATAGGTGCGGACCACTTCCCAGTAATCCGAGCATTTGGTCAGAACATCGAAGGGCAGGCCAGTATCGCGTTCCGTGTGCGCCAGCGCCGCCACGATGGAATTCAGATTCGGCTGGCTGGTCGTGCCGCTCATGGCGGAAATGGCCCCGTCCGCAACGTGAACGCCCGCTTCAGAGGCTTTCAAAATCGTTGCCGCGTTGATGCCGCTCGTGTCATGCGTGTGCAGGTGGATCGGCAGCCCGACTTCTTCCCGCAAAGCTTTCACCAGCTTGTAAGCCGCATAGGGCTTCAGCAGTCCGGCCATGTCCTTGATGCCGAGAATGTGCGTGCCCATCGCCTTCAACTCTTTCGCCAGCCGGATATAGTAAGCGAGCGAGTACTTTTCGCGCGCCGGATCGAGGATGTCGCCGGTGTAGCAGATGGCGGCTTCGCAGATGCGTCCGGTTTTCAAAGTGGCTTCCACCGCTACCCGCATGTTGGGCATCCAATTCAGGGAGTCGAAGATGCGGAAGATGTCGATGCCTTGCGCCGCTGCTTCCGCAATAAAGGCTTCCACCACGTTATCGGGATAAGCGGTGTATCCCACCGCGTTCGAGGCGCGGAGCAGCATCTGAAAGCAGATGTTCGGGATTCTCTCGCGCAAGGTTTGGAGGCGCTTCCAGGGGTCTTCGAGCAGAAAGCGCATGGAAACATCGAAGGTAGCGCCGCCCCACATTTCCAGGCTGTAAAGTTGCGGAAGTTCTTTGGCGACGTAATCGGCTACGCGCAGCAGATCATAAGAGCGCATCCGCGTTGCCATCAGCGATTGATGAGCATCGCGGAACGTGGTATCAGTGAGCAGCAGGCGCGATTGGCTAGCGGTCCAGGCGGCGAACTGTTGCGGGCCGAGGCGGTCCAACAATTGCCGGGTGCCTTCGGGGATCTCCGTGCGGTTGGAGCAGGGAAGCGGCGCTTCCCGGATAACGGCGGGCCGGGGTCGGTTCGCCACTTCCCCGTTGCCGTTGACGATCACATCAGCCAGATAGGTCAGCAGCTTGGTGGCGCGGTCGCGTGTTACTTCTAACTCGAATAGGCCGGGGGTTTCGTCCAGAAAGGAGGTCGTGACAGCGCCTGCCTGAAACGCGGGGTAGTCCACCACGTTTTCGAGAAAGGGAATGTTGGTCTTGATGCCGCGAATGCGAAACTCGCGCAGCGCCCGATCCATGCGCTGACAGGCTTGCGGAAAGTCTCTTCCCCAAGCCGTGACCTTGACGAGCAGCGAGTCATAGAACGGGGAGATAACTGCGCCGCCGTAAGCCGACGCGCCGTCCAAGCGAACGCCGAAACCTGCCGGGGAACGGTAGGTGGTGATCTTGCCGTAGTCCGGAGTAAAGTTGTTGGCCGGGTCTTCGGTCGTGACGCGGCACTGCAAGGCCGTTCCATGCAGCGGAATTTGGTCTTGCGGCGGCAAATTGATCTCGGGGCCGAACAGGCTCAAGCCTTGCGCCACCTGGATCTGGGTACGGACAATATCGATGCCCGTAATCATTTCCGTAACGGTGTGTTCAACCTGGACGCGCGGGTTGACTTCGATAAAGAACCATTCAAAGGTGTCGGCATCTACCAGGAACTCAACTGTGCCCGCGTTGTAATAATTGGCGGCGCGGGCGAGTTGTACGGCGGCATCGGCCAACTCCCGGCGGACTCGCTCCGGCAAGCCGATAGCGGGGGCGACTTCGACCACTTTCTGATGGCGGCGCTGCACGGAGCAATCGCGTTCATACAGGTGAACGATATTGCCGTGGCGGTCGCCGATAATTTGTATCTCGACGTGCTTGGCGCGGCGGATCAACCGTTCCAAAAATACGGCGTTGTTGCCGAAGGCGGCCCCCGCTTCGTCGCTGGCTTCCTTCAGTTTCGGCTGGAAGTCCGGCAGGGAATTGACCACGCGCATGCCGCGTCCGCCGCCGCCAAAGGCAGCCTTGATGATGAGCGGAAAGCCGATCCCCTGGGCGATCTCTTCGACATCGGGGCGGTTCGGGTCCACGGGATCTTCCGTGCCTGGAACTACCGGTATGTTTGCCGACTGCGCGATTTTGCGGGCAGCGGTTTTGTCGCCGAGCGATTCGAGGATTTCAGCGCTCGGGCCGATGAATGTGATTCCGGCCGCTTCGCAGGCACGGGGCAGGGCAGGGTTCTCCGAAAGAAAGCCGTAGCCGGGGTGGATGGCGTCCACTCCCTTTTCGGCAGCCAACTTCATAATGCCTTCCACATCCAGGTACGCCTGAACAGGGCCCTTTCCTTTGCCGATCAGATAAGCTTCGTCGGCCTTGAAACGATGGAGGCTTAAACGGTCCTCCTGCGAGAACACCGCTACGGTTCTGATTTTGAGTTCGTTGGCGGCTCGCAGGATGCGGATGGCGATCTCGCCTCGGTTCAGCGCTAAGAGTTTATTCATGAGTTGAGCGGCAGATTGTCAGGATAGTACGGTACCACGGAACTTTTTCATAACAGTCCCGTATCTCTATCGTCATACACCTACTCAAAGACGCATGACAAAGGGGAGACTCATGGCAAGAATTCTGGCAGCAGGAAGCTTTTTGGCGGCGGTATTCCTATTAGGCGGCTGTACCTCCATGGCAGGTTCCGATCAGGCAACGGAAGACTTTCATTTCGCTTACACTTTGCAGCCTGGCGGACAACTGAATTTAACAAACACAAACGGCTCGGTGGAGATCACCGGCTGGGACCGTGCTTCGATTGACGTGGCAGGCACGAAGTATGGCCCGGACCAGGACCGGCTCAAGGATATTAAGGTGAACGTGAATGCCGCCGGCAAGGACGCGACGATTACGACAGTCATTCCGAAGAATGACTGGCATGGATCGTACGGGGTGCGGTATCGCATCCACCTACCGCGAAACATCGCCCTGAACCGGGTAGAAACGACCAACGGCTCGATTACCGCCGAGGATTTGTCGGGCGGCGGACACGTAAAAAGCACGAACGGCAAACTGGCGCTGGCCAGACTGACCGGCGACTATCGGTTCGAGACCACTAACGGCGCGATTGAAATGGAGAATTGCAGCGGATTGGAGTCAGCCGATACAACCAACGGCGGCGTTCGCGGACGTATCCGGGAGGGTGCTATTGAAGCCAATTCCACCAACGGCCCGGTGGATGTGACGGTGGAGAACCCGCGAGAAAACAAAGCGATTCGATTAACCACGACGAACGGCAGCCTGGCTTTAGCGCTGGCTCAGTTCCACGGCAACGCCGTTCGCATGGAGACCACGAACGGCAGCGTCAACCTGCGCTTGCCGGACAATACAAACGCGCGTTTGCGGGCGGAAACTCACATGGCGAGCATTCATAGCGAGCTGCCGCTTTCCAGTACGGAGGAAAGCTCCAAGCATGAGTTGAAAGGAATGCTCGGCAGCGGCGGCCCGGAAATTGAAGCCAGCACCAATATGGGCAGCATTCATATTGGCCGTTATTGAGTTGCTGCGGCGGTTTGAGTTTGCGCGGAAGCGGCATTATCGGTTCTTACGAAGAGGTCCGCT
>CAXTWT010000104.1:6017-13542 GCA_964247955.1 uncultured Bryobacteraceae bacterium
CGGTCGGCAAACAGGTCGGCGTACCGGATGCGGCCCAGGGCAAAAAGCCCAGCTTCTAAGTTTGGGATGCGGTCCAAGCGCCACTGGGTATCGGCCAAGTTCTGGACTAATTGAGTTTCGCGGACACCGACAGGTTGGAACTCTTCTTTGTAGTTTTCAATGTGTGTTTCGTAGGCTGCGGCATCTTCGCTTGGCAGCAGAACAGCGCGCCCGGTGAGGCCGGTTTTGACGGCATTGAGCGATGATTGTGCTTTTCCTGCGTCTGTGCGCGGACCGGTAGAGAGTTGCGCATTGGCGCGATTGGCGGCGAGACGGCGCTCGCTGGGCCAGGAAGAAAAAGAAGGGGCAGACATGGGGGTAATGTGAAAACGCACGGTAGCACAGGGGAGGGGGAAAGGAGCGGCCCAGGTTATGGCCAAAAGGCGGTAAACGTTGGAAAGAAAATGGGTTGGCTCGACAAAATATATTTGCTGGGCTTGTGACTGGCTTCAGCTAGGGTGAAGCCTGTATAGGCGCGCTATGTGGGTGTGTGAGGATACGTCCGAGTTGGCGGATTGAAGCTGACTTAGCGTTCTTAATATCTGCAGATTTCCTAGAAAGCAATTTGCCAGTATAAAATCCTATGGTTTCTTCATTTTACCCTCAGTGATAAGGATGAATAGTTGTCCACAAAACTCACATGTCCGCTAGTAATGGACAAAGCTGAATCGTGGGCATAGGGCTACATACTTTAACCCTGTTCACAAAACTGTTATGTTCACGATTCATAAACATGCCATAATAATGAACAGACGGTGTTCCTTGGAACTCTACCATCGTGAAAAGGCTATACTGCAAGATGCTCTCGGGGCATTACAGGAAACCACGGGAGCAGTGGGTCAGCTTGCGCCTTTTCAAGATTACAAAGCGGAGCAACAGATAAGTACTGTTCTAGACATCGCTGTCGAAGACAAAGCAGGAACTTTTCTCGTTGAAGTGAAAGCCGCAGATCGGGTTCAGGCGATCACACATGTTAAGGCGCAGCTGGATCGATTGCTACACGGCAAGTTCCGCAGGTTTCGTCCGCTGCTTGTCACGCCCTATATGACGCGTCAATTGGCCGAAGAGTGCCGACGCGTTGACCTGCCGTTTATTGATACTGCGGGTAACGCGTATCTTCGTACGAACGGCATTTTTATTTATGTGATCGGCCACAATAAACCGCAGCATTACGAACGAGAGGCTTATCGCGCTAATACCCAAGCCGGACTGAAGATCGTTTTTTCGCTTCTTTGCTATCCGTCATTGATTGGCAAAACTTATCGTGAGATTGCGAAGTTCGCGGAGGTGGCGCTCGGCACGGTTGGGCCTGTTTTGAAAGACCTCCACCAACGCGGATTCGTTCGTAAAACAAGAATCAAAGATTGGAAGCTTCAGAACGCGGAAAAGTTGTTTGACGAGTGGGTGACCCGCTACCCCGAAACGCTGCGTCCGAAACTCAATCCTCGCCGATACCGCTTAGACCATGAGACCATCCGCAAAGCTGACCTAAACCGCTTTCAAGCGTGCTGGGGGGGTGAGATAGCGGCGGAAATTCTGACAGGCCATCTTCGAGCAGAGTGCTACACCATCTACACTCGCGGTCTCCCTCAAGACATTCTGGCTGCTCTCCGTATGCGATTGGACGCCGGAGGTAATGCGGAGTTGCTGACTGCTTTCTGGCCGCAGGAACTGGACGACCCCGGCAAGGCGACTGCTCCAGCCATTCTCGTGTATGCCGATCTGACGATGACGGGGGAGACCCGTAACGTCGAAACGGCAAACATCCTCTATGAGCAAGTCATTAAACCCGCTCTCGGTACGGAATGATCGTCCTGTCGACCCGTGGACGGTGGAGATCCTGAGAGACATTGACGGAACGCTGGAGGAACTCAAGTGCCGGTACATGCTGATGGGCGCAACCGCTCGCGACCTGCTGTTGTTTCATGTCTTTGGGCGAGCGGCGATGCGCGCGACTCAGGATGTTGATTTTGCCATTGCCGTCGAATCCTGGGAGAAGTTTGCGGACGTGGTCCGTGGAATTCTCAGCCGTCCCAAGTTTCAGCCATCGAAAATAGAACATCGCGTCTTCTTCAAGCCTTCCGAAGCTCCCGAAAGGGTTCCCGTCGATATTGTTCCCTTTGGCGGTGTGGCATCGGAGGAAAATAAGATTTTCTGGCCTGGAGATTCCCACATGGTAATGAGTGTCGCGGGTCTGGATGACGCCATGACAGCCGCCGTTTGGGTTTCGGTCAAGAGAGACCTCCTTGTCCCTATCGCTTCGCTGCCCGGGCTTACCGTACTGAAGCTGTTTGCCTGGGCAGACCGCCGAGCCAACAAGGACGCTACGGATTTGCATCGCATTCTTAAGAACTACGCGGATGCTGACAATGAGGATCGTCTTTACGGCGATAGACTGGACATTCTCGAAAAGGCCGGATTTGACATGGAACTTGCCGGATCTCACCTGCTTGCCTCGGATGCGGTTGAGCTATGCAGCGAGACTACCTTGCAAAACCTGAGAGGTCTTTTTTCGCTGCCGGACACGGTGGAAGATCTCGAAAACCAAATGACTGATCGAGGGTTTTGGGCGGAAGAAGCCGCGAACCGGACGGTGCCTCTCCTCCAAGCTTTCTTCACTACTTTGTTTGAGCGCTGAGGCGGTTTCAGTAGCCGCTATACAATAAGGGCGTGAAAGTTATTGCTTTGTTTCTGTGCGCATTGGGTCTGCTGCTGGCGCAGGAGCGCGAAGGAAACTTTGATATTCGGTTTGAGCCTACAGCGAAGTTGCAGACCGGCGTGCCGGTGCCGTTTACGATTACCGTGCGGGACCCGCGACATCAGCCTTTGCCGAATGCCAAAGTGACGCTGCAAATTGAGACTAAAGACGGAACCGATGTGAAGGTCTTCCCAGCGCCCAGCGTAGAGCCCGGCACTTATATCGCGAAACCGGTGTTTCCGCATGCAGACGAATGGAGCATTTATGTGGAAGTGCGGCGGGCTAATGAAATGAGCGCCCGTACGCTGCAATATCAGGTCTCGAATTAAAGTGCGATGCACAAGATACGAGATCTTCTGAAAAGATCAACGCGCGCCGTCGCTTTTCAAGAGGTTCCATCCGGGGCTGCCTCATACAAGGGAACTTGTTCTTATCCGCTGAATCAGGTTCTGCCAAACGGGATTTATAACAGAATCGATCTGGATGCCGGAGGACTGTTCCGCATTGTTGGATCGCTGACTAGCGAAGCGCGCCCGGAGTTAATTCCGGAAGTTTATCTGGACAGCTATCGGGTTCCATTCTTGCAATACTATCGAGTTTCACGGCCCGATCTTCCCGAAAGCGGCCATCCATTTTCAGGCTTTCAGCCGGGACTCGTGCTGGAGTATTTGCTTCCTGAAGATTTATGCGGCCGAGAGTATAAACTCCTGTCCGTGTTCTTGGAGAGCTACATACATTTCAAAAGCGAAGGTCCGTTCCGGTTTGTCTCGCCGGACTACCGCTCCCTATTTGATTCCGAACGCGTGCGCCACCAGGAAGAAGTTTACGGTTCCGGCCCCCCCAATAGCCGAGTTCATCCGGAGGTGCTGGAGCTTGCAAAAACTTTGCCTTCTCCGATTCTGGATTTTGGATGCGGAAGCGGCGCCCTGATCGCAGAGTTGGAGTCGCTCCATATAAAAGCTCAAGGATTAGAACTGGAGAGTGCGCCTTTTGTCCCTTCGATCCCGCCTAGTCGATTAAGTTCGATTACGCTGTACGACGGGAGCTTTCCTGCACCCTTTGAGTCTGGAAGTTTTCGATCCGTATTTTGCTCAGAGGTTTTAGAGCACATTCCCGATTACCGAGGCGCAATCAAAGAGCTTGCCAGAATCGCATCTGAAAAGGTAGTCATCACAGTTCCTGACGCCAGCGCCATTCCATTAGGTTCCCGCCATCATTTAGTACCCTGGCACTTGCTGGAAAGCACACACGTCAACTTTTTCAATCAGGCGAGCTTAGAGTTTTATCTCCGCCCTCATTTTTCGCAGATCGACTTCGGACGGATATGCGGCTGCCAGATGAACGATACGACGTTTTATGTCAGTTTAGCGGCTGTTTGCCGGAAGTGACACAAATAAAACGGGAGGGATGCTCTTTTCCCGAGCATCCCTCCCGTTTGACGTGCTTCTTGTTTAGAACATGTACAAAGGCGTGACAGTTGGTGTTACGGCAGTCTCTTCAATGCCGCCTGCAGGAACAGGTTGTCCTTCCGGATCGCCAGCCTGACGGCAGTAGATGCCGTTCTCTCCTAGGTAGACGATCAGTTCCGCCGGGCGGGGCAGAGTGCCTTGGATCAGCGCTTCCGATAAAGGATCTTCGATGTACTTCTGCAAGGCGCGACGCAGCGGGCGTGCGCCGTAGCTGCGATCAGCGCAGGTTTTATCAAGGATGTACTTGGCCGCGTCCGGCTCCAAGCGGATTTTGATCTGCTTCGCCACAAGATTGACGTTCACTTGCTCGACCAGCAGGTCGATGATCTTGATCAAATCTTCATCAACCAAGGAGGTGAACAGAATCACCTCATCCAGACGGTTGAGAAATTCAGGGTTGAAGGCGCGTTTCACTTCACCGAGAACCTGATCCTCGATCTTCGGCGGGATGCCTGTAGTGGTGGAGTTCGAGAAACCGATCTGACCGCGTTTATCCAGGAAGCGCGCTCCCAGGTTGGAGGTCATGATAATAATGGTGTTCTTGAAATCGACCGTGTTGCCGAGACCATCCGTTAACTGACCATCCTCAAAAACCTGCAAGAGGATGTTGTAGATATCCGGATGCGCCTTTTCGATTTCATCGAGAAGGATAATGGAATACGGCGCACGCTTAACGCGCTCCGTCAACTGGCCGCCCTCTTCGTAGCCGACATAGCCCGGAGGCGAACCGATCAGCTTCGAAATCGAATGCTTCTCCATGAACTCCGACATGTCAAAGCGGATCAATGATTTCTCGCTGCCAAACAGGAACTCCGCCAAGGCGCGGGCCACTTCGGTCTTGCCGACCCCAGTCGGTCCCAGGAACAGGAACGAGCCGGACGGACGCTTGGGTGATTTCAAACCGGCGCGGGAGCGGCGGATGGCGCGCGAAAGAGCGGAAATTGCTTTTTCCTGACTAATGATGCGTTTGTGGAGTTCCTCTTCGATGCGAAGAAGCTTGTTGATCTCTTCTTCCTTGATGGAGGTCATCGGCACGCCGGTCCAGCGGGCGACCACGTCCTCGATATCGTCTTTGGAGACAACGCCGGTGGAGGTGTCGTCGAGATTGTACTTTTCCCGCAACTGGCGCAGATTCTCGCGTTCCTTGCGCTCCTCATCGGAATAGAAACGCGCCTTTTCAAACTCATGATTGGCGATGGCGTTTTCCATCCGGTGAACGATGAACTTGATGCGCTTCTGAATGTCGGCCACTTCGGTCGGCAGCGTCGTCTGACGCAGTTTAACGCGAGCGCCTGCTTCATCGATCAAATCAATGGCCTTGTCGGGCAGAAACCGGTCCGGGATAAAGCGGGTGGAGGTATAGACGGCGGACTCAATAGCCTCGTCCGTGTAGGCAACCGCGTGGAACTTTTCGTAGCGTTCTTTAATGCCGAAGAGAATCCGGATAGCGTCTCCCTCGGCAGGAGGCGGAACTTTGACGGCCTGGAAGCGGCGCTCCAGGGAGCGGTCCTTCTCAATGGATTTACGGTATTCAGAGGGCGTGGTCGCGCCGATACATTGAATTTCGCCCCGGGAAAGAGCCGGTTTCAAAATGTTGGCGGCATCGAGCGAACCTTCGGCGGAACCGGCGCCCACCAGGGTATGAAGCTCGTCGATAAAGATGATGGCGTTTTGATTTTCCATCAATTCTTTCATGATGGTCTTCAAGCGCTCTTCGAACTGGCCACGGTACTTGGTGCCGGCGACGATCAGCGACAGGTCCAAAGCCAGGATGCGCTTATCGGAAAGGAAGGAAGGAACGTCGCCGTCGGCAATGCGCTGGGCTAACCCTTCGACAATAGCCGTTTTTCCAACACCGGGTTCACCGATCAGAACAGGATTGTTCTTGGTGCGGCGGCACAAAATCTGCACGACGCGATCCACTTCCGAATCGCGGCCGATTAAGGGATCAAGCATCCCATCCACGGCTGCCTGCGTCAGATCCCGGCTGAACTCAGCGAGCAAGGAGCTTTCCTTGGGCCGACTGGCGGAGGTTTTCTCCGAAGCAGAGCGCGCAATCTCTTCGCGCACCGCTGAGAGTCGAAGTCCTCGTTCGTGGAGGATTTCCGCCGCAAAGCTTTTCTCTTCGCGCAGGAGGCCCAGCAGAAGATGCTCTGTGCCGATATGCTTATGGCTCAGGCGTTCCGCTTCTTCGGCTCCATAGGCCAGCACACGCTTGCATTCGTGGCTCAGAGGCAGATCGACAGAGGTTGAAACCTTTTCACGAACAGTTGTGTGGGCTTCAATCTGCTTGCGAATCGATTCAATTGCGGCATGGGACCGCAAAAAACGATTCGCAAGCGCTTTGTCTTCGCGGAGCAGACCTAGCAACAAGTGTTCGGTCTCTATATAAGGGCTTCCGAACTGGCTTGCTTCGTATCTTGCAAAGAAGATGACGCGCCGAGCTTTTTCGGTATATCGTTCAAACATAGGTGCCACCGTCAAGACGGGTTGCGTCTTGTATAAACTCCGGCTTCCTGCCGCTCCAGACTAACTGGTTTGCACAAGTTGCCATTCTTTAACTCTAAGACTCGATCACATTTTCTCGCAAACGAGAGATTATGTGTGACGAAAATCGATGTGAGGCCATAGGCAGCGTGCAAATCGCCTAACAATTTAATAATAGTCTCGCCGGTACGCGCATCCAAGCTACCGGTCGGCTCATCGGCCAATAAACATTTCGGTCCGCCAACCAGAGCGCGGGCTAGGGCCACACGCTGCTGTTCGCCGCCCGACAACTCGCCGCTGCGATGGAACGCGCGATCCGCTAGCCCGACTTCGGCCAAGCGGGTTTGCCCTGTTTGTGCCGCCGCGCTCGGGTGAACGCCGCGAATTAACAGCGGCATCATCACGTTTTCCAGCGCCGTAAATTCCGGCAACAACGACGGGTTCTGCCAAACAAATCCGACCTGACGATTGCGGAATGCCGCCAACTCATCATCAGGGAGATCGACAATACTTTGATCGCCAAAGAAAATCTGACCGCCGTCCGGCTTCTCCAGACCGCCTAGCAGGTGCAGTAAAGTGGACTTTCCAGCGCCCGATTCACCAATAATCGCCAGTTGCTCACCGGGAGACACACGAAGCGACAGATCTTTGAAAACCGTGATTTCCGAGCCACCAGAGCGATACGCTCTCTTTAGAGCGTCCGCCCGGATCGCAATGTCTGCGTTCAAACTCCCGCCTCACCTTTAGCTTAAAACAGCTTTGTTCAATTTGTTTCAAAACCGAGGCAATCTTTTGTCTGCCGGGTTTTAAAAGACACCAACACTCCCGCTCT
>CAXTWT010000105.1:0-7594 GCA_964247955.1 uncultured Bryobacteraceae bacterium
ATGGGCAGAGGGTCAACGAACTTCGGAAGCGCGCGGATATCCAGCAGCGGCTCGGATGGGCTTTGCGGTCGCTGCATCGAACTGCCTGGCAGAACGGTTCCGCCAGCTGTCAGCAAACCGGCTTGGCGCAAAAATTGTCTTCTTGTCGGCACAAAGGAAAGTGGCGTGACTCTCTGCCACTGTACGAAGTAAACCATTTCAATCCGATTACAAAACTGTTTTAATTCATGTTTTCAACAAATTTGGTGATCCCGAAACAGAATGTTCATATTGCGCTAAAAGAAGCATGGTTTCATATAACAGCGCGACAGGAGGCTCCCTTGAAAGTTCAGGTTTTATTCGCATTCCTTGCACTATCACCGGCGTTGTTCAGCCAGCAGATGACTTATTCTCCCTACATTCAGCTTGGCGATAATGGAACGTTCGGCCCAACAGATCAAATGGTTGTGGCTTGGCAGACAAATGAACCCACGCCGAACGCCGGTTCTTACCGGGTCGATTACGGCACAACTACGGCTTACGGCGCCTCTGCGGTTGCGACTGGCCGCGTGGTCGATAACTATCTGGCGGTTGATTCGAGTTTGCCGGTCAGTCCGTACAGCTACGGCGCTCATACCGACTATCTTGCGGTTCTGTCGCCGCTCAGTTTCGACACAACTTACTACTATCGCGTCAGCGGCCCCGGCTTGCCTGCGAATGGGTTTACCGCATCCTTCCATACGCGCAAGCAGAGTTCAGTTTTCTCCTTTGCGGTAGAAGGCGATGAAGGGTACTTCCCGCAAGTTCCCAATTCGAATCCAGCCACGCTTGCTAATTACGAAGCTCGGATGGCTCATCTCATCTATAACGCAGGCAGCCTTTCCGTGCCCGGCGCGCCGGCGCGGCCTCCGGCGGAGTTTGTTTTAAACACCGGCGATAACGTGTACACGGTGGCGAGCGAGGGCACCTACCGGGATTATTTCTTCCCGGTGCTGAACAGCGACACCGATTCCAACGAAACCGGCGCGCCGCTTCTGCGCAGCCTGCCCTACTTCATTACGATTGGAAATCATGATGTGGGCAGCACAGGCGTTTCCGTTAATATGCTGGCGGACAATTCGTCGCCGCGTTTCAGCGGCAATCTTGACGGCGGCGACGCGCTGGCGCACTTCAACAACTTCTACTATCCGCTAAACGGCCCTGTCGGGTTTGATGTCCAAAACACCTGGACTAACAATGTGTCCGTGGCGAACGGCATGTATTTTTCGTATCTCGGGCAAAGTTATACTTCGCCTGCCGCCATTGAAGCCTTTCGCGCCTCAACAACCGTGAACAGCGGCGCAGGACAGAAGCGCCAGATCGATTACATGGGCAACTTCTCGTTTGATTACGGCAACGCTCATTTCCTGTTTCTGGACGCCAACCCGCATCTATTCAGCGGCAACCTGCCGGGCGGCGCTCCTTACAACACCCCGCCGCCGACCTTCTCTCCTTATCCTCCCGGCCTCCGTCAATGGGTCATCAATGATCTCGATTCGAGCAAGCAGCTTTGGAAAGTGGTGGTTTACCATCAGCCGGGATTCTCCTCGGGCGACGCCACGGTTGCCAACCATCAAATGCGAACCGTAGCTAAAGTGCTGGAAGACCACGGCGTCAATGTTGTTTTCAACGGGCACGAGCACAACTACCAGCGGACGCTGCCGATCAGAGCCACTACGCGCACAGCAAACACGCCCAGCACGACAGCAGGCACAACGGCGGTCAATGTCGATACGAACTTCGACGGCGTGGCCCAAACTGTTCCCGACGGCGTTCTCTATATCGTAGAAGGCGCGGGCGGCAACCGGGACTTTGACAACAATCTCGCTCCGCCGCGCGGCAGTGGACTGGGCGTGGACCAGGACGATTCGGCTACAGGCTTTTACACGCCGGAAGCGGGCTTGACCGTGCCGCAGGGTCCGGCGGATTGGCTGGACACAAACCTGAGCAATCGCGAGATGGTGAATTTCCTGCCCAATGCGGGAACCGGCCAGAAGATTACGACGAAGTTCAAATCAAAGGTATTCTCGTTCGGCCATGTGCTGGTGAACAACAACGCCATGACGTTGTATCAGATTTCGGAGCCGCTGCAAACCGCTTCTTCCGCGACTTCGGGCAACCCCGCGCCGTACGGAACTGATGTCAACAACCGTCCGCTGAATGATCCCATCCCGGATACGGTGCTGGACGGCACAACCGGCACCCTGCTTTCCGCGCCTGCTACCGGCACGCCCGCGCTGCTGGATCAATGGACGATCACGAAGCCGAACGTCGTCTCATCCGTATCGGTGCAACTGTCAGCGCCGCCTAGCGCCACAGCGGGAGGAGCGTTGGTCTACTCCCTGGTGGTCAGCAATAACGGAACGCTTGCCCTGAACGGAACCCAGGCGCGCATCACGCTTCCCGCGAACGTAACGTTTGCCGACGCTGCCAGCGACTTCTTAACGGTGCAGGGAAACGAAGTCGTATCTACCATTGGCCGATTAGCGCCGGGCGCGCAGCAGGTTCTTCAGATTAAAACCCGGATTGCAGCGGGCGCGGCAACAGGCTCGCAGGTTACGGCCAGCGCTTCCCTCATCTCCGGCACGGCGCTTCCGGTCACCGCCAACTCTGTTACTACGAAGATCGTGAACGTGCCGCGTTTTCCAGCGTTTTAAACTCCATCCTACTCCAATTCATAAGGAAGAACTTTCGTGAAAACTAAATTGACGCTCTTCTGTCTGACAGCCCTCGCCAGTGTCGTTCCCGCGCTTCCGGCAACCCTTGCTGTCACCGCTAATACAAGCTCCAGCGGCGCTCTTTATAGCTACGCTTATAACTTTTCCGTTACCGGCGCCGGATTGGGCTTTGATAATCTCTTCCTCGGAAGCGACGATCTTTCTCCCTTGAGTGTGGCGTTCACTTTTGACGGCGCGGCGACGAACAACTGGTCGTGGCTGGGCAACGACACGCCGCTCAATTATCTTCAGTTTTTCAGCTTGAACGGCAGCGCGCTTTCGGCGGGCGACACCCTGCAAGTTACGTTTACAAGCGCGTTTACTCCGGCTTCGAACCACTTTGCGGAAGGACTCAATAGTTCTACGAGCGCTGTCAGTAATGCCGTAACGGGAGTTCTCGCCCCGACCGCAGTTCCCGAGCCGGGGAGTTTCCCCATGCTGCTTATAGGCATCCCAACAGCGTGCGGCGCAGCGTTCGCCTACCGGCGTTCAGGCAGGAACAAGACAGCTGCTTCCTGCGAGTAGTTCCTGATCGCTTTCGATCACATATAAATGCCCGTGCGTTCATGTGTGTGATAGGGAAGACTGTAGCTTTGCCCCCGGCGCGTATTGCGGCCGCACCAGAAACAGGTAACTGCCGATACCGAGCAGGAGGAACACGAAATTAGCAGCCATGGGCGCCTCATATCCGCCCGTTGCGGTTTTCAGCCAACCGGTAATGATCGGAGCCATGATACCGGGGAGGCTGGCCGCTAAATTCTGAACCGCAGCTAATTGCGCCGGAGGAGCGCCGGGCAAAATCGCTGGGGAAAGCGCCCAATAGTTTCCCGTGGCGAGCCCCAATCCGCTCAGCGAGAAGATCGCAAAAAACAGCGCGGTGTTATTGGAAGCGGACGCCGCGCCGATCAGTTCCGTGGAAGCAATCAGGAAGCCACCGATGATGAATGCTTTGCGGGTCGAGATAGCATCATACCCTCCCTGGATAATGCGGTCCGCCGCATAACCGGAAACAATTGCCACGGCGGCAAGGCCCCAAAAGCTCCAGCCGGTAAACCAGCCGGTTGAGTTGAGCGATAATCCGCGCCGCTCCGCAAAGTAAGAAGGCAGCCAGGTCAGGCAGAAATAATTGAAGTAGTTGTAGCAGAACGTTCCGATGATAATGCCCCACATCACGCGATTTCCGAGAAGTCCGGCGAGACCAATCGGCGGAGTTTCCGATGATTCGACCCGTTTTACCCGGCCCTCGCTGTCGCGCACCAAAAGCAGCCAGGGTGGAAGCCAAAGGAGAGCGCCGAAGCCCAGAATGGCAAACATGGCGCGCCAGCCGTAAGCCAGCATCAATCCGGCGGTGAGCGGCGCTCCAATCGCGGGACCGATTTTGGCCGCAGCCTGATACAGCCCCATGACGAAACCATGCCTGCGCGGCTCCACATGGGAGCGAATCCATCGCATACCGGCAGGCGTGTTGATCGCTTCCGCGCCGCCGAGCAGGAAGCGCACCGTGAAAAGTTCCGTCGCTGATCCGGCCCAGGCCGTACACCCGGCGAGAATGCTCCATACAGCAAATCCAATCGCAAAGGGCCGCTTCACGCCGTAGCGGTCCACCACCCAGCCTGCCGGAAGCTGTAACGCGGCATAGCTCCAGAAAAAGGCCGAATTCAGAAAACCGCGCGCGTTGTCCGAAAGATGAAAAAAGTTTCTGAAACTCCGGTCCGTCAAAGCAATGGAAAAATTCTGCCGGTGAAAATAGGCAATAATAAACGCCACGCAAAGCAGCGTAATCACGGCCCACTTGCGCCCTTCGCTGAGCGGTTGCGAGTTTGTCATCTATGCTTCCGCAGCCTGCATCAGCCCGCGAATATAGCCGAACGCAAAAGCAAACGCTTGGCGTCCTCCTGTGTCGCCTTCAATGACCGGAACGTGGTCAGGCATCAGCATGCCGTCGTAGCCGACTTCTTTGTACACACGAATCGCCCGCAACATGTCCACGTCTCCCGCATCCGGGAACGTTTCCTGAAAATTCAGGAATTTGCCGTGAATGTTGCGAAAATGCACGTTGAAAATTTTCTTGCGCGTGCCGAAATACCGGATCACGTCAAAGATCTCTTCCGCTGGATTCTGGAGCATCTCCGAAACGGTGCCCTGGCAGAAGTTCAAGCCATGATATGGACTGGGGTTGATGGCAAGGAAACGCTTCAAGCCGTCAACGCTGCCGAGAACGCGATGAACGCCGCGAAAGCCTTCCCTTTCCGGCATGCCGGGATCGTGCGGATGGCAGGCCAGCTTTACTTTGTATTGCTCCGCCACGGGCACCACGCGCCGGAGGAAGTAAGTAATGCGCTCCCACATCTCTCCGCTCGATACCGGCCCGGCTTCGGTTAGCGGCGGGTCTTGTTTCGCTTGCTTGTAAACAAACGTGCTGTAGCGGCAGCCGCCGCGACCGCGCGTCGGCTCCGTGCGCACAACGCCCAGAATCGTGAGGTTGTATTTTACTGACGCAAGTCCGGCACGCGAGCAGTTCTCAATCATCTTGCAGATGTTGTCGATCTCGCGGTCGCGCTCGGGACTTTTGCCCAGCATAATATGAGGGCTTTCCGATTTGGTGATGTAGTTGGAACTCATCGGCAGCGGTACAGACTCTAGCTGAATACCGAATGATTCGACGCGTTCGCGCAAGCGCGTCAGTCCCTCGACCGACCAGTTTTCGTCAAACTTCGCTGAAGGAAGGCTGCTGCAAATGTGCGTGACCCCGAGCGCCGCAATTGTCCGTAGAATCTCATCAGTGGAACCGTGCTGCGTGCCCAGCTTCATGCGTCCGGGAGGTATGGTCACAGCTTGCGAAGAGGGAGCGCCCAGAAAGGCTGCGGCTGCCTTCGTGAAAGATCGTCGATTCATGGCTATCTACGTAACAGGTCCGGGATTGAATGGTATCAAAGCGTTGCCTAATCCCCAATGATCGGCCCAGGTTTTTTTGCGTCCGCTCGCCACATCGAGAATGAAACGGAAGATTTCCCATCCGATCTCTTCGACTGTAGCCTTGCCGGTCGCAATGCGTCCCGCGTCGATGTCGATCAGGTCATGCCACTTCTCCGCCAAAGCCGTGCGCGAAGACACTTTAATAACGGGCGCTAACGCCAGTCCGTACGGGCTGCCTTCTCCGGTAGTAAAAACATGGAGGTTCATGGAGGCGAGCTGTTGCGTTCCGCAAATAAAATCACTGGCGGGCGTAGCCGCAAATACCAAACCCTTTGTCGTTACCTTTTCCCCATGACCGGCCACGGCATGAATGGCGCTGCTTCCAGCCTTGGCGATGGACCCCAGCGCTTTCTCGACCACATTGGCGAGTCCGCCGCGCTTGTTGCCCGGAGTCGGGTTGGCGCTCCGGTCCGCCGAGCCTTCAGCAAGATACTCGTCATACCACCGCATTTCGCGAATGAGAGCTTTGCCGACTTCTTCATTAAGGGCGCGGGGCGTCAACAGATGCACGGCATCGCGAACCTCGGTGACTTCCGAGAAAAGAACAGTAGCGCCCGCCCTTACCAACAGGTCCGCAGCATAGCCGACCGCCGGATTGCAGGTCACGCCGGAAAACGCGTCGCTGCCGCCACATTGCAGCCCCACAATCAGGTCCGAGGCGGGGCAGGTTTCGCGGCGCCGTTCATTCAACGCCCGTAATCTTTTCTCTGCCGCTTCGAGGATGGCGCTGACGGTTTCCGCAAAGCCGCGTTTGTCCTGCAAACGAATGATGTTGGAATCTTCCAAAACGGGAAGCACCCCGCGAAACAAGCGCTGCGGCTGCAATTTTTCGCAGCCCAGGCTGACAATCAGCGGTTGCGTCTCAATGTTCGGATGCAGGCTGATGTGCTTGATCGTGGCAATCGGCACGGCAGCGCCGGGAGCGTCAATCGCCACGCCGCAGCCGTATGGGTGAGTAATGGCAACCACATCATCGACCTGGGGAAAGCGCGGCAGAATCTCCGCTTTGATCCGCCTGACCGCGAACTCCACTGTAGGAGCGACGCACTGCACTGTTGTCGTGATTCCCAGGATGTTCTTGGTCCCTACGCTGCCATCAGGATTGCGGAACCCTTCAAAAGCATAGTGGGAAAGCGCCGAAAGTGGGGCCGGTACCGCCGTCGCCAGCGGCAACTCATCGAGCCGGGGCGGAAGCGGAAGATCAATAAACTCTTCCCGCACCCACGCTCCTTCTTGGATCAGTCGGTTTGTAGAACCGATTACCTGGCCGTAGCGCAGCACGGATTCGCCCGCTGCTATTGGGTGCAGCGCAATCTTATGGGATTGCGGAATGGGTTCACGAACCGTAAAACCCGATGCGCTTACATAACCCGCCGCAGCGCCTTCCGGATCGACAATAATCCCGACGTTGTCAGATTCGTGAACGCGTACGAAGAGTGGAGCCACAGAACAATTTAATCACCGCCCATCACCGCTTTCATGGTGTGACTGCCGTCCGGCATCTCATGGGCGGCGCGTCCGGTAATCAGACGCGCGCCGCGATTGTTGGTCAGATACAAAAATCCCCATTCGATGAAGACCAGTATCCGGCTTTGAAACTCCACAATATACATGAGGTGGATAAACAGCCAGATCAGCCAAGCCAGCAGCCCCGAAAGATCCACGCCAAATACATGGGCAATGGCAGAGCCTCTGCCGATCACAGCCAGGCTGCCTTTATCGAAGTACTTGAATGGCGGAAGCGGTTTTTCCTCGCGAACCTTGCGGGTAATCGACTTTGCCGCGTACGCGCCCTCCTGCATGGCCACTTGCGCGACTCCCGGCAGCGGCTTGCCTTTTGTATCGAGATACCATGCTTGATCGCCGACGATGTAGATGTCAGG
>CAXTWT010000105.1:7694-9784 GCA_964247955.1 uncultured Bryobacteraceae bacterium
CCCAGCTTCAACAGCGACTTTTCGGCTTTGCGGGAAAGCTGTTCGGAGTAGGCGGGCAGGATGCGGGAAGAACCGTCCACCAGGAAGATTTGCGCTTCTTCGGGATGAATGAAATGAAAGTCGTGCTTCAGAGTTTCATTGGCAATCTCCCCTAATGCTCCCGCCAACTCAGCGCCCGTCGCGCCGGCGCCCACAATCACAAAGGTCAGCCACTCGCGACGCTCCTCCAGGTGTTCGTGCATGCGCTCCGCTGCTTCGAAAGCGAATAGGATTTTGTGGCGAATGGCAATGGCGTCTTCAATGCTCTTCAGACTCGGCGCCCACTCGCGCCAGGCTTCGTTGCCGAAATAGCTGCTCTGCGAACCGGCAGCCATAATCAGCGAGTCGTACGGGATGCGGGCGCCGTCTTTCAAAGCAACAAACTTCGCTGCCGGGTCCACTTCTGCTACTTCGCCGAGAAGAACGCTGCAATTTTCCTGATGGCGAAGAATAGAGCGCAGAGGGGCACAGATCTCTCCGGGCGAGAGAGCACCGGTGGCGATCTGATACAGCAGTGGTTGAAACAGGTGAAAATTCCGTTTGTCAATCAGCGTTACTTCGACAGGAGCATTCTTCAGCGCTTGCGCAGCATTCAAACCGCCAAATCCGCCTCCAACAATAACTACTTTGTGTTTATCCGGCATGAAAACTCTGCTTCCTTTCAGCTTGCACTATGTGCCGCTGACGCTTTCTTCAAATCAGGCAAAAACGCTGTCAGCAGGCCGATAGCAGGCAAAAAGGAACACACATGATAAACGAAGTTGATGTCCGTGGCATCAGCCAATTTGCCAAGCAGCGCCGCGCCGATTCCACCCATGCCGAAGGCCAGCCCGAAAAAGATACCGGAGATCAGTCCAATTCTTCCCGGCACTAACTCCTGCGCGTAAACCAGGATCGCCGAGAAAGCAGAGGCCAGAACCAACCCGATCACCACGCTGAGCAGGGATGTCCAGAACAGATTGGCGTAGGGCAGAATCAAGGTAAACGGCAGAATGCCGAGAATGGAACACCAGATGACGTACTTGCGTCCGATGCGGTCTCCAATCGGACCGCCGATCAGCGTTCCCGCCGCGACCGCGCCCAGAAACAAAAACAGGTGCAGTTGGGCGCTTTGCACGGAAACATGGAATTTACTGATGAGATAGAAAGTGTAATAGCTTGTCAGGCTGGCGAGATAAAAATACTTCGAAAAGATCAGCGCGACCAGGACAGTAATCGAGATAAAAACTTTTCGCGAAGGCAGAGTGGACCGGCTCTCTTCCGCCGTTCGTTTTGTCCGGTTTTGCAGCGCCGCTCTTTGTTTGTACCAGGAGCCGATACCTGTCAGCAGGACCATGCCGAGCAGGGCCGCTGAAGAAAACCAGGCGATGCTGCCCTGTCCGCGCGGCAGCACGATAAAAGCGGCCAGCAGGGGACCAAGCGACGAGCCAGCATTCCCGCCTACCTGAAATACGGACTGGGCAAGACCGTGCTGCCCGCCCGAAGCCATGCGCGCCACTCGCGCCGATTCCGGGTGAAACACGGACGATCCCATGCCGACCAGGGCAGCGGCTGCCAGCAGCGATCCGAAATTGGGAGCAATCGAGAGGAGAAGCAGGCCGACCAGCGTGAATCCCATTCCCATTGCCAATGAGTAAGGCTGCGGCTTTTTGTCGGTGTACAGGCCGACCACGGGCTGCAGTAAGGAAGCCGTAACCTGGAACACCAGCGTAATCAGGCCGATCTGCCCAAAATCAAGATGAAAGGCGTCTTTCAAAATCGGGTAAATGGCGGGAATAAGTGACTGCACCATATCGTTCAGGAGATGGCAAAAGCTGATCGCTCCGAGAACAGTAAAAGCCGTTTTCTCCTGAACCTTAAGGTGAGCCGGGGAATGAGTCTCGCTGAGGTTTGAAGCGGAAGGCACTTCTTTCAGAGTAACGATACCGTTGGGCCGGAGTGCAGCGTTCTGTACTTTCGCAGAAGTTCGTACATCACAATAGCCCCGGCGCTCGCCACATTCAACGAGTGCTTCAATCCGAGCATGGGAATGCGAACGTGCGTGTCACAGA
>CAXTWT010000105.1:9884-13498 GCA_964247955.1 uncultured Bryobacteraceae bacterium
TAAGGCGAAGCAGCGACGGTGGCGCGAAACGGGATGCGCTCCATGAAATTCTTATGGTAAGGTTTGGACGCGATACCCGCTTCCCGGACTTCGCTGCCGCCGTCCAAGTATGACAGAGCAGATTATGGTAGCATCTCCACAACATGCGAACGATTTTCACTCTGTTGGTCGCCATAACACTAGGAGGCCCCGCCCATGCGGCTGCTCTACCGCCCCTTACGTTGTCCGATGCACTAGCGTGGAAGCGCATTCAAACCCCGATTGTCTCCAATAACGGGCAATGGTTTGCCTATAAGCTGGTTCCAAACGACGGCAACTCCGACATCGTTCTGACCCATCTGCCGGATGGGAAAGAACAGCGGTTTCCTATTGGCCAGGTTCCTCGTCCGAATCCTTTCCTCCGCACGGAAGAAGCAGCCGCTTTGACAGGACCGCCGCGCGATATGGCTTTTTCCGATGACTCTAAGTGGCTGGCGTTTGCTGTACACCCCACAGAAAAGGAGTCAGCGACCCTGCGGAAAGCGCATAAGCCGGCGGAAGACAAGGCGGTGCTCGTGGAACTCGCCACTCAAGGCAAGAGTGAATTTGAGCGAATCAAGCGGTTCAGCTTTTCGGGGGAACGATCTTCGGCCATTGCGCTTCACCGCTATGGCGCAGCAGCTCCAACGCCGGTAGCGGAACCCAGCGACGCCTCCGCTGCCCCTCCGGCCAATGACAAGCCGCAAGGGTCTGACCTGATCGTGATGGATCTGGCAAGCGGCGCCCAGTTGAGCGTAGGAAATGTTTCTGAGTTCGCCTTTGACAAAAAAGGCAATTGGCTGGCATGGGTGGTAGACGCACAAGACAAGCTCGGGAACGGCATCGAACTGCGAAACATGCAGAACGGCTCAGTGATGGGGCTAGATTCGGCAAAGGCCGCTTACAAAGCGTTAACCTGGACCGAAAAAGGCGATGGCTTGGCGGCACTGCGTGGCGAGGACGATAAACGATGGGAAGACAAACTGTACTCCCTGTTGGCCTTCAAAAACTTTCCTGATAACGGAGCGCCCGAGAAATTTTCGTTTGCGCCGGAAACAGACCACGCCTTTCCTGCCGGGATGACAATCAGCCCGGAACGCCACCCCATGTGGATGGCGGATTTGTCGACCGTGACTTTCGGCATTCGAGAGTTAAAACCGAAGAAGGCGAAAGAGGGTGAAGGAGCGAAGGACAAGAAAACGGAAGGCGAGGAGGACCGGCCGGATCTGGTGATCTGGCACTGGAAAGACCATCGACTCCAATCCATGCAACAGGTTCAGGAGAACCGGGATAAGAACTTCAGCTATCTTTGTGCATGGCAGCCTGCCGGACAAAAATTTCTACGTTTATCCGACGAATCTGTGCGTGACGTCTCCCTAGCGCCTGAGGGAAGATTCGGCGTTGGAATCGATGTGCGCGAGTATGAACTGGAAGCAAATTTGGACGGCAAGCGATACCAAGACGTTTACCGCGTCGACCCAAGAACCGGCGAACGCAAGCTGGTTTTGACAAAGGCTCGTTGGACTTTTGCAACTTCGCCGGACGGCGTCCATCTGCTGCACTACCAGGATGGCGCGTTTTTCAGCTTGAATCTCGCGACTGGAGCCTCGCAAAATCTCACGAGGAACATTCCTGCGGTCTTCTTTGATACGGAAGATGACCATAACATTGCGAAACCACCAACGCATGTACTGGGATGGTCGAAGGATAGCCGGTTTGCATTGATCGCCGACAACTGGGATATCTGGAAAGTCCCTGCGGAAGGAGGAGCTGCCGTGAACCTGACCGGCAACGGCAAGAAAGACAGGATTCGCTATCAGAGTATATGGCAACTGGACCCGCAAGAAAAAGGATTTGATTTAACGAAACCTTTGTATGTCCGGGCCTATGGCGAATGGAGCAAGAAGGGTGGAATCGCACGGATTGAGCCTGACAAACCGGGAATCCGGATGCTGCATTGGGATAGTGCGGCTTACGCTAATCTGCTCAAAGCAAAGGAGACGGATACTTTCCTGTACAGCCGTGAGACGACGCAGGAATACGGCAACTATTACCTGGCCAAAGGAGACCTGGCAGATGAGAAAAAGATAACGGATGCCGATCCTCAGCAGAAAAACTTTGCCTGGACAAAAGGCGCGAAGTTGGTGGAGTACACGGGGCCGAAGGGCAACAAACTGCAAGGCGTGGTGTACTTACCGAGCAACTACGAGCCGGGGAAAAAGTATCCCACGATTGTTTATATCTATGAAAAGCTGTCACAAGCCGCGAACAGCTATCCGTCGCCGGGAGTCAATGGCTTTAGCGTCAGCTATTACACGAGCAACGGTTACGCGGTTTTGACGCCGGATATCACCTACAAGGTGAATGATCCGGGAATTTCATCTGTGGCCTGTATTCTCGCAGCGTTGAAAGCAGCAGAAGGGACCGGAGTGGTGGATTCCAGCCGGGTGGCGCTGCACGGCCACTCCTGGGGCGGCTATCAGACGGCCTTTGCGGTTACCCAGACAAAAGTGTTCAAGGCAGCGATTGCCGGCGCTCCGCTGACGGACATGATCAGCATGTACAGTTCGATCTACTGGAACACGGGATCAGCCAATCAGCCCATATTTGAAAGTAGTCAGGGGCGATTCACAGGCGGGTATTGGGAAGAGATGGAGTCCTATATCCGTAACTCACCCGTGTACCATGCCGCACAGGTCCAG
The DNA here is from genome assembly GCA_964247955.1 of uncultured Bryobacteraceae bacterium. Taxonomy (GTDB): domain Bacteria; phylum Acidobacteriota; class Terriglobia; order Bryobacterales; family Bryobacteraceae; genus Bog-105. The sequence continues at coordinate 12,605 of CAXTWT010000105.1, forward strand.
ACACCCCTTCTCATACTCCACAACGATAAAGACGGAGCTGTGGACCATACGCAGGGGATCGAGTATTACAACACCTTGCGGCGCTTAAATAAGCCCGTTGTGATGCTGGAGTACAAGGGCGAGAATCATGGACTGTTCAAAATAGAAAACATGAAGGACTACACAGTACGGATGAAGGAGTTCTTCGATTACTACCTTATGGACAAGCCCGCGCCCAAGTGGTGGACGGACGGAGTTCCTCGGCTCAAACTGAGCGACGAATTGGAAGCTCGAGAGCAGGAGAGAAAGAATGCCTCTACCGCTATAGCTCCCGCCCCTTCCGCAAATGAACCAATTCGATAAGGCAAACGCAGAGATCTATAAGCTGCTTAGCGTTTCGGCAGCCCAAACCAGCGCGGCACTTCGCGGCGATACTTTTCAAATATTTTTGGATCGCGGGCGTTCAGGTGCGGCTCCTCGACCCAAACAACTACTGCGTGAAACAACAGAAAGATAATAGCGCCATACACGGCGAGAAGACCGGAAGCGTAAAGAATTGCTTGGCCCATGATGACGGCGACCACAGCAAGGTACATCGGATTGCGCGAGAACCTGTAAAGATCGCGGCGAACCAGAACGGGCGGTTCCGTGCCTAAAACCGAGCGCAAATGTTTAGTGAAGAAAATAGCCGGTGTTCCATTGGCGGCTAAAAAGCTGAGTAGGCAGCGGAAGTAGACAGCGCTTCCCAGAACAATGAGCAGCCATCCGGCTTGCGGCAATCCCCCTTGCGGAACGTGAAAGCCGAGGATCTGTTGCGGCACGTAAACGGCGATCACGCACGGAACCAGCAGAGTGAAGATCAGCCCTCGCACGGTCAGCACGGGCGCAATTATATCGTTACGGATGCGGTTCGGG
>CAXTWT010000106.1:0-13388 GCA_964247955.1 uncultured Bryobacteraceae bacterium
GTGATGCCGCCGGTCATGTTGCGCACGTCTGAAAAATTGTTGGCTTTCAGCAGGTCTACGGCTTTCTGGCTGCGCCCTCCGCTTTTGCAGTGCATCACAATCTCGGCGTCACGATCCAACTCCTCCAAATGTTTCGGCAGCTCGCCTAACGGAATGAGCTTCGCGCCGGGTATCCGGGCAATCTGATACTCATGTGGTTCACGCACATCGATCAGCGTAAAGTTATCTCCGCGATCCAGCTTCTGCTTTACTTCAGTTACGTCAATGACGCCGCTCTGGGAAACAGGTCCTTCGCTCATTGGTGGTTTTACTCCGCAAAATTCTTGATAGTCAATCAGCTTTGTTACGGTCGGATGATCGCCGCACACCGGACAGTTCTTGTCACGTCGCAGCTTTAGCTCGCGGAACTTCATGCCGAGGGCATCATAAAGCAGCAAACGATTTTTCAATGTTTCGCCGATACCCAAGATAATTTTCACTGTTTCCGTAGCTTGCACAACGCCAATCAGTCCAGGTAAGATTCCAAGCACTCCGCCCTCGGCGCAGCTCGGCACCAAGCCCGGCGGAGGCGGTTCAGGATACAGGCAGCGGTAACACGGGCCATCCTCGTAGGCGAAAACGGTTGCTTGTCCTTCAAAGCGGAAGATCGATCCGTAAACGTTCGGCTTTTTCGACAACACGCACGCATCGTTCACCAGATAGCGTGTGGGGAAGTTATCCGTGCCGTCCACGACCACGTCGTAATCTTTGAAAATCTCCAGGGCGTTTTCGCTCGATAACGCCACGTCAAACTTATCCACAATCAGGCGCGGGTTGATGTCCTTCATTCGGTCCGCCGCAGAATCCAGCTTTTTGCGCCCGAGATCGCCCGTGCCGTGAATTACCTGACGCTGCAAGTTGGAAGCGTCCACCACGTCAAAATCCACGATGCCGATGCGTCCAACGCCTGCCGCTGCAAGATATAGTCCCAACGGCGCGCCCAGTCCGCCCGCGCCGACCATCAGCACTTTCGCCCCCTTGAGCTTACGCTGGCCGTTCATGCCGACTTCGGGCAGAATCAAATGACGGCTGTAACGCGCAATCTCCTCATTCGACAGTGTTGCGGCTTCCGGCTCCGCAATGCTGATTGCGCCGCCCGCGATGCTCGGCACAATCGAAACCGTTTCGTTGCCTTCGAGCGCCGTTTGATCTTTGTCGAGATAACGAATGTCTTCATCATTCACGTAGACATTAACGAAGCTACGCAGCTTTCCCGCGTCGTTGAACAGGTTCTTCTTGATGTTGGGATAACGCGTGGTCAAGCCCTGTAAAGCTTCCCCGACGGTTGCGCCGGTCACCTCGACGGAATCCCGTCCTTCCGTAAATTGCCGCAAGGCAGTTGGTATTAAAATTTTGGCCATAGTAATTCCTCTTTCTCCGCTTCCGTTTGGTCAGGATCAGGCAGAAAGCTGTTAGCATGATCGAACTTTCCGTTTTTCACCGAGATGACAACGAACGAATACCAGGGGCATGAATTTTTCAAATCCGTTTCCGAGAAATAGGCGTCGCAATCGGGGTGCGAATGAAAGATGCCGATCAGGTCCAGCCCGTGCGCTCGCGCTTGCTTGTCCGCATGCAGCAGATCTTCCGGGCGCACCTGATACCGCTCGCCTTGCTCGCCCGCCCAGGCATTTTCGAGCGCCATTGCTTCCGTTACTAAACGCTTACCTTCCAGCGTATGACCGAGCATCGCGCCGCAGCATTCGTTCGGGTACATTCGCTCGGCATGAAGCACCATCGTCTGCCATGCTTTTTGCTCAATTTCAATCATTCCAGAAAGACTCGCTCAAGTACTTTTGCCCGCCATCGCACAGGATTGTGACCACAAGTCCGCTTTCTCCCCTTTTCGACACTTCTTCCGCGATGCGGGATGCAGCCAAAACGTTGGCGGCTGCCGAGATGCCGACGAGCAAGCCTTCTTCCCGCGCCAGACGCCGCGCCATCTCGTAAGCATCTTCGGTTTCGACCCAAAGATTGTCGTCCGCCAAGGTTGGATCGTAGATGGCAGGCTGAATCGCGCTCGGCATATGCTTTGTGCCTTCCAAGCCGTGCAACGGAGAAGCGGGCTGCATCGACAAACAGCGCACATGCGGCAACTCCTGCCGCAGATACCGGGTAACGCCCGTGAATGTGCCGGTAGTTCCGAGCGCCGCCACAAAGTGCGTGATGTGACCTTCCGTTTGTTCAACAATTTCCGGCCCAGTGGTTTGAAAGTGCGCCTGCCAGTTCGCAGGATTGCCATACTGATTTGGATAGAAATACGCGTCCGGGTCCGCCGCGTAAACCTTTTGGCATTCCCGGAAAGCCCCGTCCGATCCTTCCCCCGGATCTGTCAGCACCAGTTCCGCGCCATACGCCTTTAGAATTTGCTTCCGTTCGGGAGACGCATTCGCGGGCAGGCACAGCTTTACCCGGTAGCTTTTCGCGGAACAGATCATAGCGTACGCAATGCCGGTATTGCCGCTGGTTGAATCGAGCAGCACCTTGCCGGGAAACAGTTCGCCGCGCTCCTCGCCCCGGCGGATCATGTTCAGGGCCGGACGATCTTTCACGGAGCCGCCCGGATTGAAGAACTCCGCTTTCGCGTAAACCGGCACCCGCTCCCGACTGGTGAGATTGATTTTGAGCAGCGGCGTATTTCCAATCCTGCTTACTAAATCGGAGGCAAACAAGCGTTGGGCAACAGCAGGCATCTCCCTCCAGTGTATTTGCAAAGAAATTACTTCCTCAGCTGCACAATCTCGATACGGTCCAGCATGCGGAGGGAACGGGCAGGCTTTTTGTCGTGGGGAACGACAATGCGCAAAGGCCCGGCTTGCTCTGCCATCGGCTTTCCTTCCTGACGATCCGCGATGAGGATATTTGACGAATCTGTAAAGGTTGGGTCCATTTCCGCCAGCGTGTAAACCACGGCATAGCCGTCGCGTGCTGTCGCAAGAACATAGCTTGCAAGAGCTTTGCCGTGCAATTCAGATCCGAACGGCGCTCCCGCTCGCTGGAGCACGTCACGCAGGAAGACTCCTTCATAAGACACTTGCGCCCCATGCTCTTGGGCCATCACGGTATGGCGGGTCATTTTTTCCAAATCTTCCTGCGTTAACACAAGCGCGGGTTTATCGCCGACTTGCACGGTAACTTTAGCCGTGTTCTGCATTCCTCCCGCAAACAGGCCGGACGCGCTGAACAGTATTGCCAAACTGATGATGAACCGTTTTTTCGTTTCGGGCATGTTTCATTATCAGCACTGGCAAGGAGACTTACTAATCCTTTGCGCGTTTGTCCTGAGCTTTGGGCTTTTCCTGTTCCCTGGGTTTGCCGTTGCCGTTTCTCTTCCCAAGCGCCGGACCCTTTCACCCGTTTACCTGGTCGTCGTCGTGATTGCGACGGCAGCGGCATTGGGATATGTAAGCTTTTGGATATTTTTCGCTAGCAGGACAGCCGGGAAAACCTTCACCTTTCTCCTTTATGGCCTAGCTTCGGTTTCTACAGTTCGCAGCTTTTTCGGGCAAAGGGAAGGGCAGCAAATCATCCGGCAGATTGCCGCACCCTTTCTCCTGGCCCTGCTTGCCGGTATCTGTTATCTGTCGTTGTTTTACCTTTTCGGCGATCCGGCAAACCATGGCGCGGGCTTAGCGAATGTCCGGTTTTCCGAAAGCGACAGGCCGGGCGACAATATCATTCCGCTAATTTTTGCCGAACGGCTTTATAACCACGAGCCTCTGCGGCCATTTTGCTGCGGCGACTGGCTTAGCAGTGATCGCCCTCCGTTGCAGTCCGGTATCTTTCTTCTGCAACAGCCTCTCCGTTTAGTGAGCATCGGAGTGCAATACCAGTTACTGGGGACGGCTCTGCAATGCCTTTGGGTTTGCGGCGCATGGTGCCTGCTCCGTGCCCTGGGCGCTGCGGAGCGCCGGATCAGACAAGTGCTTCCTATCCTGATCCTCTCCGGTTTTTTCTTCTACAACAGTGTGTATGTGTGGCCCAAGCTGTTGGCGGCTGCTTGCCTTTTATTGGCGCTCAGCGTCCTGCTCGGTGTCGTCAGCGCGAACCGTCCGGCCACTCGTTTTGACACAGTCCTGATGGCCGCGTGTTTGGGGCTTGCCCTCATGGCGCATCCCGGCAGCGCGTTCAGCCTGCCTGCGCTCGGCGTTGTTTTCCTGCGCTATCGGCGGCTTTTTCTTTTTCGCGTCCTTGGGCTTGGAGTGCTGGGGGTGCTTACCTTTATCGCGCCGTGGAGCGCTTATGGGAAATGGATCGATCCTCCCGGCAATCGTTTGCCCAAAATGCACCTTGCCGGCCAATACAAAGTTGATTCCCACACGGCATGGCAGGCGATTTCGGATGCTTACCGCGCCCGCAGTTTCGAAGAGATCCTGCACTTGAAGTGGTCCAACGTTCGCGAGTTGGCCGGACATCAGCCGCTGGAGCCTTTCAGCTTCGGCAAATTCATCCACCGCGATTTAGCGGTCCATTCCCGCATTGCGCAGCGCGAGTGGATTTGGAACGCCCTGGGACTGCTCAACCTCGGGTGGTTTGCGGGTCTTGGGTTCCTCTTGCAGAGAAGAAGTTATACAACGGCGATACCACATTCCAGATGGCTGCTCGCCGCTGCGCTCTTTAATTTCCTTGTATGGTCCTTTGTGATGTTCGGGCCAAACGCCACGGTTACCACGCACAGTTCTTATGCGGATATTATTTTGCTCAGCCTTGGGCTCTGCGGGTTTCTTCTTGCGCTTCCCGGCAGGGCCGTCCTGATTGTCTTCGGCTTGCAGATTTGCAATCTATTGGTGGTATGGGCATGGTTCCCGCCCGTTGCGAGCTTTCCTCAGGGAAAACGGATGGAAGCGCCATTTCTGATCTCCGGAAGCGCCGCGCTTCTCGGCTTGCTTTGGATCTTTGCGCGAGCGTGTCCAACGCAATCGCTAGAGCCACTCGACCCCGCTGCCTGAAAGCGAGCCGCCCAGCAGGTCCGCCGCATGCGTTTCCGCACCTTGCAGCACTTTTTCCGCGAAGACACGATCATTCGATACTGTTACTACGGCAACCACCGAGCTTTGCCAGGAGTCAAGGCCGTCGATTTCAGCAACCGACACGTTGAAATGTTCGCGAAGCCGGTCTTTTAAGCTTTTCACCACCTGCCGCTTATCTTTTAACGAATGCGCGTACTCAACATGGATCTCAAGCGTTAAAACGCCGATAACAGGCATGACTTTCGATATGAATTTAAAAACTAAGAGGCGCGCCTGCGCAAACTACTGCGCAGGCGGCAATTCTGGAGCAATGCGTTCCGTTGTGAAGAATTCGAGCGTATCGGCAACTTGAATGTTGTTGAAGTTCACCAGCGAAATACCGCATTCCAAACCATTTTTGACTTCGCTGGCGTCGTTCTTGAAGCGCTTGAGCGCTTCCACACGGCCCGTATGAACCACGTCGCGACCACGCAGGACACGCACCTGACTATCACGGCGCACCACGCCATCGGTTACAAAGCAGCCTGCCACGGTTCCGACCTTGCTGATGCGGAAGGTTTCGCGCACTTCGGCATGACCTTGAACCACTTCCTTGAATACCGGCTCCAGCAGTCCGGTCATGGCCAGCTGAGTTTCTGCAATCAACTCATAGATGATGCTATGAAGGCGTATATCAACCTTCTGCTGCTCAGCGGTTGCCTGCGCATTCCGCTCCGGCCGCACGTTAAAGCCGACAATCAGGGCCTCGGAAGCCGAAGCCAATAGCACATCGTCCTCGGTAATCGCGCCGACGCCGGCGCGCAGCACGCGAACTCGAACTTTTCCATTCGAAAGCTGCTGCAAGGTGTCGGAAAGCACTTCGGCGGTGCCGCCCACATCGGCCTTGATGATCAGGTTCAGGTCCTTCAGCTCTCCTTCCTTGAATTGCTGATTCAAGGAAGCCAGAGTCGCGACACGCGCTCCCTTCGCCATGGCGGCGTCACGCGCCTTCGCCTCGCGGTACATCACGATCTGCTTGGCTTTGGAAGTATCGGAAACTACCTGGAAGCTGTCGCCCACTTCGGGAAGGCTTTCCAGTCCAATCACCTCAACCGGCATGGAAGGTTCTGCTTCCTTGACTAAATTGCCGCGATCATCAAACATGGCGCGCACTTTGCTGAAAAGAGCGCCGCAGATAAAGAACTCACCGACCCGCAAGGTTCCGTTCCGCACCAGCATTGTGGCAACCGGTCCCCGACCCTTGTCGAGTTTCGCTTCGAGCACCGTGCCCAGCGCCGGACGACTCGGATTCGCTTTGAGGTCCTGTATATCGGCTACCAGGAGAATCATTTCCAGCAGCAGGTCAAGGTTCTGGCCTTTTTTGGCCGAAACCGGAACCATCACCACGTCACCGCCCCAATCTTCGGCCAGCAAACCGCGATCCGCAAGCTGCTGCTTCACGCGTTCGGGCTGAGATTCAGGTTTATCGATTTTATTAATGGCGACAACAATCGGCACGCTCGCCGCGCGGGCATGATCAATCGCTTCGAGCGTTTGCGGCATCACGCCGTCGTCCGCTGAAACTACGAGAACGACAATATCCGTAACCTTGGCGCCGCGAGCGCGCATGCGGGTAAACGCCTGGTGGCCCGGAGTGTCAATAAAGACAATTTTGCGATTGTTCTTTTCGACATAGTAAGCGCCAATATGCTGAGTAATGCCGCCAGCTTCGCGGCCCGCTACATTGGTTTGGCGAATGGCGTCGAGCAGCGAAGTTTTACCGTGATCGACATGCCCCATGATGGTGACAACCGGGGCGCGCCGGACGAGGTCCTTCGCATCTTCCGCCAGTTCGACATCCTGCGTTGTTTCTTGTTCGTAGCTGACTTGGTTAGTGGAAGCGCCAAAATCGCGCGCTAAATCTTGGGCCAGCTTTGCATCGAGCGTCTGGTTGATGGTGGCAAAAATCTTGCGCTCGACCAGTTTCTTGATAACCAGGTTGGCTTTGACGCCGAGTTTTTCTGACAGCTCTTTGACAGTAATGCCTTCGGCAACGGTAATTTCCCGGTCAATCGGCGGCAGTTCAATATGAACCTGACGCTTCGAAACATGTTCGCGAAGGTTGCCTTCCTGGTCTTTGCGCTTCCGCGCGCCTCCACGGTCAACCGGTCGGGCCTGGTGCCGGCGTTGTTGTTCCACCGGCATCGGCGCAGCTGACTCAGGCCGCAGCGTAGTCGGATGCATGGGGCGCATACCCGGACGGCGCAGGCCGCTGGGCTGACTAGGCAATCCAGGACCCATTGGTCCGCGCAGTTGCGGCTGGCCGGGACGAACGGGCGCTCTAAACAGCGGCTGCCCTGGAGCAGGAGAACGCGCCGGAGCGCCCGGTCTAGGCGTAACCGGCGCGGGCGAGCCTAGCGGTGGGCGTGTTTGTGTTTGTTGCCTTAGACGCTGGACCATATCCGGTCGCGGCGGCACTATAGGCCGGGCCTGGGGCTGTCCCGCGAGGGGGGCGCGTGGCGCAGCGGAGGGTCTAGGCGCAATCGGCGCGCCCGGCGTAAGAGAAGGACGCGGCGGCGCGGGCCGAGGCGGAATCGGCGCCCCGGGCACTCCTCCTGCGACGCTGCCCGGCGCTACCACGTGTGACGGCGGCTGCGGAGGTCTGGGGGAAGCAGGTAACGGGGAAGCACTTGGCGGTGATGCGGTGAAAGAAGGCCGCTGCCCGCCGATTGCAACCGGCGGTCTCGAAGGCAGAGAAGGATTGGCGGGAAGAACAGGGCGGGCCGGAGACGCGAGAATGGCGGGAGTTCCCGGCGCTGTGCGCACCTGGGGAGGGCTCGGCAGCGGCTGTCGTGGGCCAGCAGGGGAAGGAGATGACGGCACGGTTGGAATAGGTCGCGCAGGCGCTTGCGGCAAAGGCTTTGCCGGTACAACAATCGCGCGATTGGGGGAAGAACCGCTCTGCGGCCCAGGTGAAGAATGACCAGATCCGCCAATGGGAGGACGCAACGGCAACCGAGGAGCCGGACGCTCCGGTTCAGCAGGCGTTTCTCCTATCGGCGCAGCAGGAGTTGGAAAAGCAGCCTGTTCGGGAACTGAGGCACCGGCGCTCTCTGGAGAAGCCGACAGCGAGGGCGTTGCTTGGAATGGCCTGCCCTGGACAGGCAGCGGTAACGGGCCAGGCGCTTGCGATATTGCAGGGATCAGCGGCATCGCCGGCGGAGAAGACGGACGCACCTCACGGGTCGGCGGACGCAGCGGAAAGCGGGGGGACGCGGGCTTGCTTTCGGCAGATACTGAATCCGCCGATTTAGAAGCTTCCGCACCTTGCGGCTCCGGTTGTCCCTGGGCTTCGTTTATCGTCGGCTCCGGTTGGGAAACAAACATCGGCGGCTCGGAAGTTTGCGGAGGAAAATCGTGGTCGTCTTCGGACTGCCGGTTCTCATCATGCGAAAACCCGTTTGACCCATACACATGCGGCGGAATAACGCCGCTCTCGACCAAGCGGTCGCGTAAAGCGATAGCAACCTCTTCGTCAACTGAGCTGGAATGCGTTTTTTTCTCCCCCACGCCCAGTTCAGGCAGCAGGTCGATGATAACACCTGGCTTTACCTCTAACTCCCGCGCCAGCTCATTAATTCTAATTTTCTTCATAGAAGAGACTGCTATATAACTCCTTCAACAACCGATGCCTTATGACAAAATCAGCCGATTATTCGATACTATCAGATTCTTCATCTTCTGCAGAGGCATCCGAACTTACCATTCCGCGCAGCGTTGACGGCGCACCCGATAAGCCCTCAACACGGCCCAAGTCGATTACTTCTGATCCGTCCGTTTCGCGAAACGCGGCCGGCTCATGCCGCGCTATGTCGCTTTGCAGAACGCCGGTTTGAATGTTTTGGAAAGCATCGCCGGATTGATTTGATTCACTCGCTTCCTCCGAAGTTGCATCAACGGTAGATTCAATGCCTTCCGCATCAGCAGGCGCCCCTTCTTCTCCCCCATCATCGTATTGGCCATAATACGAGACAACCGCAGACTGAATCTGGCCTACAATGTTTTCATCAATGCCGGGAATGGATTGAAATTGTTCCGGAGTCATGGCGCCGAGCCGCTCCACCGTGCCGATATCCGCCGCTACCAGCTTTTCCACGATCTCTTCGTCCAGCCCGTGATCCAGAAGCACGGAAACCGGAGCGCCTGAAATCACCATATCCGCCATGCGCGATTCCATCTCGCGCCGTTTTTCTTCTTCGCTCTTGATGTCAATCTTCCAGCCCATCAGTTTCGCAGCCAGCCTGACGTTCTGGCCGCGCTTGCCGATAGCCAGCGAAAGCTGCGGATCTTCCACTACCACCTCAAGGTGCTTATCCGTCGAGTCCAGAATCGTGACACGGGAGATTTTGGCCGGACTCAGGGCTTTCACCACATACTGAGTCGGATCTTCCGAATATTCAATGATGTCGATCTTTTCGCCGCGCAGTTCACGAATGATCGATTGAACCCGCATGCCCTTCATGCCGACGCAAGCGCCTACGCTATCCACATCGCGGTCCCGGCTGAATACTGCGATCTTCGTGCGCTCGCCCGCTTCCCGCGCGCAAGCTTTAATGGATACGGTGTTGTCGTAGATTTCCGGCACTTCCTGCTCGAACAAGCGGATTACCAGCTCCGGCGCGGCGCGGGAAACAATCACGCCCGAATACTTGCCGTTCCGCTCAACGCCTTTGATGATGCAGCGCACCCGGTCTCCCACGCTGTAACTTTCGACACGGGACTGTTCCTTCTTGGGCAGACGGGCTTCCGTCTTCCCCATATCCACAACGTAATCCTGACCCTCCAACCGCTTGATCGTGCAGTTGACAAGCTCGCCGTAGCGGCCTTGAAACTCGGAAAAAACGCTGTCACGCTCGGCTTCGCGAACTTTCTGCAGAATGACCTGTTTAGCGGTTTGGGCGGAGATACGCCCTAAAGATTCAGTCGGCTTGGGTTCGCGTATTTCCGTTCCTACTTCCGCTTTTCCGTTGATCTTTTTGGCCGCAGGCAGACTGATCTGCTTATACGGATCATCTACCGTGTCTACGACCTGCTTCACGCTGTAAATCTGAATGTTGCCGGTACTCTCGTCCAAATCGGCGATCAGTTCTTCCGAAGAACGGTAATGCTTGCGAGCGGCCGCCAGCATGGCATCCTTTACGGCATCCAGAACGATCTGCGGATCGATGCCTTTTTCCTTACTCAATATTTCAATGGACTGATAAATAGAAGCCATGTGAAAACCCTTTGCAAATTTAATTCGTGTTAACTGGTCCGTGAAAACTCAAATTACGGCTCAAATTTTAGTTTGGCCTTCTGCAGGTGCTCCAGCGAGAACTCCCGCACTTCCCCGTTGCGGAGTTCGAGTTGGAGTTTGTCCCCATTGATGCCCAGCAACTTTCCTTCAAAGTGCCCGCCGCCTGCGCCGGTTTCCCGGGAAGTCAGCGAAATCTTCTGGCCGATCACGCGCTCGAAGTCGCGTCGGCTGGACAACTTGCGCTCCAAGCCCAGAGAGCTGACTTCCAACGTATAGCTATCGTCCGGCATGATGTCCTGCTCATCGAGCGCCTGGCTCAATTTTTGCGAGATTAGCTCACAATCGCCATGGGTCACTCCGCCGGGCTTATCAATATATACGCGCAAAAGCCGTGATTTGCCGGCACCGCGAACCTGAATTTCCGCAATCTCAATACCTGTATTCATGGCCGCGCGCTCACCCGCTTCGGTGAGTTGTCCCATTAATTCTTTGTTGTCTACAGCCGGCATTTCAAACGAAAGCGCAACAAAAAAGTGGGCTTTCGCCCACTTTTGCTTTGCCGCAATACTTCTATTAGAACACTAAATACGTGGGGAAGCAAACGGCGGGAGGGTGTTGGCCATGTTGCGCCTGAGATCAAACAGGAGGAGTGTCAGAGTGTATAGGCACAATACTCAGGTTGTCAATTGCTGCGTAGTCCCGAAAGTCTGTAGTCATTAACGGGATTGCCCCCCCGGTTGCGCAGGGGCGGCCATCCATGCGTCAACCGTTTGAATTGGTCGCCCGGCACGGCGGCAAAGATCTACTATTTCGACCCAAAGCGCGCAAGTACGCTCGTCAGGGTACATAGTAGTATATAAATCCAAGTGTTGAGCAAGAGCGGAGCGGCGACGACTGCCCCAATTATTAGCAGCGGGCCAGAGCAAAAGCTCCGCCCGAGTCATGAAAGCAATAGTCAAATAACATTCCGCAACTTCTTCGATGCAAGTTTGATGCAGAACATGATTACTACTAAAAAGTATCGAAACAACATTGGTGTCAAGCAGAACAATTTTCACTGTTCTGCTTGAGGCACAACGGAGTTATGGTCTCGAAGACGCCGAATCATCTGATTAAAAGCATCTACTTCGCACGGGTCGCCACCGTCCAAAGGTTCAAACTTAGATACTGGCGGCTTGATTCCAGGGATGTCGACGACTATATCAGGTATGTCGCGAGAATCAATGATTTTGGCCATAACTTCTACATCCAAATCTTCTACAAATCAATAAGGATCAACAGTTCATATCCTACGATGTAGCCGTCTTAAACGCTTGGCCCACATGCAGAACGGCGGAAAGCGCCCGGCTGTAGTTCATCCGCATCGGCCCTAAAACGGCGACATGCGCTTCCAGCCCGTTGGGCATGGCAAGCCGGACGCCGATTAGTGACAGCTCGCTCATGCTCGGGTGAACGTCGGATAAACCAACCTGAACGGATAACTCGCCTTCCCGCTGCTCCATAAAGCGTTCCAGCAACTGCAAAACACGCTTTTTCTCTTCGAGCGCCCGAAACAGCTCGCGCATCCGTTCACGGGTTAAATGCAGATCCAAGCCGATCAGGTTGACTGCGCCTTCAAAATGCACCTCCGGAGCTAACCCCATATCCAGCAAGCCTTTGGAGTGAAACAAGCTGACCCGCTTGAGAATGGCGTCGTAGGCAGCGCTTTCCAGCTCCAGCCGCCGTTTCAACTCGCGATGAATGTTGGGCAGAACCCAGCCGCTGAAATTGTAATTGATGTAGTTCCGAATCGAAGTCAGCTCATCCTGCGCAATGTGGTCGTCAATGGTAATCACTTTGTTTCGAACCATGCGGTCACGCGTTACCACCACCATCAGCACGCGGTGATCCGGTAGCGCCATTAGTTCCACTTGGTCCAAAGTCTGATTTTCCGTTGGAATCGCCGCTGCAATCCCGAAATTTTTGGTGATTTCCGTCAGCAGCTTCGACGAACGCTCAATTCGTCCCTCTACGGTGCCTTCCCGCTGAATTTCCCCTTGCAGCCGGTGTAGTTCCGTTTGGATGATCCGGTTATCCAGCAGCGTTTTCACATAGCTTTGAAAAGCCCGCTCGGTCGGCACACGGCCCGCTGAAGTATGCGGCTGGGATAAGTACCCGCCCTCCAGCAGATCCGCCATCATGTTGCGGATCGACGCGGCGCTCATCGGATATTTACGAGCAATGGTGCGCGAAGCCACCGGCTCGCCGGTTTCAATATAATTTTGAACGAGCGCGTGCAGAACCTGGAAATGACGCGGTGTAAGTGTTCCGAGATGATTCATCCGTCACCAGCACGTAAACGCAAGTCTTGCGAAACAGAGAAGTTAGATTCCTGTATTTACCTATTAATTATAAAGCGGTTATCGTAGCACGACCCTCATCAGTTGTATCTGACCCGAAGAAAGCCGTACTAGTCTTACAGCTGGACAGACGGTACGCCCACAGCTTCCGCGCCCCGCCATAGCCGTTCTAAGTCATAGTACTGACGCGCACTTTCCGAAAAGACATGGACCAGAAAATCGCTGTAATCCATCAGAATCCAATCAGCTCGGTCATATCCTTCGATACTAATCGGGCGTTCGCCTATTTCTTTTAGCTGTTTTTCAATCTCATCACAAACAGCATGCCCTTGCCGGGGGTTGGCGACGGAGCAAATGACGAAATAATCGGTAAAGGACGTGATCTGACGCAAATCAAGGACGCGGATATCGATCGCCTTCTTGGATTCGGCGGCGTGGGCAGCCACCCGCCAATTCGGAAGCGTTTGCGGAACATCCGCCGGCTGCGTCTGGGTAGAAGTGGGTACGGGGATCGTCTAAACTGTCTCCTGTGCTTAGCGTACTACACTAAAGATGGATGCGTAAATGTCTGGCCTATTGGGCTGGCAATCTGCTGTTTTTTTCGACAGCCGGCTTTGGGTTCGCTTCCCGGCATCTCCCCGCAACAAACCTGCTGAAAGCCCAATACAGCACGTTAGCCAATAGTCAACTCGAGCATGCCCGGAAGGACTTGGAGCGGGTAAAGGATCTTGTTGCACAGGGCACTTTGCCTCCGGCCCAACTGGC
>CAXTWT010000107.1:0-6632 GCA_964247955.1 uncultured Bryobacteraceae bacterium
GAGTTTTCCCCATCCGAATCAACGGAGGATTTACGTAACAAGCTGGCGGACTTTTACGCGCAGCGCACCCTGACGCGGCGACCGATTCTTCCATCCGACTGCGCGAACGCGATTGTCTGGCTGGCCGGTGAAGAAAGCGCCAAGACTACCGGACATGTTATTCCCGTCGATGGCGGTTTGCACGAAGCATTCCTGCGATAAAAACGAGAAACAATCATGGAACGCGTTTGTTTCGCGCTGCAAGTGCGTCCGGAACTCATTGAAAAATACAAGCAGCGGCATCAGGCTGTTTGGCCGGAGATGCAGCAGGCTCTTGCTGAAACTGGCTGGCGAAATTATTCTTTGTTTCTCCGTCCTGACGGTTTGCTGATCGGGTATTTGGAAACGGACGACTTCACAAAGGCAAGAAGTGAGATGGCAAAGCGCGCCATCAATGACAAGTGGCAGCATGAGATGAAAGACTTTTTCATGACAGCTGACGGCTCTACCCCGGATCGCGCCATGTTGCCGCTCGAAGAAGTTTTTCATCTTGAAGGCGAATGCCTTTGCAGGAGAATGCCATGACGCCGAACCCGGTGCTCGGCGTCATTTTTCACTGGCTCGGAGGCTTGGCTTCCGGCAGCTTTTACGTCCCTTACCGTGGAGTCAAGCGATGGTCCTGGGAAACGTACTGGCTGGTGGGCGGCATCTTTAGCTGGATCATCGCGCCCTGGTTCTTCGCCTCGCTATTGACGAAAAATTTAGGAAGCGTGCTGGCCGCAACTCCGGGCAAGACTGCTTTCTGGTGCTACGCGTTCGGGCTGCTGTGGGGCATCGGCGGCTTAACGTTCGGCCTTACGATGCGCTACCTGGGGCTTTCGCTCGGCATGGCGATTGTGATGGGCCTTTGTGCTGCCTTCGGCACGCTCATGCCGCCCATCTTTAACGGCACTTTTCTGACGGAAGTGGTGGGCACTGTTTCCGGTCGCTTCATTTTGCTCGGGATTGTTGTTTGCTTGATCGGCATCGCTATTGCCGGGCTGGCCGGGGTCTATAAAGAGCGTTCCATGGCCGTTGGAGCGCACGGGAGTTCCATCAAGGAGTTTAATCTGAAACGCGGCTTTCTCGTGGCGGCGCTGTCCGGTGTTATGAGCGCCTGTTTTGCTTACGGCCTTGCCGCCGGTGAACCCATTCGAAAGCTCACGGTCCAGACGGGAACCGATTCTCTCTGGCAAGGGCTGCCGGTGCTGATTATTGTTCTATTAGGCGGGTTCACGACCAATTTTATTTGGACAGTCCTCTTAAATGTTCGCAACGGAACAGGCCGCGAATACATTGCTCCGAAAATGCTTGTTTTCCCTGATCCCGGCGGCCCTCAATTGATCGAGGAAACTGCGCTGAATGGTCCCACGACGGGCGTTCTCCTTCATGCTCCTACGGCCGTGATGCGCGAAACCGTACAGGTGCCGCTTCTGAAAAACTACTTGCTGTGCGCCCTTGCCGGCGTTACATGGTACTTGCAGTTCTTTTTCTATACCATGGGCGACACAAAAATGGGTCCGCTCACCTTTTCGAGTTGGAGCATTCACATGGCCAGCATCGTAATTTTCAGTACTCTCTGGGGTATCGGGCTTCACGAATGGAAGGGAGCCGGCAAAACTTCCATTCGCTTACTCGCTCTTGGCTTGGCCGTGCTGCTTGGCTCAACTTTGATTGTGGGCTACGGTAATTATCTGGCGACCATTGCTCATTAAATCATTCGTTTGCGAACCCAGATTCCCAGTGTCAGGCAGCAGGGAATCACGATCCAATTAATCATCCGAATAGGATTCCGGGGCGCTATAGCCAAAGCCAAGTTCAGCGCTGCCATGAAGAGAAGCAAATTGGACCAGCTTTTCCGTGCCATACCCACTGATAAGCATCGTTCATTCCTTTTGCCGCTACAAGGGAATAGTCAGTTCTACGGGTAACGGAGTAAAAACGGAGCGTTCGGGATAGGTGATTGCGTTCGTCACTTCCAGCCTCATTCTTCCCGCAGGAGTTTGGATGGATCGACGGCCAGCGCTCGCCGGGCGGGAATGGCGGACGCCGCTATGCCTAGCAACGCCATCGTCAGTACCGCGCTGCCCACGACTACGGGTTCGCTCGGATTCGCTTGGTAGACGATCTGCCCCAGCAGGCGACTGGCGAGGACGCCCGACAATAGACCCAGCGCCGATCCCACGCCGAGCAGCACCATGGGCCGCCCCACCGCCGCGCTCATCACCTGCGTCTTGCGCGCCCCCAAGGCTACGCGGATGCCCAGTTCCTTCCTCCGTCGGCTCACGTTGTAGGCCGCCATGCCGGAGATGCCCGTCACTGCCAGCATCGACGCCAGCAGGCCCATGACGCCCAATGCGGCTGTCGCTGCCCGTGCCGGGAACAACTCAGACTCCAGATCATCGGACCAGTTCCGCAGAGTGATGGGCGCATTCGGCTCGATGCTGCTCAGCGAACGCTGTAGCGCCGCCGCCATCTCCTTCGGCCCCCGCTGCGACCGCACCACGAAAACCGCTTCGCTCGACCCGCTTTGCGAAAACGGCACATACATTGCAGGATGCGACGACTCTGCCATGTCGTGGTACTTTCCGTCCTCCGCCACGCCTACCACTTTTGTCAGATTGCCGCCCAGGATAAACCACTGTCCAATGGCCGGTGTGTGGCTCCACATCTTCCGCGCAAAAGTTTCGTTCACAACCGCCACATACGGCGTCTTGGCCGTGTCCTGCCACCCAACATCCCGCCCGCTTACAAGCCGAGTGCCGGCCGCCTCCAGGTATTCCGGCGACATGGAAAACACATACGGCGCCAGAGCATAATTCTTCAGCGTGAACTCTGTCGTTCCCGGCCGGTAGATGGGAATCCCATGCATGCCGCCCGTCATGGGTGTGCGGCTCACCGCGCCCGCTGCGGTCACACCAGGGATGCTCCGTGCCGCCTCGATTACCTCTTTCTGTTTTCCTGCCTGGCTCAGGTCCACCTCGGCCAGCATCGCGCCCTGGGGATGAAACCCCAACGGAGCGTGCAGCGCGCGCACCATGCCGCGCACCGCCACCAGCGAGGCCGTCACCAGCAATGTGCAGATGGCGATTTGTACACCCAGCAACAGGTCCCGCAGGGCAAACCGGCGCAGGTGCAGGGAATCCATCGGTCCGCTCTTCATTGCTTGCAACGGACTGCTCCCCCACGCCTGCCGCGCCGGAATCATCCCAAACAGCAGCGCGCTTCCCAGTGTTAACATCAGACCTGTCAGGTACACACGCGTATCCACGGTTGCGGCCAAATGCACTTCTGCCGCCCGAGGCCACCGGTTCAGCACCCCCAGCAGCAGGTCCGCAGTCACTAATCCCGCTGCTCCGCCCATCAGCGACAGCATCACCGCCTCGGTCAGCAGTTGTCTCGCCAGCCGCCACCGGCTCGATCCCAGGGCTGCACGGAGCGCCAGTTCCCGGCTGCGATCCGCTGCGCGCGCCGCAAACAGGCTTGCCAGGTTCGCGCAGGCCGCCGCGAGCACCAGCAGCGCCAGCACAGTTACGCTGTAAAGAAATCCGCGAATAACGTCACCGTTGTCCCCCCAAAGTCCGGGATGGATCAGACGTAGCGGCAGTCCGTCGTCCGTCCTCGGATACTCCTTCGCCAGTTCGGCTGAAATCGCATTCAGATTTTCCGTTGCCTGTTGCGGCGTCACACCCGGCTTCAGCCGACCAATCACCGTAACCGCTACGGATGCGCGGCGATGCAGATAATCCGACTCCTCCACCTGCTCCTCGTTTGCCATCGGCATCCAGTAGTCCGGCCACACAAACCGCTCCGTACCGTGGAACCGCGCCGGCGCTACGCCGACTACCGTAAACGGACGCTTGTTGAGATCCACGGTTGTCCCGATGACGCCCCGATCCGCTCCAAACGCGCTTCTCCATAGACCATCGCTCAACACCAGATACGGCGCTGAACCCGGGCCATGCTCGTCCGCCGCATGGAAGAACCGTCCTGCCTCCGGCTGCACGCCCAGCAGGTCGAAGTAATTGCCAGTCACCTCATCGCCGTGGACGTTCATCACTGCGTTACGCCAGCGCAGTCCCGCACCCGAATATCCAAAAATCGCGGCCATCCCGCTGAAGGTGGTGTTTCGCCGCTGGAAATCCTCGAACGCGGGGTAGGAGGTAGTTATCAGCCGTCCGCTCATCCACGGCTTATGGCGAAGCTGATACAGACTCTCCGGGTCGCTCACAGCCAGCGGGTGCAGCAGAACTGCATTCAGAACTCCGAAGACGACAATGTTTGCGCCAATGCCCAGCGCCAAAGTGAGGGTAGCGACGACCGTGAACGCGGGGGATTTCCGAAGCACGCGAAGCGCATAACGAACATCGAGCAGCAGGTTCTCCACGAAGGGCAGGCCCTCTTCGTCGTGGTTCCCTCTCATGCGACTTTGTCCCGTATGACAGTCATTGGGTTTACTACCAAAAGAATGCCATAGCTCCTTCCGAAGCAAACACTTTCAGGCAATTTATTGAGGGCAGCAGAATTTTATTGCTTTTGGCGCTGCCAGGGCACTTCCGCGCCTTCGCCGGGAATCGGCCAGTCTTTGTTATTGAGCAGGAGCATCTTTTCACGCTGTTCTTTCGGAACTTTGTCGATTTGCAGGTTTTCAAAGAAGTGAACGCCGGTTTTTCCAGCCGTGGCGATGTCCAGATCACCATCGCCGTCGAGGTCCGCTACAAGAAATTGTGTTCCCGCTCCCGCCGTGCCGCCGAGCGCAATCGGGTAGCGGGAAAACTCACCCGTTTTGCGATTGATTTTGTAATAGTAGATTACCAGCGGATCATAGGAGCCGGGATCATTTCCGTTGTGGCCGCGATACCGTTTTCCGGCCAGCACTTCCGGTTGCCCGTCACCGTCGAGGTCCGCCAGCTTTAATACATGCACTTGCGAAAATGATTCATCAATGGTGTGCTTGGTCCACTTTCCGCCGCTGCCCTGTTCCATCCAGTACAGCCCGTAGCTGTGGCCGCGCCCGTAGATCAAGTCCATTTTGCCGTCGTTATTCACATCGTAGCCGACAATCGGGAACCCTGTTTCGCCCAAATTCCAGTCCGCATGCCATTGCCATTTATCATTGTTGGCGTCGATGTTCTTGAACCAGCCGAATGGTGTTAGTAAATCCGTTTTCCCGTCGCCGTCGATGTCCGCCATCCCGACCCCGTGCCCGTCCTCGTCATGACCTCCGACGTGGTGAACTTTCGGTTCTGGTCCGGCAAAGTCCACCCAGAGCATTCCCGAGCGCCCGTAATGCGCCAGGGCCAGATCCGGCACCCCGTCACCGTTGAGGTCAGCCATCCAACCGCCTTCTGTTTCAAGCGTGTGCGCAATCAGATGCCGCTCCCACATCGCACCCGGCTTTTTCGGATTTTCATACCACCACAAGCCGTTGGTCATCCAGCCGACTGTCACCACATCGGGCGCGCCGTCATGATTCACGTCCACGGCCCACTCTCCGCAGTCGGAAATAAACTCGCCGACAACGTCAACTGTACGGTACTGATGGCGTGTCCAGGCACCGCCGTTCGCTCCCGGATTTTCGTACCAGAACGCGCCGCTGAGGAGATCGGACTTGCCGTCGCCGTTCATATCAACGGAAGTAATTCCCTCGGCATGGTCGAAGCCCAGTCGATGAACGAAGTAAGTCGCTTGCGGAACGTTGCCCGGAGCGTTGCCTTTTTGACGGTTCAACTGCCCATAAAGCGAAAAGGCAAGAATCCCCAGAACACAAGCGGAACCAAAATAGATACGAGCCTTCATTAGAGCGGCAGAATCTCCTCGCGCGTGGTGTCGAAGTCGATTCGGCGTCTTTGCTCGTAAGCAAGATTTCCCAGGTGGGACGCCTGCGCCGACCGGTGACCGATTAAAACATCGCCATGAGGACGGGTCCGTGATCTCATGCACTCCAGGAAGTTATTCACATGGCTCTGGGTCAAGGAGTCCCCTACTCCTTCGATCACTTCCGCTTTGACCACTTCCGCCGGTTCCTTTGCGCCCACAGGATAGAACTCATACCGGGACCGGTCAATCCAAAGCCGCCCGCCGGTTCCGCACATCTCGATAGCTTCCCCGCGAATACCCGGCACGAGCGTTGCTTCAAAAGTAGCCGTAAACTCTTGTTTGCCGGAGTATTGCAGGAGGACATTGATCGTGTCGGGAGCAGTCCGGCCGTCGTTGTAATGGTAGATTCCTCCTGCCGCGACAGCGGAGGAAGGCACATCCTGCCCCATGAACATATGCACGACATCGATCCAGTGCGTAAACAGATCAGTAACTTGTCCGCCGCCGTAATCGAGGTAAGCCCGCCAGTTGAAATACTGCTGTCCGTCATAGTCACGCCATTTGACCGGACCCAGAAACGCTGCCCAGTCCAGATCCTGCGGTTTGCTTTGCAGTGCGGGCGGCGCTTTCCGTATGTGCCAACTGTTGCCGTGCCACCAAGTACGGGCCAACGTTACCGCGCCGATCTTGCCGGAATCGAAATACTTTTCTTTCGCCTGGAGATAATGTTTGGCGGAGCGCTGCTGCATTCCGACCTGGCACACGCGATTGTTCTCGCGGGCCGCTTTCACAAT
>CAXTWT010000107.1:6732-13289 GCA_964247955.1 uncultured Bryobacteraceae bacterium
ACCGTCTCATTAGCGCCTAATATGCGGGAGTAAGATCCTGCCGTGACTGCCATCGCACCGGCGGAACCGATACGGGATACCGTTCGGAGGAAGTCTCTACGATTGTCTTTTTCCATAAACCGCTTTCTGTACCCACCTGATTTGTTACATTATCATTCGGCACCTGAAAGCCTTTGTGAAATACCCTTTGCGCCGGAATCCGGGTCGTGGTCAGGAGCAAAGCGGGGATCGGTGAGCTGAGGCTCTGGAGGCGGGAAGCAACAGGGAAATGTAAAAACTATGGAAAAAACACACCGCTTTTTTAAAGCGTGCGCCGCTGCCGTCATCCCGTTGTGCGCCGTTATCTCTGCCCAGTTACTCCAATCTCCCAATGAGCGCGCAACCGAGGAGCGCTTAACTTTCCAGACCGGCGGTCCCTGGTCGCCGCGAACCAATCTCAATGCCGATGTAGCGATGGTCTACGGCATTGGCCCGCGCATGCCCGAAAACATCGAAACCTGGAAGCAGCACGGATATATCGTTCAAGTGATGACCGGGGTCGCTTGGGGGCAATATCAGGATTACCTCAACGGCGAGTTTGACGGTGAGAGGCATTGGGATCAAGCCCAGACGACCAGCGACGGCAAACCGGTCCTGCACGGCGGCACCCCGGACATACCCTACATCTCCCCAGGCGAGAACTACGGCAAATATCTCACCATTGGGGTAAAACGCGCGTTGGACGCGGGCGCTCAGGCCATCTACCTGGAAGAACCGGAATACTGGGCCAGGGCCGGTTGGTCTGAAAATTTTAAGCGCGAATGGAAAGCTTACTACAACGAAGATTGGCGTGCGCCGGATTCTTCTCCGGATGCGCAGTACCGCGCTTCCAAGCTGAAATATTATCTATATCGGCGGGCGCTTTCCCAAGTCTTCGATTTCGTGAAGCAGTACGGCAAGGATCACAACCGCTCCATACCCTGCTATGTCCCCACGCACTCTTTGGTGAACTACGCGCACTGGCGCATTGTGAGCCCGGAATCCTCGCTTCTTGACGTGGGTGCCGATGGCTACATTGCGCAAGTGTGGACTGGAACTGCCCGCACGCCTAACGTTTACGAAGGGCAGCAAAAGCAGCGGACCTTCGAGGCCGCTTTTTTGGAGTACGGCGCTATGCAGAATCTGGTTCGGGCCTCCGGTCGGCGCGTTTGGTACCTGAATGATCCGATTGAGGACAACCCTAATCACGATTGGGAAGACTACCGCACGAATTGGGAGAACACGCTGACGGCATCGCTGCTGCAGCCGGAGGTATGGCGCTACGAAATCATGCCCTGGCCGGACCGCGTGTTCAAGGGCAGGCATCCCCTGCATAGCACTACCGCCAATGCCAACCAAGCTTTCAAGAACCCCGGTCCTTCCGAGCCTTCGGTCAACAGCCAGGAACAGACCCCGATTGGTACGGGATTAAACGGATTCGGCCGGAGTAACCCAAACGTCGAACGCGTCGGCATTCCAAAGCCCTACGAAACCGAACTGCAAACTGTTATTACGGCATTGGGGGATATGAAGCAAGCGGATATGCGGTGGGAGAGCGGCGGTACGCGCAATGTAGGAGTACTGATTTCTGACACCATGATGTTCCAGCGCGCGGACCCGAGTCCTTCCGACGCTAATCTCGGGTCTTTTTTCGGTCTTGCCATGCCGCTGCTCAAGCGCGGCGTGCCTGTGGAGCCGGTGCAGATCGAGAGTGCGGCTGCTCCCGGTTTCCTGAACCGTTACAAGCTGCTGCTGCTCACTTACGAAGGGCAGAAGCCGCCCAAACCCGCGTTCCACGAAGCACTCGCAAAGTGGGTGCGCGCTGGCGGCGCGCTGGTAGTGGTGGATGAAGATAGCGACCCTTACAATGCCGTTCGCGAATGGTGGAACACCGCACCGAACTCCTACAAATCTCCCAGGGAACACCTGTTCCATGTCTTGGGAATTCCTAAAGAAGCGGTAGGTCTTCATAAGGTGGGTCACGGGATTGTGGTGCGCGAATCTGCTTCGCCAGCGGCGCTGACCTATAAGGCGGATGGCGCCGATACCATTCGCAAGGCGGTTCGCCAGGCTGCCGACGCCGTAAGACTGCCCTGGAAGGAGTCGAGCACGCTGGTGTTGCGGCGCGGACCTTATCTGATTACGGCAGGACTGGACGAATCCGTGCCTGATGCAAAGCCGTATGTGCTGCACGGCCGCTATCTGAATCTGTTCGAGCCGTCGCTGGCGGTGCATAACAATATGGTGATTTCGCCGGGCACCCGCATGCTGTTATTGGACTTGGCCAGCGTGGGAGCCCCCGGCCCGAAGGTGGTTGCGGCTGCTTGCCGCGTGCGGAACGAGCATACCGATGGCCGGAAATTGCGATTCCAGGTGGACGGCATTGGCGATACTAATTCCGTCGTCGCCATCGCGGCGCGAACGGCGCCCACGGCGGTGCTGGCCGGAGGGAAGCCGCTGGAATCGTCGCAATACGATTTCGCACAGGGTGTTGTGCGCCTGCGTTTTCCAAACTCAGTTGAGCCGGAAACGATCGACGTGACATTCAATAAGTGACCGGTAGTAACGTTTGCCCGACGGAGAATCGGAGTTCGGGCGTACGTGAGGATACCTCAAAAAGGGGGAAGTTTTATGTACGCCAAGGTTCAGGAGTGCCTTTCCTACGGCACCGTGTTCCCCGTTGTAGGTGTCCAGCAGATCATTCCTGCGCCCCGAGCAACACACCGAAGGTCCGCCAAGCCGATCACATTCCTGAGCAGCTTAACCTGATCCAGTCTCTACGAGAGGAATTGCTGAATGAGCGTCACGGTCGCCTCCGGGTTTTCCTCCATCAGCCAGTGCCCTGCGGCCGGTATGATGGCACCCTCCACGTGGTCGGCGACAAACTGCATGATCGTCTCCGTCCTTGCCCCGCCGGACGCTTCGCCGCCGACGGCGAGCACCGGGACGGTCAGCTTTCCCTTTTCTAGCAAGACCATATTATCGATCGCATCCTGCGCGAAAGCGGCGAACTGCGCGAAGCCCGCCCGCATTGCGCCCGGCAGGGCGTAGAGCGCCGTATAGTGTTCCCGCATTTCCTCGCTAATGTCGGCTGGATCGGCGGAGAAGTCATTCCAGAAATGGTCGAGGTAGATGCGCTCGCGGCCTGCCACCAGCCGCTCCATGTCGGGGCCGCCGAAGCCGAAATGCCAAGCTTTGGGATTGCTCGTGATCTGCTCCCACGGGCCGATTCCCGGCAGCGGCGCTTCGATCTGCACCCAGCGGGTCACGCGATCACGATGCTGCGCGGCGAAGGCGAAAGCGACCAAGCTGCCCATGTCGTTGGATACCAGAGCTGTCTGCTTAATTCCGAGCGCGTCCAAGAGTCCCGTCACGTCTCCGGCCTGGGTCTTCTTGTCGTAGCCGCCGTCGGGTTTGGAGGAAAGGCCAAAGCCTCGAAGGTCCGGAACGACCACGGTGTGCGTCACGGCCAGTTCCTTTGCCAGGAGGGCCTAGGAATCGCCGGTGAGGCCGAAGCCGTGCAGCAGCACCACGGCTGGTCCATCGCCTCCAAGGCGGGTATGCAACGTCACACCGTTGGTCTCGATGTCCTGCGTTACAAAAGTTTCTGGGTAGGGCACGAGCCTGCCCTTGCTGTACTGGGAAGTCATATCGGAGAACTCCTGTGCGGTTCAGCGAAAGCAACGCGCACCGCTGTTGTGAAGAGAAAGGTTTGGACCCTTGCGAAAAACGCAAAGTTCCTATAGGGCTGCGTCGATTAGACCTGCGCGAGACCGCCATCCACGCACAGTTCAGTGCCATTGACAAATTCATTGGTCGCTAGGAACAGCGCTGCCGAGGCGATCTCTTCCATCCGCCCCAGGCGTCCTTCCGGAACCATGGAGCGGAAACGCTCTCTCGACTGTTCCGGAGCCGAGCGCATCAGGGGCGTGTCG
The DNA here is from genome assembly GCA_964247955.1 of uncultured Bryobacteraceae bacterium. Classification (GTDB taxonomy): domain Bacteria; phylum Acidobacteriota; class Terriglobia; order Bryobacterales; family Bryobacteraceae; genus Bog-105. The sequence continues at coordinate 10,686 of CAXTWT010000107.1, forward strand.
ATCGGCCCCGGACTCAGTACATTGCTGCGAATCTTGCGATCTTTCAACTCTGCCGCCCATGTGCGCGCAAATGAGCGTAGCGCCGCCTTGCTCGCGCTATACACACTCAAGCCGGGAAAGCCCTTGATGCTGGCAATCGATCCATTCAGGATGATCGAGCCGCCACCGCGAAATAATGGTAGCGCCTTTTGTACCGTGAACAGCGTGCCGCGCGTATTCAACCCGAAGAAGGTGTCGAACTGCTCCTCGGTGATCGTGCCCAGCGGCGTCGGCCCTCCGTCCGGCGCTTGCAAAGAGCACGTCGACATAGCCCTTTTCCTTCTTTACGGTCTCGTACAGCCGGTCGAGATCTGCCAGATTCGACGAATCGGCCTGCACGCCGGTGACGTTCCGGCCGATCTCCGCGACCGCCTCTTCCAGTTTGTCCTGTCCCCGGCCGGTGATGAAGACGTAAGCGCCCTCTTCGACAAACAGCTTGGCCGTGGCCAGCGCCATACCCGCCGACCCCGCCGTGATTACCGCCACTTTCCCGTCCAGCTTTCCCATGACTGCCATCCTCTCATCCAACTCTCCAGCTATCTGGAACATATGCTTCAGATATGCGCCCGGTGAGTCCAGATGCAGAAATGTTGGCTTCGGGTTGAGAAAAGAAAGCGGTGTTATAAAGTCAGCACTGCATCGCTAGGTTCGGGGTAGGTCCTGTGCCAGATGGTGCAGGGCAGTATCGGCGATGCCCTTCATTTGCTTCTTCGTGGCTCCGCTGGCGCCTTGCACCATCAGACCCCAGAGTATCGTTGCCACATAGCGGGCAAAGGCGGAGATGTCAACGGTCTCGGCCAGTTCTCCGGCTTCCTGCGCCTCTTGGCATCGAGCTTGCAACCGAAGCTGGCCCTTTGTACGCATCTGCAACAGGAGTTGCTGCACCGGCGCGGCTTCCGAACTGCTCGCCAATGCCCCCATCACGGTGAGACAGCCCGGGGGATTGCCCGGTGTGTTAAGAAATTCCACAATTTCAGAAAAAAGGTCCGCCAGCGCGCCTAACAGCGTCGGTTTTGCCATCGCCCTCTCATATAGTTCCGCAGCCCTTTGCGCATAGCGCGCGGCGACCTGCCGGAACAGGTTTTCCTTGTCCCCAAAGGCAGCATACAGGCTCGACATATTTAGTCCCATAGCCTTGGTCAGATCGGCGACCGTGGTGCCTTCGTATCCTTTGGCCCAGAAAACCTTCAGGGCGGCATCCAAAGCGTCCTCTGTGCTGAACCCACGAGGCCGCCCCATTTTCCCGCTGATCGCGCTGGTTGTTTTCATGTATTGACCCTCTTACCAATTAGAGATCAATTTTTCGCATCGGATTCGTTGTCAATACATCTGAAGTGTATGCTCCACAAATTGATATCGGCAGAAACATAGGAGGATCGATGAATAATCTGGAGATTAGGAGCGCTCTCATTACGGGGGCGAACGCAGGAATTGGGAAAGAAGTTGCCCGGAAAATGGCGTTGCGGAGCAGCATGAAGAGAGTCTATCTTGCCTGTCGGAACGAGGCAAAGGCCAGAGCAGCCAAACAAGAACTGGAAACGAAGACAGGCAAGTCCATCTTCCAGATCGTTCTCATGGACGTGTCCGACGTGAGCGCCGTGCGGTCGGCCCTCCGATCCTTGCCGGAGCCCATCGATGCGTTGGTGATGAACGCCGGTGGTTCGGGCGGCAGGACACCGCTCCGTCTGAACAAAGAAGGAGTCACTCAGATCTTTGCAACCAACGTGTTGGGCCATGTCGCCTTGCTCGAAGGACTGATTGCCTCCGGGAAGCTGACGCAAACGGCAGTTTACCTCGGCAGTGAAGCGGCGCGCGGCGTTCCGAAGATGGGCATGAAAAGGCCCGCTCTACCCACCTCCTCGGTCGACGATTTTGTAAAGGTCATCACCGGCCAAGATTTCGTGGGGAAGAAATTTGATAGTGCCTTGGCCTATGGCGAGGTGAAGTACGTCGCTGCGATGTGGATGGCGGACCTGGCTCGCAAGCATCCGAACCTCCGGCTCATCACCATGAGTCCTGGAAATACGCAGGGCACCGAAATCGCGAACTCCCTGCCAGCGCCGGTGCGGATTCTAACAAAATACATTCTAATGCCGGTCGTCGCTCCTCTCTTCGGGCTGGCGCACTCTTTGCAGACCGGTGCTCAGCGGATTGTCGATGGACTCACCGACCCGTCATTACAGAGCGGAGTCTTTTACGCTAGCGGACCGAAAACCCTGACCGGACCAATCGTCAATCAAAGCGAGATCTTCCCCGATCTGCAAAATCAGATCTTTCAGGATCATGCGTATCAGGCGATACATCAATTTCTCTAAAGGACCGTTCGGACTGTAATCGGTGCCGAGTGGGCTCCTACCGGGAGACGGCTCAGACTGAAGTGGCTTGATGAGTACGCAGTAGAGGGTAGAGCGGGCAATGCCGAAACGGTGGGCAATTTTGAGCTATGTCGGCGCTTACAATCAGACTAACGCTCATTATTCTTCCGTAAGCATCTGGGACAATATCAAGCCGAGGCTACATCAGGGTTAGGCAGCATTATGTTCCTGACATGGACGGAGAGTTCGT
>CAXTWT010000108.1:0-13276 GCA_964247955.1 uncultured Bryobacteraceae bacterium
GCCCACGCCTTCCAGTTACGATCCGATTGCCGAGATGTATCACACGCTCTGGGCCGATTGGTATTTGCCTGCCGCAATGCCCGCGCTCGACCGGCTTTTCTTTGGGCGTGTTCCCCCCGGTTCGGAAATTCTCGATGTTTGCTGCGGAAGCGGGCACGTCACGAAAGAACTGGTTCGGCGCGGCTACCGGGTGACCGGCGTGGACGCGTCGGAAGGCTTAATTGTTATTGCCCGGCGAGACATGCCGGAGGTGGACTGGCGCGTGGGAGATGTGCGTCATTTGCACTTGGAAAATAAATACTCCGCCGCTCTGTCCACCTTTGATTCGCTCAATCACGTGCTTTCGCCGGAAGAATTGCAGCAGGCTTTTCGCTGCGTGCATGAAGCGTTACAGCCGCATGGCCTGTTCGCCTTCGACATGAATTTAGATGAAGCATATCGAGCTGATATGCGGCGCTGGACCGTGGATGTCAACGACACGCATGTCAGCCTGGTGCGCGGCAGCTACAATCGGTCGAGCAAAAAGGCTTGTACGGAACTGATTTGGTTCGTGCGGAACGAAGCGGATGACCTGTGGAAGCAACACCGCAGCGCCGTGGACCAACGGAGCTATACGCAAACAGAAATTTTAGGAGCGCTCGAAGGAGCGGGATTCCGCGAAATCGAATGCATGACCGCCGAAGAAGCGGGCATGGTCGCAGAACTTGCCTTCGGCCGTATCTTTGTGACTGCCCGCGCTCAGGGGTGAGGAAACACCCGCACGTCCATCCCTTCCGCCGAACTGATTAGCCGGTCCAGATCGCTGCCGAAGGCGCGCTCCCACCAACTGTCACGCCCCTTGTGGCCCACATAAATCTGAGTAATTCCGCGCTGGCGCGCAAAGCGCAGAATAGTATCCACGGTGTCTTCACCGTCCAAGGTAACAAGCTCGGCGCCTTTCTGCCGCGCCAAGGCAAGACCCTCTTCGACGTGCCGGCGCTGCTCCGGGGACCAGTCCGGACGGTTCAGGTGAGCAGCCAGCAACTCGCCGTGAAAACGGTCGCGGTTGCGTGCTCCGCTTTCGAGCATTCGCTCCACATCGGCGGAAGGCGAAAGACAGACCAGGATGCGCTCCTGCGTGCCCCAGGATTGTTGGATGCCGTGCCGCTCCAGATAATGTTCCAGTTGCTTGTCAACCACGTCTGCCGCAAGCAGAAGCGCAAGCTCCCGCAGTTCCGAGAGTTGATGCTGCGAAAGCTTGTGCGGCTTCGTGGACTTGCCGTCTTCGGAAACCGTCATGCAACTCTCGGGCGGAACGTCCACCACCACAATTTCATCCGCAGTTTGGAGAAAGCTCAGGGGCACAGTCTGGGTAACGTGCTTGCCGGTAATGGCTTCCACTCGCGGCCTTATCTCTTCAATGTGCTGCAAGTTCACGGAAGTAATGACCGCGATGCCTGCTTCCAGCAACTGGGCCACATCCTGCCAGCGTCGCTCGTGCGGCAAACCCGGTGGATTGTCATAGGCCAAGCCGTCCACCAGGCAAACTTTGGGCTGCCTCTGAAGAATGGTTTCCACATCCATCACCGGCATTCCTTCCACTTCTTTCAGCGGAATGACTTCCAGGGTGTTAGTAACTTGCTGTAGATCGGGGGATAGACGAGGCTGGATTGCGCCTACAACCACGTCCTGCCCGCGCTCGTAGCGTCGTCGCCCTTCGTCGAGCATGCGAAAGCTTTTGCCGACTCCCGAAGCATAGCCCAAAAAAACCTTTAGACGGCCATTCGCCTGATGCTCCTCCTCCGCTTCTACTTGTTGCAGGAGTTGTTCCGGCGTTGGTTTGCGTTCACCTGTTACTGCCACATTTCTATTATCAATGAGCCTCTTCCGATCAGGAAATGGTTAACAGGATAACGGAATGGATAATGCCCGAAGCGAAAATTCAACAAGATAAGAGTGTTTTACCCCTGGCCCTGTGTTTGCAGTAATATCTGCATGAAAATGAATATACTGGCTGTTAAGAAAACACTGGCCGGCAACAGTCTAATTTGTGTTACTTTTGCAGCCATGGCGGCAGCTTGTATTTACATGATGGCTGTTTTTCCAATAGTTGACTGAAGGGCTTCTCCGTTCCTTGTGCCTGCCTGAGAAATTCTCGGTCTTCGCGCCACTTTCAATGTGCAGAAAACACTCTGGTTTAATTCAGCGCGTTCTCACGCGGGAATACCCGGTAAGCTTCGGAGCGACCCGTCTGAAACGGTTCCTGGATGACGACGGGCAGCTTCGGCCCGCTGAAACCAAGTCAGGAAACCATCTTGAGAGTTCGCCCACTCGTCTTGTTATTAGCTGCCGTCCTTGGCTCCTCGTGCTTTGCCGGTCAATCCCGAAGCGCAACCGATCAGCAGGGGGAAGAAGCAGGGACAAACCCTGCTGAAGTATTGACCTTGGAGCAGTGCCTTCAAAGGGCGCTGCAAAGCAATCATCAGCGAAAAATTTCACAGTTCGCGGTTCAGCTTGCCGAAGCACAGCACCGGCAGGCGCTTTCCGGGTATTGGCCCCAAATCAATTTCAAAGCGGGCGTGATGCGTTCGGATCAGGCCATTAACTTCCTGTTTCCGGCGCAAAACATCGGCATCCCCGCCGGAGCGATTCCCGTGCCGGGAGGCGCTGCGCTGGTCACCATTCCCGCCAATGCGTTCGGCCCCGGATTTCCGCCCGCATCGGTCCAGCTTCCGGTCAGTTATCCTGGGCAGACTGTTAATACTCCCGCCCAAAGCTTGCCTGTTCCCGGACAAAGCCTGAAAGTTCTGGATCGGGATCTCGCCACCGGCAGCCTCAACATGACTTGGCTGCTCTATGACGGCGGCTGGCGAAAGGGGCTGCGCGACCAGTCCACCGCCGGAGTCGATGCCATGCTGGCCGAAGCAAAGCGCACTGACCTGGAGGTAGCCGAAACTGTGCGCCGCATGTATTGGTCGGCGGTGCTGGCTCGCCAGCTACAAGGGTTGGGAAGGGAAGTGCTGGCCCGCATGGAAGTCACTCTGCGCCTGACCGAATCGCACTATCAAGAAGCAGCCGGAAAGATCAATAAAACCGATTACCTGTACAACAAAGTCGTTGTGGAGTCAATCCGTTCCTTAAATGCTGACCTGGAGAAGAACGAGCTTCTTGCACAATCGGCGCTGGCAAACACAATGGGCCTGCCCTGGAACGCAAACGTCCAGCCCGCAACCGATCAGTTACCGATGTCACTCCTCAACGCCGACCTCGATCAGCTTGTATCCGACACCTACCAATTCAACCCGGATTGGACACGGCTGGAAGCGGGGGTTCGCGCCGCCGAAGCTGCGCTGAAAGTAGCCAAAAGCGATTACTTTCCCAAGCTTGCCCTCACTGGGAACTTGCACCGCTGGTGGAACGGGGACTTTAACGGCGGCTTTTCGACGCCGCAAAACCGGGCGGGATGGACCGTGGGCGTAGGGCTGGAGGTTCCTGTATTTAACGGACTGCTGACGCAAAATAAAGTGCGGGAAGCCCTGGCGCGCATCGGGCAGTTAAAAGAAACAAGGTTTCTCCTGAAGGATGGTCTCGGCCTTCAGGTAAAAAGCCTCGTGGTGGATCTGCGCAGCATTGCCAAAACTCTGGAAGCCAGTGAAAGCGCCATGAAATCGGCGGAAGAAGACCGTGATTTGAACATGCTGGCCTATGAAAGCGATATGGCCGATCCCGATAAGGTGATCCAGTCGCAACTGATGGCCGCCCTGGCGGCGGCGCAACATTTGAAGGCGCGCTACGACCATCTCGCGGTTTCATCGCAGCTTGATACCGTGATCGGACGCGGCATCAGCGAGCAGTTGCAAGCCGGAAACACAGCCGATCACCACCCGGCAGCGGGGCAGTAAAGGGGAAAGCGCAAGCCATGAAGTTTCCCCTTTTCAGCTTTGCGGGACTTTTGATTCCCGGTATCCTGCTCTTGTTCGTCGGCTCGGGAGCATGGGAAAGACTGGCGGCAGCGGATGCTTCTTCGCCCAAAATGTCAGCTTTGCAAGACGGCCATTTGAACGTGGTTTGCAGCACCAGCCTGTTTCACGGTATCGACCGGGCCGAACTGTTATCCAGCTCGAAAGTGTGGCTGCACAGTGTTGCCGGTCATGTGGGCTGGGCCGTGAACCCGCAAGTGGAATTGATCGACACCGTAGAGATCATGAGGAAACGGATTGACGAAGGCTCCATCGACGTGGTCGTTTCCTCCACGCTCGAGTATCTGGCCATTGCCCGTCCCGGAGTGCTGCTGCCGGTGATGACGATGGCGGCTGGAAGTGAAGGCAAAGGCAAAATCAAGTATCTGCTTCTGGTGAATCGCGATTCCGGCTTGGCGCAAATAGAGGACTTAAAGGGCAAGAGTTTGGCCGTCTATTCGCGGTTTGACGCTAATCTCAGCCGAATGTGGATAGATGTAATGCTGCAGGAACAACGTCTTGGACCTGCGGAACGGTTCTTCGGATCGTTTACGAGCACTCCCAAGCCTTCCTCCGCGTGCTTGCCCTTGTTTTTTGGAAAGGCGGACGCGTGCCTGATCGACAATGCAAGCTGGGACGTTCTGCGGGAGTTAAACCCGCAAGTGGGCGGAAAGTTGAAGGCCATTGCTGAATCGCCGGAGATGGTGGAAAGCTTGTTTTCGGTGCATGTCAACCAGAAGGATCATCAGGCCGACATACGCCGTGGCATGTCCGAGCTGCAAAACAATCCGGAGGGCCGGCAAATCCTGCTTTTCTTCCGAAGCCGGCGCACGGTTCCCATTGACAAGCAGGATCTCGACAGCGTGATCGATTTACAGTCGAAGTATCTGAAAATCGCTGGAATCACCGCCGCAAAAGTCCATTAATGTTTCCCGCAAACGCCATCCAGTTTCCCAAGCAGGGAATCACAATCCGCATCGCCGTTCTGGCCTGGCTGGTGACTTTGTTTACTATGAGCCTTTTTGTGCTGGCTATCGTTCCGGAGCAGAAGCGCGACTTGCAGGATGCGCTCGCCTCCAAGGCTTTGGGCGTGACCTCTTCCCTGCGCGATGTCACGCGCTCGGCAGCCGTCCTGGGAGACTTCAGCGATCTGGTCGAGCATTGCTTACAAGTGTTGGCCGGCGATAGCGCCATTGAATACTTGGTCATTACCAGAAATGACGGATTTTCGGTGGTGGTGGGACGCGCCGGCTGGCGGAACGAAACGTTAGGAGAGTACTGGCACCCCAGCGACCGTAAACGGCTGGACGGCTTGGAAACAGTTCCTGTATTTAACCGCCGGGTTTTCCGTTTTTCCGAGCCGTTCGACTCCTCCAATGTTCCCTGGGGATGGATTCATGTGGGGCTGTCCCCGCAGGCTTACGACAAAAGCGTTATCGAAATCTATAAACGAACGGGGATCTTGGTACTTATTTGTGTCGGTGTAAGTTTTCTGATCTCTGTGCGCTATGCCCGGCATATCGTGCGCCCGATTTTGATCCTGGAAAACGTGGTCCGTCAGATTGCCGCCGGAAATTTGGGGGCGCGCGCCGCAATCACAACGGACGACGAAGTGAGCAGCCTAGCCCATTCGTTCAACTTCATGGCCGATTCCATTGCGCAGAAAAACCGCATTTTAGAAAGCGTCCGGTTTGCCGCCCAGCAGTTCCTGGGTGCAGATGATTGGCGCAGCGTAATCAGGGATGTTCTGGAGAAGATCGGCAGCGCTGCCGCTGTCAGCCGCGCCTTTGTAATCACGACGCCTTCGACGGAAGACTTCGCCGGGTTTCATGCCGAGTGGTTAGGTGACGATGGCAACGCCGGAAATATGGAAGCGGAAAGGTTTGGGTGGAACCGCTTTGTGCTGCATGAGTGCAAAGATCGCTTCATTTCAGGCGAGATTCTGATCCTTTCAGGGCAGGATCTTGCAAACTTCAGCCATAGCCATCTCCAGGGAGCGCCGCCGACATCCATTTTAGTGCCGCTGAAAGTTCGCGGCGAGTGGTTCGGAGTTCTCGGATTTGAGGATTCTCACGCCGGACGCCAATGGAGCGATGCGGAACAAGACAGTTTTCGCGCGGTCGCCGACATGCTGGGCGCATCGAGCGCGCGGCAGGGTGCGCAGCAGGCGCTCCTCCAAGCCAACGAGACTTTAGAAACGCGCGTGGCTGACCGCACCCGTGAACTGCAGGATCAGGTGCATGCCAAGGAGCGGGCGCGGGCCGAACTGGCTGACGCTCAGTTGCGGCTGATTGAACTCTCCCGCCAGTCCGGCATGGCCGAGATTGCGACGGGTGTTCTGCATAACGTCGGCAACGTTCTGAACAGCGTAAACGTGTCGGCCACCCTGGTTGCCGCAAAGGTGCGCGAGACTCGCGTTGACAATCTGATAAGCGCTGTTTCCATGCTGCAGGAGAATCGCAGTCAGTTGCCTGAATTTCTAAGCAGTGATCCGAAAGGCTCCCGTGTGCTTCCTTATCTCGAAAAGCTGGCGCAGCACTTCAAACAAGAACGCACAGTTCTAGCGCAGGAAATCGAACTCCTGACCAATCACGTCAGCCACATCAAAGCAATCGTCGCCACGCAGCAGAATTACGCGAAAGTCTCGGGACTGGTGGAAAAGATTGATTTAGCGGTTCTGGCGCGGGATGTCGTCCAAATGGTTCAATCCAGTTGCGACCGGCATCAGATTTCTCTCACGCAGGATTTCGGACAGGTTCCCGAACTTCTGGCCGATAAACACAAAGTGGTTCAGATCTTGACAAATCTGCTGCGCAATGCAAAGGAAGCAATAAAAGAATGCGCAAACTCCCAACGCAGGATATGGGTGCGGGTTTATCAGCACCGGGAAGATTGCGTGCGGGTGCAGGTCAAGGACTCAGGCGTGGGTCTCTCGCCTGAAAACCTGACGCGCATCTTTGCCCATGGCTTTACTACTAAAGCCGACGGGCACGGGTTCGGCCTCCATTCCGGGGCGCTGGCAGCTCGTGAAATGGGCGGAGCGCTATTTGTAGAAAGCCAGGGGTTAGGGCTTGGCGCAACCTTTACGCTGGAACTGCCTTTCAAGTCCGGAGCGAGCCGCCAAGAGGAGAAGGAATATGCAAGAGCTAACTGAATGGGAGCCGAATCATCGCATTCTGGTGATCGACGATAACCAGGCGATTCACGAGGACTTGCGTAAGATCCTGAGCGGCGAACCGGATTCGGCTTCGGCCCTGGAAGAGGACGAGGCGATTCTCTTTGATACTGCGGCATTGCCGAACGTCGCCTTTGAACTGGATTCCGCTTACCAGGGTCAGGAAGGTTTGGCGATGCTGAAGGCATCGCTTGCGGAAGGCAGGCCCTATGCGATGGCCTTTGTCGATGTGCGGATGCCTCCGGGGTGGGACGGCATTGAAACCATTGGTCGGTTGTGGGCGGCATACCCGGACTTGCAGGTTGTTATTTGCACTGCTTATTCCGATTACTCCTGGAAAGACATTCATCGCAAGCTCGGGCAATCCGACAACCTTCTTATCCTCAAAAAGCCCTTTGACAATATCGAAGTGATTCAAATGGCTTGCGCGCTCACGCGCAAATGGGTGGTGAGCCGACAGGCGCGGCTGCGGATCAATGATCTCGACAGCATGGTCGCCCAACGGGCGGCCCAACTTCAGGCGGCCAACCAGACGCTTCGCCAAGAGTTCGAGCAGCGATCCAAAGCAGAAGCGTCCTTCCGCGCTGTGTTTGAAGCAAGTCCGGTCGGCATAGCGCTGGCCGACGCAACTGGCTGCGTGCTGGATGTGAACCAATCGTTTCTTGATATCTATGGGGCGGATAAAGCGGAACTGACCGGCAGAACCCTGGCTGAAGTCGGTCTGGCGGAACCGCAGGAGAGTGTCAATGCGGTGGAAGCGTGCTTCGGCCGGCAGCGCACCGCCCTACTCTGGACGCGCCGTGTTGCCCTTCCCGACCGGCCTCTCTCGCTTGCCTTTCTGCTCGATATTTCGGAGCGGAAGGAAATGGAATCGGAGTTGCGCCGCGCTCGCGCTGATGCCGAATCCATGGCAAACGCGAAAGGCCAATTCCTGGCCAACATGAGCCACGAAATCCGCACGCCGCTGAACGGAGTTTTGGGGCTCAGCACCCTGCTCGCTGACGAACAGAACATGCCGGAATCCGCCCGGAAAATCGTGGGGCTTATTCGCACCTCAGGCGACATACTCCGCTCCGTTGTGGATGACATTCTGGATTTCAGCAAGATCGAATCCGGCAACCTGGAGTTGGAGTGCATTCCGTTTTGCTTGCAGGATTGCTTGGAATGGAGTTTAGGTCTTTTCCGAAGGCTTGCCGAAGAAAAACATTTGCAGATGCGATTGCATATGGCGCCCGGTATTCCGGAGCGGCTGCTGGGAGACGCAAACCGCATCCGGCAGGTTATGGCAAACCTGCTGAGCAACGCCGTCAAATTCACGGAAGCAGGCTGCGTGGAGGTCAGCGCCGAGGCCATCCCGATTGGGGGAAGCAATACACAGCAGCGCATTCGTATCTGCGTCAAAGATTCGGGAATCGGCATACCGGAAGAGAAAGCGCACCGGCTGTTCCGTCCGTTTAGTCAGGTGGACGCTACAACGAGTCGCCGCTTTGGCGGTACGGGTCTGGGCTTGGCAATCTGTCGAAGTTTGATTGAAGCCATGGGCGGCACGATTCATGTAAAGAGCAAGGAAGGAGAAGGATCGACCTTCACTTTCGATTTTCCGGCAGAAGCTTGCCAAGTCGAAAAATCCGTGGGAGAACTGCCTGCCTCCGTGCGGCAATCGGACGCCCGCATTCTCGTCGTTGAAGATAATAAAGTGAACCAGGCGGTCACGCAAGGGCTTTTGAAAAAGCTGGGCTACACGGCGGAGATTGTAGCTGACGGCCAGGCAGCGATCCAGAAAGCCGGAACCGAAACGTTCCACCTTCTTCTGATGGATGTGCAAATGCCCGGCATCTCCGGCCTGGAAGCAACCCGCGCCATTCGCGCGCTGCCCACCGGCCAGGGCGTGCCGATTGTCGCGCTGACTGCCTCAGCAACGGCAGAAGACCGTGAAGATTGCTTGAAAGCCGGAATGGACGATTACGTCAGCAAGCCCATCAGTTTGGAGGCGCTGCGAACGGTGCTGGAGCGGTGGGCGGCGCGTGAGGGCAGTGTTGTCCCGACGTTAGCGGCAAACGACGCAACACGGTAGCGCCGAGCGCCTGTAAACACGGTGTTCGCGCCTCCAAATCCCCCCGGAAAGCCGGTTTTACAGGGTTTTGATTAGCCTGTGCCGGAAAATTACAAAAAATCCCTTGTTTCTTGCTGTTTTCGCTTTACAAGCGCATCTCACTTCCGTATCATCGAGTTGACTAAGCAGAACTTCGAACATTTTGTCTAACATTTGTTTTATACATCAGTTCCGAACAAAGTGCGCAGATGGAAGTTCTGTTTCCACTCATTCCACAACAGGAGCTTTTCGATGGCTGAAGCAGCAAAACGTATGACTCAAACCGCGATTGTGAGAGAACTTGCGGAAACCGCCGGAATCAACAATCGCGTGGCGAAGCAATTTATGGATTCTCTTTCGGAGATGGCGGTTCGCGAAACAAAGAAAAGCGGCGTGTTCATATTGCCGGGAATCGGCAGGCTGGTGCGCGCCGACCGCAAAGCCCGCACCGGCAGAAATCCCGCCACGGGAGAGGCAATCAAGATTCCGGCCAAAAAGGTCGTGAAATTCCGGGTAGCCAAATCCGTGAAGGACGCGATTGTGCCGCCGAAAAAAGTGGCAAGCAAGTAGAAACCGCCTGAAACGGAAAGCCCCACGATTGGGTTCGCAGGGCTTTCCCGTTTGACTGTTTTTAAAAAGACGGCTGATTACAGCTTTCTGTCTTTATCGGTTTTTTCGTCCTCGTCCTTCACCGCGCCCTTAAAATGACGGATGCCTTCGCCCAATCCTTTGGCCAGTTCCGGTATCTTTTTGCCGCCAAATAATAAAACCAACACAACTAAAATGACCAGAAGTTCAGTCGGGCCAATGGATCTCAACATGCGAGCCTCTTTCCGTTAAGCAACAACTTCATTGTAAACGCTTTCTGTCCTTCGAAGTGAACCTTTCAGCCGACAACTGTCGGCGACTTGTTTCCAAAGACATTGCTGCGGGCCAGCTTCCGTCTGCACGAGAATGATTCCATGGAGATCGTTGACTTGTCCGTCCAGACCGGGACCATTCAGGAAGCAGCGGCATTCATGCTCATTGAACAATTCGACGAACCCGGAGGTTGGCCCGACTTACTCGTTGCGCGTCGAGAGTTGGCGCGGATCATGGATGAGGGATTCGCGCACGCAATGCTTGATGACTCCATCGTTGCCGGCTGGGTTGGTGGACTGCCGGAATATCATGGCCGCGTGTGGGAACTTCATCCGGTGGTCGTGCATCGGGCATATCGGAACCGGGGAATCGGTCGAAAACTGGTAGCACATTTCGAAGTCGAAGCATCAGTCAGGGGCGCGCTCACCGTGACTCTCGGCACGGATGACGAGGCGGGAATGACTTCTCTTTCGCAGGTTGACCTTTATAGCGATTTCCCAAGACATCTTAAGGAAATCCGCGATCTTGGACGTCGTCATCCATTCTTGTTCTACCGAAAGCTCGGCTATGTAGTGACGGGGGTCGTTCCAGATGCAAATGGGCTGGGTCGCCCCGATATCATCATGTCGAAACGCGTGGTGCCTACGAAGTAGGCCAGATTGCTAGCAGCCCCCCGCAGTCGGAGTGCGTTGGCAGCTGCTTACCCCTGCCGAGATGCCATTAACAACCGGAAAGCCAAGCCGATCAGCAGTAACGGAAAAATAATCGCGAACGCTTTACCTTTGCTCACTCGAAACGCGGCGCTGAACACCAGCACCAGCATGACAATCCACCAGATCCCGAACAAGGAAAAGAATCCCAGAAATCCCATCAACAGCTTGTTTGTGCCCTCTGAAAGAAAAATATCCAGCCCCAGCGGGGGTGTTAATTCCGCCATGGTCGAAGCTTCGCCTTTTGCCTTCAAGATCACTACGCTTGCAATGTCGGACAGCGACTGAATCAGCCAGCAGCCCGCGACCAGGTTCAGCAGCATCCGGAACTTGGCATTTACTGCCAGAATGGAACACATCGCAAACAGGATCAGCGCTTGTATGGACAGAAAAATTCCGGTCACCACCGGCGCCAGATACATGAAAACACGCTGGATCATGATGGTGAAATCAATGATTCTTGGAAGCTGCTCCGGGTTCACGTTTGGCGGCGGCGACACTTCCAGCACATGCCGCATATAAGGCATTCGCGTGTAGATGGCGACGGCTCCAACAATCGAGATAACGACCAACGGAGCCAGCCAGAACCATTTATGAAAGACCCGTCGCGCTGCGCCGGGAGGATCAATGAAAAAGCTTCCCATTCCTGCGATATCATCGGCCAAGCTTTCGGGGCGGTTTGCGGGCACTCCGGATATGGTTGCGCTCATGTTTATCTCCTATAGGATGTTGCTCCGCATTATACTCGTTCCGCAACGGGATCGAAATCGTTTTTCGCAAATTGTACCGGAACCAGTTACCTTGAAAGACAGATGACTCTGCGTTTTTCCCTCGGATTGATTTCCCTGATGGTAGCGACCTTGGCTTGCGGCCATAAGCCGGAAGGGAAGGGACCGGCGCGTCACTACCCGCTAACCGGCAAGGTTGTGTCGCTGAACAAAAAGGAACAAACTGCTTCGATAGACGCTGCCGCCATTCCTGATTACATGGAGGCGATGAAAATGGATTATCCGATTGCTTCCAAAACCGAATTTGATTCCTTGTCTCCGGGAGAAACCATCAAAGCAACTGTCAATGTGTATGAATCCGGGGACTACGAGCTTTCCGGCATTCAAAGAACCAGCGCGGGGCAGTGAGTTTGGATTCTTCTCCGGTACCGTCTGCTGTGAAGCGCGGCCCTTTTGAAACCGGTCCTCACGTGCAGGTGCGTTCCTGGCAAGCGTTATGGAACAGCATCTGGCCGTCGCTGCGATTTCTTCTCGAAACGGAGGTTCATGTCTACTCGTTTGCCGTTGCCGCGAACCTGCTGATGTCGTTCTTTCCGTTTCTCGTTGCCATGATCAGCCTGTGCCGCTCCGTCCTGCATTGGCGGGCTGCTGTGGATGTCATCATCCAAACTTTGAACGACTACTTTCCCGAGAGTTTCGGCGTGAACTTCCGCGCTTATCTCCTCGGCGCTGCCTCGCACAAGTTCAGTTGGCTTTCCGTGTTTCTGCTGCTCTTCACGGCTAACGGCATCTTTGTTCCGCTGGAGGTCGCATTCAATCGCATCTGGCGCGTTCAACAAAACCGCACCTTTCTTCGCAATCAGATCGTAAGCCTCGGGCTGATCTTCGGATGCGGCATGCTTGTGCTGGCGAATATAAGCATTACCACGATCAACGCGCAGTTTTTAAGCGCGCATTTCGGCTCCAGCTATTGGGCCGGGCAGTTGCAATCCTTCATCCTGCGCATCGTCGCTCTTCCTATCACCATGCTGATGCTTTTTCTGGTGTATTGGATTTTGCCAAATACCGCCATTCGCGTTCGGCGGCTGATTCCGGCTTCGGTTGCCGTGGCGGTGCTGCTCGAAATATCGAAGTACATCAACATCCTGACGTGGCCCTGGCTGCGGGCAAAGCTCCGCAACGAAGTGCCGCCTTTCGTGCAATCGATCAGCATCATTCTTTGGTCATTTATTGCGACGTTGATTATTCTGGCCGGTGCCGAGTGGTCGGCGCGAGTGACTCTGGAGGAGTTAAAAGATGACTCTGCGAAAGAGGGAACTGCATAACGTTTGATAGTTCGGTCTTTAAGAGAATTCCACGCCGGGAGACCTGCTGCCCTATGTTCCCGCACGACACTGACTTGTGCTATCCTGCTGATGTCCGACGTTTGCTTGTTAAGGGGACGTAGTTCAGTTGGTTAGAACGCCGGCCTGTCACGTCGGAGGTCGCGGGTTCGAGCCCCGTCGTCCCCGCCACTCTTCCCTTTTTTAGCTTTCCTGTTTTTTCATGCCTGCTGGTTGCGGGATTGTAAGTTTATGGAGATTCAATACTAATCTGGTCGGTGAAGCAAAAATCCCGGCTTCCGCCATGGGAAGCGTCAATCAATTGAATCTTGACGCCAGCTAAGGATGCTGACAAAAACATGCACAATGCCGCCCACGGCCAGTCTCAGCCCGATCAAGGCTCCAATGATCAGCATCCAATTACGCTGCGCCTCCAGCCAGAGCAATAAA
>CAXTWT010000109.1:0-3354 GCA_964247955.1 uncultured Bryobacteraceae bacterium
GCAACGGCGCTGGGCGTAAACCCGCAAACAGCGCAAGAGGAGTACGAGCGGTCGCCCCAATCATCACCGGGGCTGGGAATGCCGTCAAAAGTCAGCACACGCCCAGACGCATCGGCCACATACAGCTTTCCATTCGAAAAGGCCAAGCTTTGCGCCGAAATTCCTCCATCATGGGAGGTAAAGGAAGACTGACCGACAACAGCCTGCGCGGCTTGGCCCGTTCGAAACTCAGCCGCAGGAGCGATGCTCGCAGCAAAGCAGAAAGCGATGAAGCGAGCGGAACGTTTCAGCATGAAAGCACTTAGATATTATGCGAGTTATTTCGTTCTACAGCAAGTTGCGGGGTACTCGCTTCGCGCTGGTACCGGGCAGTAACACGGGTCGAAATGCCTCCACGCGGCACCCAATCGCCGATCACCGCAGCCTGCACCGGCTGAGCTGCGCTCACCACATCGGCGAGCATCCGATTGACTGCATTTTCCTGGAAAATACCCAAATTCCGATAGGCAAGCGTGTACATCTTCAGGGACTTCAACTCCAGGCAAAGTTTATCGGGCGTATAGATCAAACGCAGCGTCCCGTGATCGGGAAGGCCGGTCTTTGGGCATACCGATGTAAATTCAGGCATCACGATCTCGATCTCATAGTCGCTGTACTGGTTCGGCCAGGTTTCAATGGCGGGCAGGTCCGCATCGACTCCTGCCGCCGCGTGTTGGTCAGTGTATTGACGGTTTATTCTCATTGGGCGTTTAACTTCTGCGCGAGCAGATCAAGAAACAGGCCGACATCAGTTACCACACCAACCGCCTGACCTGTACCGCGATCACTCACTTTGGTCGGCACCGCCGGATTAATATCCACACACACTATTTTCACCCAGGCGGGCAGCATGTTTCCCACGGCAATCGAATGCAGCATGGAGCTTAAGCACAAAACCACGCCCGCATCGCGCAGTTGCGCGGCATAAGCATCCTGCGCCTGGTTCATGTCAGTAATCACCTCGGGAAGAGGGCCGTCGTCACGAATGCTGCCCGCCAGTACGAACGGTACTTCCGCCTGGACGCACTCGTACATGACGCCCTTCGTCAGTTGCCCTGTTTTGACAGCCTGAGCGATGCCGCCCGCGTGATTGATGGCGTTGATGGCGCGCATATGATTGCGATGCCCATGCTCTTCCAGTCGCCCGTCCTGGGTGCGGACGCCCAGGGATGTGCCGAGAAGAGCAGACTCGATGTCATGCACCGCCAAGGCATTTCCCGCCAGCACGGTGTCAATCCATTTGTTTCGAATCAGTTTCGATAGCGGCTCGCACCCGCCGGTATGCACCACGACCGGACCCGCCACGGCTACAATTCTCCGTCCATCTTCACGAACCTGGCGCAGGATGGCCGCTGTTTGCGCGACGGCGGTTTCCACCTGGCGCTCGGAGGAAATTTCGTTGCTCATGAACGCAAACGACATGCGGTCGCGTTCCTTGGCTTCGGGAATCACGCGGATGCCCTTCATGCCGGTCACCACGGGATCACCGGCCTTGATGTCACGCAAGCGGCGGCACTGCGCTTGACCGTCGCGAATGACAATCATGGCGTCCATGCGCTGGTTTTGCGCTTCCAGCCATTGACCGCCGTAGCGGACAAAAGTACGCTGATTCGTGCTGGAGTAGAAATCTTCCGGCGCGCAGCGGTCCTTTTCGGCAGGCTTCAGCTCGGCGTCTCCGCCATCGATAGGGGCGCAGCCGAGGCCAAGCAACTGCGTCATCATGTGTTCCATCTGCTCCTGCGAAGGAGCTTCCACACGGAGCCGCAGTGAAGAAACATCGCCGTTGGTACGGCCGATCTGGAAATTTTCCACCTCAAAGCGGCCTCCGAACTCGACAACCGAGTCGAAGATCCGCTCCATGATGTGGGAATCGATTAAGTGGCCCTGCGCTTCGACAATCTCGGAAAGCGGCAGATCCAGGCGAGGAGACTGCTTCGGCATGCAATCAGGCGTGGGTCAAAAAGACCGGCAAGCCTTCTTTGTTAGTGTAACTGGGGCGGTAGCGTTCGGTGTTGTACATCTTTTCAATATCGACATGGCGCGGCCCGAGCTTCGGATCAGGGATTTCGACCATGGCGAATTTTCCGTCCGTAATGGAAGCCATCAGACCCGTTTTTTGGGACGTGATCGCATCGTAAGCCATGGTTCCAAAGGTGGTCGCAACCAGCGTATCGAGGAAATCCGGCGTGCCGCTGCGGAGATCATACGTCAGATCGCTGACCACGGTTTCCGAGCCTGTTTTGGCCGAAACCTCGTCACTGAAAGCTTCGGCGATGCTGAACTTTTTGCGGTGCCCGAAAGCATCGGGTTCGCCGTACTCCTTCACTTGATAGCCTTTCCAGGCTGCGCCCTCGGACAGGATGACCAGACAATAGTTGCTCGGATTATTGCGCTTGTCCGTCATTAAAAGCTCGATCATGTGATCGAGATCAAATTGATATTCAGGAATACCGCAGCGAATGGAAGTGACATAAGCGGTGTAGAGCGCCGTGTAACCGGCATCACGCCCGAAGACCCGGAAGATGCCCACGCGCTCATGGGAGCCGACAGTTGTGCGCTGGCGCGCGATGGCTTCCTTGGCGCGCGAGATCGCGGTGGAAAAGCCGATGCAGTACTCGGTGTTGCGAACGTCGTTGTCCATCGTCTTGGGAACGCCGATCACGTTAAAGCCGAGCTTGCTCAAAATGGCAGCATAGCTCAGGGTGTCATCGCCGCCAATGGCAATCAGATGATCGATATCCAGCTTTTCGAGATTGGACAACACATGCTTGCTCAAGTCGTAGGTAGTTGTGGTCTGACCGTCCTTGGTGGTCTGCGCCGACGGGAAATCTTCCAGCTTCAGAAACGATGGAACTTTCTTCATCTTGGACGGGCTGGTGCGGCTGGTGTGCAGAAACGTTCCGCCCGTGCGGTCAATGGTTCGGGTGTTTTCGCGATTCAATGGCAGAACATAATGCTTTACGCTTTCCGGATCGTCGAAATTCAGGTCCGTCAAGCCTTTCCACCCTAAGCGGATTCCGGTTACGTCGTGTCCGTCGCTGGTGCTGCGGTAAACCACGTTTTTGATGACAGCGTTGAGACCGGGAACATCTCCTCCGCCAGTTAAAATTCCGATTTTCTTTCCGGGCATGGATCTCCTGTTTAAGCGCTACGCTCCTGAAACGTTTATTTTAGCTTTGGGCGGAAGGCATCAGACAGGGATACGAACACAGGCCCTAAAAACTCAGCGTGAAAACCTTGCGATTCTTAGACCCACCAAGCGCTGCCGGGCTGTTCGCGAATGATGATCTCGTTGAGAAAGTTCGCGGCTTTCGT
>CAXTWT010000109.1:3454-13193 GCA_964247955.1 uncultured Bryobacteraceae bacterium
ACGCGAATGGCCTTGATGGGATCGATGCTCTGCCAGAACATATGGCTCGGATCGTAGTTGCAGCCGACGCTGTCGCCCGCAATCGAACGGAGCTTCAGCATGGTCTCGGGACTATACACGACAAAGCCGGGATGCATCTCGATGGCAATCTTGACGCCGTGATCCTTGGCGAATTTGCCGTGTTCGGTCCAGTAAGGAATCACTTTTTTCTCCCACTGCCAATCGAGCACTTCCAGGTACTCCGGCGGCCAGGGGCAGGTCACCCAGTTCGGGAACTTGGCGTTGTCGCTGTCGCCGGGACAGCCGGAGAAATCAATCACTATCGGGACGCCCAGCTTGGCGGCAAGCTCCACCGTGCGCTTGCTTGTGTCCGCGTACCCCTTGGCAATGGCCGGGTCGGGGTGTAAAGGATTCCCGTGGCAGGAAAGCGCGCTAATCGAGAAGCCAGCGCCATCCAGTTTTTTCTTGAACTCAGACAATTCGTTGGCGTTATCCAGCATCGAAAGTTTGCAATGCGGATCGCCGGGATAATTTCCGGTGCCGAGTTCGACGGTATTAATCTCCAGCCCTTTAAGCTTTTCAAAGACTTTATCCAGCGGAAACTGCGACAACAACGGGGTGAAACATCCGACTCTCATCAGCGAAAGAGTATCACAAAGATCTTCCGATGAGCCACGCCAGCGCCACCAGAAAGCCGAGGGCAGCTTTGTATTCTTCGTTTCGGCGGTACAGCGCCCAGGAAAACCGCCGATTATCGCCGGAAATGTGATGGAGGGGTAGAAAGCGCCGAACTTGCATGGCATAGGCGGCGTAGTCCGGGAAAATTTCGCGCAGGTGCTGCTCTTCCAGTTCAATCGCGGGCAGATAAATCAATCCAAAAGCGGCAGCGAAAATAATGCCGAGCCAAAGATTTCTGGAGGCGATCACGATTCCGCCGGCAACCATCAGGGTTCCCGCATACAGCGGATTGCGAAGGTAAGCGTACGGGCCTGATGTCGCCAGTTGCCGGTCTTTCGCCAAATGTCCGCCAGCCCAGCCGCGCAGGGTCAGCCCGAGAACCGAAAGGGGAAGGCCGATGAGCATCGACCCACAATACGGTTCAGATAGCCAGGCAAATGCAATCAGGAGCAGGAAGCCGCAGGGAACCCGCAGCCGCTGCACGAAATCGGCGTACGGTTTAGGAAAAAAGTATCTCTGTTTATCAACTTCATTCCTGGTGCTCACGGCTTTGATACAGTCTCCGTTTGATGAGCCAACGATTTGAGCAGAGCCGTTTTTACCTGCTCGACCGTGATTGCCTTCATGCTGGAGTGAGTTTTGGAATGCCGCTTGTAAGTTGTTTGAACGCCCGGCGCGCGGACAACCGTTAAGCTGCCGCTGAACGGACCAGTACACGCGGGATCGGTAGGCCCAAACAGCGCGACACCCGGCTTACCCAAAGCTGCCGCCAGATGCAGCGGCCCGCTATCCACGCCCACAATGGCGGCGGCGCGCCGTGTTGCGTCAATCAAACCGGCCAGCGTCGAAACGTACACATGGATGTGCTGGAAGTTTCGGAGTTCAGCAGCCTTGTGCGCCGGAACACTGACGACCAACTGCAACCCTTCTTTTTGCAACTCCCGCCCGAGGGTTTGGTAATGCGGAAGCGGCCACTCCTTTCCTGCCCAACCGGCAAACGGATTTGTCAAAATAAACGGATCTTTCGGCAGGTCGCCTTCGGGAGCACCCGGCGGAATCCAGGCTTGCGTCGTTCGCTTCGCAGCACCGGCAGCCGCGACTAATTGCAAATTTCGCTCCACTCGATGTGGACCTGTCACATCAACGCAATGATCGTAAAACCAGGCAGCATGCGCTTCGCGGGCTACTGTGCCGCTGAATCCGTAAAAGCTCCTGGGACGCGCGGCGCGTCCGGCGAGCGCGGATTGCAGCAAACCTTGGAAGTCGAAGGCTAAATCAAAGCGATTTTGGCGCAAGCGCCGCCAAGTGGTTTTCAGCGGCGTTAATCCGGTTCGTTCGAAACCGATCAACTCGTCAATATATGGATTTCCTGCAAGCAAAGGCATCCAGCGCGGCGCAAGCAGCCAGGAAAGCTTACGCTCGGGAAAGTTGGCCTTGAGACTGGCCGCAGCGGGAAGAGTATGGATGATATCTCCCATCGCGCCTAAACGGATCACCAGGATGCCGGAATCTTCTTGAGTGCGGGTCATCGTCAACTGTTTTGGCGGGAAGCAACCAACTCGACAAAGTCCTGAGATCGGCGCTGCTCCGCTTCCTCATCATCAATGACGTAAACATGTGGATTGGAAGGTGCAATCTCTTGCCAGTTCTGTCGGGTTGCCCCAAGAACAAAGTTCACGGAGCGGAGCGCGGCAGCAAGTTGGCAGCGGGTATCAATGGGCAGTAGAGTATCCGGGCTTTGGAGGACGACGATCAGGGTTTGCTCGCCCCCGTAATCCTCAATGCGGCGAGCCTGGGAAGCAGTTAAGGGATCGAACAGGCCGACAATTACCGTCCATGCGCCGTCTTCCAGCAGTTTCTTCGCGCGTTCCGTGGAGACAATCTTGTTTCGCGTATCCAAACTCTTAGTCTATGCGCGTCCGTGTGCCTGTAGGAATAGTGAGAAGATGGGAAGCTTCCCGCGTCACGCGTTCGGCGGAAACGCGCAGCATGCACCGATGATCAATGGGACACTCGCGCAGGAGACACGGACTACACTCAACCGGTTCACGAACCACGCGGCTCCAGGCGCCGGTTGGGCCTGTCGCTTCATCGTCGGTGGCTCCAAAGACGGCCACGGTAGGAACTCCCAGAGCAGAAGCGATGTGCATAGGGCCGGAATCATTTGTCAGCAGCAACTCGCAAGCGGCGGCCATCTCCATAAACTCGCTTAGCGTGGTCTTGCCGGCAAAGTTGACAGAGCCGCCTCCGACAGACTGCAAGTACTCATGAACAATGTTGCAGATCGGCCATTCTTCTTTTGATCCGAAGATGGCGACAGAAGCGTTTCGCTCTTGCGCCAGTTGCGCCGCCGCTTTCCCGAAACGCTCCGGCAGCCAGCGCTTCGCTCCGCCATAGGCCGCCCCCGGCGCTACTCCAATCACCTGCCCAGCGAATGAGGAGGAATCGAAACGTTTTCTACCCTCTTGCGCCGCTAGGGAAGCGCCGTGCAGCCGGATATGACCATCCGTCGGGTACCCAGGGACGATTCCGGCGCGTTTCAAAAGCTCCAGATAATAGAACCTTTGGTGCTTGGGAGTTTCACCTTTTTCCGGCACCGGAACCGAATGCGTCAGCAGCCAGCCGCGCCGGTCACGGTCATAACCGATCCGCACCGGGATTCCGGCGGCTTTCACCAGGGCTGCCGATTCAAAGGCGTTTTGGAGCAGCACCGCACAATCAAAATTGCGCGCACGGAGATCCTGGGCGATTTTCCACTTTTCCCCCAAACCACGCCAGTTCCTCGGCGCTTCGTAAGGAATCAGTTCGTCGCAAAACGGCTCGCGGCCGTATAATCCCGCCACCCACGGACGGACCAGAATGGCAATCTCCGCCGCCGGAAAGCGTTCCCGCAAGGCTTGCAGCGCCGGTACCGACATGACGGCATCGCCCACCCAGTTAGTAGCGCGAACGAGAATCTTGCGGAACGTCATTGTCTTCTAAGACTCAGCATACTTACCTTCGAGAGAGCTAGCTTGCAAGTTCGATAAACTTTTATTATGGCTGCACAGAACGCGCCAAGTGTGATTGTGTCCGATCCTGAAATACTGGGCGGCATGCCTTGTTTTGGTGGTACAAGAGTGCCGTTTGCAAACCTGTTAAGCCACCTCAAACACGGTGGGTCAATTGACGATTTCCTGATTGGTTTTCCCACCGTCACCCGTGACCAAGTGAATGCGGCATTGGATTACATGATTGAGTTAGTACAGCGCCGCAGCGCTGCATGAGGATTGTGATTGATGAATGCCTGCATGTACGGCTAAGGCATCAATTCCTTGAGCACGAGTGCGTCACCGTGCAGCACCTGAAGGCGAAGGGGGTGCAGGATCTCAAGCTGCTGGAATGCACTACCAGTACATTTGATGTGCTTATGACGGTAGACGTGAATATGGAATACCAGCAGAACTTGAAAAGGCATCCTGGCCTTGCTATTATCCTGCCGAGCAAGATTGACGGGTCAATGAGGAGTCTATTGCCGCTCCTGGCATCGATCCATACTGCTCTGCAAGAAATAAAACCGGGTCAATGGATTCATATTCCCTAGCGGTTTGCTTCTTTGTTTGAGTCGAGCCGCCCATCCGCTAATGCCGGGTAAAATAGAAATCATGGACATGGCGGTTATCAGGGCCAACGGATAAGCGGATGAGCAGGCTGTATACGCGCGAAGCTCTCGTTCAGCAACGCAGGGCGTGGAGGTCGGAAGGCAAGAAGGTTGTGTTCACCAACGGATGCTACGACATTCTGCATCCCGGCCACGTCCGGCTTTTAGAAAGCGCCCGTTCCTTAGGCGACGTGCTGATACTCGCGCTCAATACGGATGCAAGCGTCCGCAGGTCGAAAGGACCATCGCGCCCCTTCTTCAGCCAAGAGGATCGCGCTGAGCTTGCCCGGCGCTTGGAAGCGGTGGACGCCGTAGTTCTTTTCGACGAAGACACGCCCCGCGAACTGATTGCCGACGTGCTGCCCGATATTCTCGTAAAAGGCGCAGACTGGACCCATTTCATTGCGGGACGGGAGGAAGTGGAAGCCGCAGGAGGCCAAGTGCGCACATTGCCGCTGGAGCCGGGTTTCTCCACGACCGATATTGCCGACAAAGTTTTTTCGCAGCTTCGAACGTATAGCTTGTGATTCATCCCGGAACAGAAGAACTTCTCACGTCAGCCGGAAGGCATCCGTCCTTTCAATCGCTGCTGGGTCGGCTCAAGCGGAAAGAAGCCGGACCGTTCTCCATTTCGGGCCTGGTTCCCACGGCAAAGGCGCTGTATCTGGTTCTGCTTTACGAAGCAATCGGGCAGCCGTTGTTTGTGGTGGTTGACGGCAACAAGGAAGCCGAAACGCTGCTGGAAGCCACAGAAGTTTTCTTTGATCTGCTCCTCAAAGATCGCCACCTTCCGCCGCCCCAGTTAATTCCGGCGCTGGACGTGCTTCCGCACCAGCATCTTTCTCCGCATAACGAGATCGTGGAAAAGCGCGTCGTCGGCTTGTGGCGTCTTTCCGCGCAGAAAGTGCCGATCACGATTGTTCCGGTTGCCTCGGCCCTGCTGCGTACCGAGTCAGCGGAGTTTTACCGTCAGCTTGCGCTGACCCTGCGCGTCGGCGAAGAGATCCCGCTGGAGGATTTAATCCAGCATCTCGAAAGCATCGGCTATGAAAAGCGCGAGCCGGTGGAGATGGTGGGCGAGTACTCGCTGCGCGGCGGTATCTTTGATATTTTTCCTGCTGAATCGGATCATCCGGTGCGCGTCGAGTTTTTCGGTGATGAAGTGGAGTCGATTCGTCAGTTTGACGCCGAGTCACAGCGCTCTATTCTGAAAATTAATTCAACCACGCTGCTGCCCTTAACAGAACATCCACGCTCCCGCTCGCTCCTTCGCAGGTTGGCGGAGGCGGCGGAAGAAGCGGAACTCGAACTGGCGAATCCGGGCGAAGTATTTCCCGGCTGGGAGTTTCTCGTGCCGCTGGTTCAGCCGCGTGACAACACCGTTTTTTCTTTGAACCCGGACGCTCTGCTTGTGCTGGATGAGCCGGGCGCCATCCAATCGGCTGCGGATCGTTTATGGCAGCGTTTGGACAACCCGGACCGACCCGCGCCAATCGGACCGGAGAAAAATTTCGTTCGTTGGGAAGAGTTGGAGTCCGCCATTGCCAAGCAGGGGCAGATCAGTTTTCAGCAGTTAGATTTGATAGCTGTTGATGGAGCGGCAGCCAACCATTTTCACATTCCGACGCGGCCCTCTTTAACTTTCAAGGGCAACATGCCCGTAGCTGTGGCGGAAGCTCGAAACTTGATCGAGGCCGGCAATAAGGTCACCTTTTTTGCCAACTCCATCGGCGAAGTGGAACGGATTGCGGATGTTCTACAGGAGTACTCGGTTCCTTATCAGCTTGGGTTGGAAAGCAGCGCGGGTACCCGGCCATCCATCGCCGAGCGCTCCTATCATCCCGCTGATTCCAGTGCCTACCTGATTAAAGGCTGTATCCGGCGCGGCGCTGTACTAACCGAATCGCAGCTTGCCATTCTCGGTTCGGAAGATCTGTTTGAAACATCCGATCTGATTGCACGCCAGCCTACGAAGTCGCAACTGGCTGTTTTCGCAGCGGATATTGCGGATCTGAAGCCGGGTGATTTCGTGGTGCATACCACCCACGGAGTCGGCCAGTTCTTAGGCATTCGCGAAATCGCACAGGGCGATAGCAAGGGCGATTTCATGGTGCTGGAGTACGCCGGGGAATCCAAGCTGTATGTGCCGCTCACCCGGCTTGACCTGGTGCAGAAGTATCGTGGCGCGGGTGAAGCCAAGCCCCATCTCGACCGCCTGGGCGGCGTCACTTGGGAGAAAACCAAATCGCGCGTGAAAGCCAAGATGCGCGACATGGCGGACGAGTTGTTAAAGCTCTACGCCCAACGACGGATCGCGAAAGGTTTTGCTTTTTCCGATGACAGCAATTGGCAACGCGAATTTGAGGACGCTTTCGAGTACACGCCGACAAAGGATCAATTAAGCGCCACTACTCAGATCAAGGGCGACATGGAAAGCGAGCAGCCGATGGACCGCCTGCTTTGCGGCGATGTCGGTTTCGGCAAAACCGAAGTGGCGATGCGGGCTGCTTTTAAAGCCCTGGGCGACGGCAAACAGGTGGCCGTGCTTGCCCCAACCACCGTGCTTTCCTTTCAGCACTATGAAACGTTCAAGCGCCGTTTTGCTTCCTTTCCGGTGCGGGTCGAACTGGTCAGCCGCTTCCGTTCCCCTAAGGAGATCAAACAGGTTCTGGAAGACTTAGCAGCGGGCAAAGTGGATATTCTGATCGGCACTCACCGGCTGCTGTCGCAAGACGTGGTTTTCTCCGATCTGGGCCTGCTGATCGTGGATGAGGAGCAGCGCTTCGGCGTACGGCATAAGGAGCGCTTAAAGCAGCTTCGGCATAACGTGGATGTGCTCACCATGTCGGCTACGCCCATTCCGCGCACGCTGCATATGTCGCTGCTGGGATTGCGCGATATGTCGGTGATTGAAACGCCTCCGAAAGACCGTTTAACGATCAACACGGTTGTTGCGCATTTCAATCCGGACCTGATTAAGACCGCGATTGAACAGGAACTGGCGCGTCAGGGGCAGGTGTACTTTGTGCATAACCGGGTCGATACGATCTTCATGCGCGCGGCTTTCTTACAGGAGCTTCTGCCGCAGTGCCGTATCGGCGTAGGACACGGACAGATGGGCGAGGCCGATTTGGAAAAGGTGCTGCTCGGTTTCATGAAGCACGATTACGATGTTTTCGTCTGCACCACCATTGTGGAAAACGGCCTGGACATTCCGCTGGCGAACACCATCATCATCGAGAACGCCGAGCGTTACGGCTTGAGCGAGCTTTATCAATTGCGCGGGCGCGTCGGCAGATCAAACCGCCGCGCTTATGCTTATCTCCTGATTCCGGCTGATACGCAGTTAAGTGAAGTGGCGCGAAAGCGCCTGGCGGCGCTGAAAGAGTTCAGCGATCTCGGGGCAGGCTTCAAGATTGCCGCGCTGGACCTGGAACTCCGAGGAGCCGGAAATCTCCTGGGCGGCGAGCAGCACGGGCACATCGAAGCGGTCGGTTACGACACCTACGTGCGCCTGCTGGAAGAAACCGTGAGAGAGCTGAAGGGCGAGGAGGTGCCGCTCGAAATCCATGCGACGCTCAACCTCGGCCTGGATATCCGCATTCCGACAAAGTACATTGCCGACGAAGCGCAACGGCTCCGATCTTATAAACGGATTGCCGACGTCAAAGACGAGGAAGGCGCGGAGCGCATTATCGAAGAATTGGCTGACCGCTACGGGCCGGTCCCGGAGGAAGTTAGGAATCTGGTCAGCTTTTCCCTGCTGAAGAGGTTGGCAGAGCGGGCCGGGGTGGAATCGGTGGATCGCAGGCAAGGTTTCGCCAACGTGAAATTCCATCAACAATCCAAAATAGACCCGTTCAAGTTGATGAATCTGGTTCGCAGCACGGAAGGCGCACAGTTTACGCCTGCTGGAGTTTTGAAGTTCCCAATCAACAACTCGGCAGATCCGTCCCGACTATTGCAGGACTTGCGGCAGGTTCTCAGCAAGCTCATCGCCGAAGAATCGGACCCAAAACTGGACCATATGGCTGAAACGCCTCGGCGTCGTCCGGCAATTAAACGATAAAGTGGCAACGTATTTCTTGGTGGAACCGTCTTTACTTCGATTCCGGCCTCCATCGCCGGAGAAGTAGACAGTTTCCTCGAAAAAATTACGGAAACTTGCCATAATGGAGGAAGTTTCACCCGTATGAAGTTTAAGTGCGTTTCTGTTCTGGCTATTGCCTCGTTCAGCTTTGCCGCCGATGTGCCGTCCCGTTCTGCTTCGCCGCAGGTGGTTGATCAGATTGTGGCGAGAGTCAACGGCGATATCGTCAGCCAGGATGAACTGGCGCGTTTTACTCGGGAATTCGCCAAGGAACTGCAGGCGCAAGGCGCGCCGCAATCCCGGATTCAGCAGGAGATCGAGGCCCGGCAGAAAGATGCGCTGCGCGACCGGATTGACCAGCTTTTGCTGACCCAAAGGGCCAAGGAATTAAACATCAACGTCGATTCCGACCTTAGTAAGTACATGGCCAATTTGCAACGCCAGTCGGGCATGACTGATCCGGAAAAGTTCCATGACTATGTCCGCCAGCAATCCGGGATGAGCTACGAGGATTTCCAGTCGGAGACCAAGAACCAGTTTCTAACCCGCGAAGTGATCGGGCATGAGGTGGGCCGCCGCATCAACATCACCGACAAGGAAATTGCGGATTATTACAACGCTCATAAACAGGATTTCGTTCGTGACGAAAAGGTGTACCTGAGCGAGATTCTCATTTCAACGCAAGGCAAAGATCCCGCTGCGGTGACGGCGGCAGAAAAAAAAGCCAAGCAGATTGCGGCAGATGCCGGAAAAGGCCAACGCTTTACCGACTTAGTTCGTGACAACTCGGATGCAGCCACGGCCAAGGACGGCGGCGTACTGGGCGGCTATAAAAAAGGCGAGTTGGCGAAGCAGATTGAAGACGCGGTTTGGAACCTTTCCAAAGGCGCGGTGACACAACCGATCAAGCTGCCGACCGGTTTTGAAGTATTCAAAGTAGATGACCATACCAAGGCTGGTCTGGCGCCGTTGGCGGATGTAAAGCCGGAGATTGAGAATATGCTGTACGGCCCCAAGATGCAGCCGAAGGTACGCGAGTACCTGACGGAATTGCGTAAAAGCGCTTTCTTGCAGATTAAACCGGGTTACGCGGACACCGGCGCTGCCTCCGGTCAAAATACGGCTTGGCAGGACCCAGCGCAGTTGAAACCGGAAACCGTCACCAAGGCGGAAGTCGAGCAGAAGACCCGCCATAAGCGCCTGCTCTGGACCATACCGATTCCCGGAACCGAAACCACAGTCACCGGAAAGAGCAGTTCCCGCTAACCGGACATGAAATCATATTACGTCGGCAGCTTAGTGCCGAATGACGTGATTACGGCGGAGTTCCT
>CAXTWT010000110.1:0-13190 GCA_964247955.1 uncultured Bryobacteraceae bacterium
CTCATACTCTGGTCCGTCACGCTCGTTTATGAACTCTCGGAGAACATCGCCTGCACCCCACCGGAACCGGCTCGAAAACGGCTCATGACGGAGTTGGTTGATAGCGATGCTATTGCTCGGAAGAATTTTCAGAAAATCAGCAAACAGTTTCCGGTCAGCTTCGTAGATAGGCCGGACATTCTCCTGAAAGCCGGAGCGGACCTGTTTGTACCAGTTGTCGCGGTGGGCTTTTAACTCGTCCGGACTAAACTTATTGCCTTTGGGATGGCTCTGGTTATAACTTTGTACTTCAGCGTGGCAGTCAAAACAGAGTGGGATACAGTTTGCTCTCGTATTAGGGCCACCTTCTTCTCTGGGAACAATGTGATGACATTCGATTTTGGTGCCGCAGTACTTGTGACAAAGACAACAGTGCCGTCCAGCAGCAACTAAGGCTTGTGTTTTCACCTTATGAGGGAAATGACCTGTTGCAACGTTGGCTTTCATTTGAGTGTGATAAAGAACATTTTCACACGTAAAGCCATAACACACAAATCTATTTAAATCAGATATTTACTATTGTTTTTAGGTTGAACTTCGCATTTATCTGTCTGCAACATCCAGCGGTCATAACGGGTTGCCCTGCGCTAACAAGTCGAGTCAGATTATCACGCATCTGATGTGGCGAAATGACACTTTACCGACATCCGCGTTTCTCAAGCACACCGCTCAAAAGTCATCGCCAATGCGATTGATCTACCCTTGGCGACCACAGCGGACCTATCAATCACGACACCAGTTCTGTCGGACTGCCCGCTCCGAGCTGGATTATGGCGCTCCAGTGCTATGGCAGGAAAACTCGTGTTACCCTGGCCGTCAGCACAGACTTGTATGGGCATCCTGAACCGCATCGGCGTGGCAATTGACTCGGATCTGTTGGAGCGTTTCGACGCCTTCATCGCAAACCAGGGCTACACGAACCGGTCCGAGGCGTTTCGTGATTTGATTCGCGACCGGCTGGTGACGGCAACAGTCCATAATCCGCGTGCTCCCGTTGTAGGCACCGTGACCTTGATCTACGATCACCATTCGAGACTTCTGCCGGAGAAGCTGATGAATCTCCAGCACGAATACCATCATCTAGTTGTCTGCACCACTCACGCCCATCTGGACCACCATAGCTGCCTCGAAGTCATCATCCTGAAAGGCGAGTCTAGACACGTGCAAAAGCTGGCCGACTTGCTTATTGGAACCAAAGGCGTTCAGCACGGCCGTTTAGTCATGAGCAGTCCCAACATTGATCTAACGAAATCAGCCTGACGAGGGCCCGCCATACGATCGACAACCGGGGCATCTGTCAAAAGATTCTTCGTAACCCGAATCGCACCTGAAACGGTTCGACGGGGTGGAAAACATCTGTGAATGCCGGCGAGCCGGTTGGCGTGATTTGGGAGGTATAGGCGTAGTCAATGTCGTGATCGCGGCGATTCAGTAGGTTCAAGAATTCGGCCACAACGCCCCATCTCCTGTTAATCTGATAACCGACCTCCGCGTTGAGCAACGCCGTTGCCTTTGAGCGATAGATTCCGTCGGACGTCAAGTCGCGCGGGCCAAAGTAGCGCAGGCGCAAACTCGCCGAAAAGCCTTTGAGATCGTGCAGTGTGGCGCCCGACGCCATCACCCACCCCACCGCTTCGGGTACCCGCTTACCACCCGGGCTGTCCGGCGCCGCATCACCTCCGTCGATTGAGGTAAAGAGAGCGCGGGAGTCTGCCATATCAAAATCAAAAGCCCAATGTTCCCATGGCGTGTAGTAGTTCGCCCATTCGACGCCATAGCGGTTGCTCGGCTGTTTGGAAGCAACTGTGCCTCCGGTGTCGCCATTCTGCTGCAGTTCGGAATCACTGCGGAGATACCAGAGCGAAACGGTGCTTTGCAGATGTGAGACGGCCAGCGTGCGCACGCCGATTTCCCCACCCTTGGTTGGGATCAGAAGCGGAATTCTGGAGGTGGGCGTATTGGGGTAAGGATTGTCCGCCGAAACCGGTTCCACCGTTTGCGTTGCGCCACGCGCGTCGTTGCTGTGAAAACCGAATCCGCCCTGTACATAGAGCTCAGTTTTGGACCACGGGCCGAAAATCAAACTTAATTTTGGGCTGGGCAGCACCTTGGCGGCCGTGCCCGAATTGGCCGAGGTCACTAAGCTGGTGACAGCAACGTGTCCCACGTCGCCGCGCAGGGCCGCGACCGTGCGGAATGTTTCCGCCCACTGGATTTTGTTTTCCACATAAACACCTACTTGCGTGTCCGTAAAACGATCCGCTTCCGTGGTCGCCGGCAGGGTGTTGCCGGTGTCGGAATCCGTTTTATCCACGCGCACGCGATTTTCCGCCTGGTAAAGGCCGTTGTTGATCCAATCGTTGCGGACCTGCAGCCCGAACGTGTTTTCCACCTTGCGGCCCAACCATTGGCTGAAAATGGTGTGGCGCGCGTCCAGCCCAGTCACCCAGCGCCGATCCTTCTGTTCGAACTGGTCGCCGCGAATCGGGTCCGTCAGGTAGTAAGTGAAATCAGAAAATAAATCGAGATCATAATAAAACCCGTAGGCCGTGATTTTCGTCGCGGAATTTGCGCCTTGATGATGCCATTCCGCCTGCAAGCTGTAACGCTGGGAATTCCCACCGTCAGTCGGGTTCAGTGTGCCGAAAAAGCCGACCAGGGACACGGCATTATCCGCGATTTGATCGCTCGAGTTCCACTTTCCGTGGTAACCGCGGGCCGTGATACTGAAGCCATGGGCGTCTCCGCCCCGGCTGTAGGTGAGCAGGCCGTTGAATTTGGCATAACCATCCGGATTCTTCCATGGGCCGTTGTCGTAATACGCTTCTCCGCCGAACAGCAAGCTGCCCGAACCGACCTGTTGCGATACGCCGAAGACGGCCCGCCCATAGCCGTTCATGCCGCCTTCCACTTGAACGAAGTTCTGGTGGAGCGTCTTGAAGAACACCAAATTTGCCGATCCAGCCGAGCCGTAGTTGCCGACATTGGCGTAATAAGGACCTTTCTGGAAATCCACCCGCTCCACCAACTCCGGGATGACGGTGTTCATGTCTGCGTACCCTTCGCCGTGCGCGTGCGACGGCAGGTTCAGCGGCATACCGTCGAGGGAAATGGCGAAATCCGTGCCGTGGTCGAGATTGAAGCCGCGAAGAAAATATTGGTTGGCCTTGCCGCCGCCGGCGTGTTGCGTGATGATGACACCGGGAACCGTCTCCAAAACTTCTCCCGAACGGAGAATCGGACGTTCTCGGAGTTCCGTTGCGCCCACCGTTCCCTGAGTGGCGGAACTGGCGATTCCGATGAGGCTATCCTCCCGGCCCTGCACGTTGATGGTGGTGTTCACGGAGCCCACAGCCAGAGAGATGCGCAGCGGGGCTGGCGCTTCGGTGGTCCCGATGGTGGCGGGCGTTTCTTTGGTTGCAAAACCAGGATTGGATACGACGAGTCGATAATCACCTGCCGAAAGTCCTGACATCATGAAGGAGCCGTTCGTGTCCGACTGTGTCTTTATTTGCACAGCGCCGTTCGCGCTCCGAACCAGCACAGTAGCCCCGGCAATCACCGCGCCCGACGTGTCAACAACTGTTCCTGATAGCTGAGGCGGATAAGTCTGATCACTCGTGGCGACCGGCGTCTTTTCCTGTGCGGCAACCAAGAGTGGAGTGAGCATCATTGCTAACAGAAGTAGAAAATGAGGTCGCATATCATCCTTTCTTCCCTAGCGCCACGCCCCATGACTGTTGAACAGAACAGCGGTTGGTAAGGCCGGAGCTTGGCCCCAGATACCGGCTTCTCCTGCGTATCTGCGAGTCGTCCTGTGAGGTCCGCGTCCGCTGCCCAGGTACAGGAAATCGAAGCGAAAAGCAGGGACGTGATGATGAGCGGCTGCGAGTCATGAATTCCTTTCCAGAGCAGTGCTACCGATCTCAGAAACGTATTACTAGCCTAAAATGGTAGCACTAACCTTAATAACGTATTACGTAGTCGGCGGACTCTTTGGATGTCTGTTTGCGGTCAGACGGAATTGTGATCTGCGATCAAAATTAGCTATCGTCAGGCTCCTGGGTCTCCGTCTGGGTTGTATGTGAGGCGGACCACGGTTCTTGACTTACTATTCGACGCAGTGACCGGTCTTTCTACAGCCCAAGGGGGTAGCACTCGCGATTTGGTGACGTAAATGGAACCGTCTGTGTCCTTCTTGAAGAGGGGCCATTTGGAAGTTGAAGCGTCGGAGCCGCTGGCGTCGCGCATACGGGCCGATATAGATCTACAGTTTGCGGTCTACGCATGGATGTTCTACCCCACCCCTGATGCTACCGGTCGCTAGAATAGGACTTTCGCGGGATGTTACGGACTGGAGAAACGTGCTATTGACAGGCATGAAGGGCAGAGTACTTACCATTTATTTGTTCCTAGGTGCATTCAACGTCGTGGCCTGGCTTGCCGCCGCCGTCGCGTTTCGGCGCTTCCCAGCACTTTTGGGAACAGCGTTTCTCGCCTATAGCCTGGGGCTGCGTCACGCAGTAGATGCTGATCATATTGCGGCGATTGACAACGTCACAAGAAAGCTGATGCAGGAAGGCAAGAGGCCCCTCGGAGTGGGACTTTTATTTTCTTTGGGTCACTCAACGGTCGTTCTCATTGGCTCCATTGCCATCGCCTCTGCCGCGTCGGCCCTGCACACCCGGTTCGACGCGTTCAAGGAACTCGGCGGTTTGATCAGCACTTTGGTTTCGACCTTGTTTCTTTTCGGTATTGCTCTTGTGAACTTGTTCGTTCTTCGTAGCGTGTATGCGACCTTCAAGAGCGTTCGGGCAGGTGAGCCCTACAAGGAAGAAGATCTTGACCTTCTCCTTTCCGGGCGAGGCCTTCTGCCCCAACTGCTCCGGCCCCTCTTCCGCATGATCCGGAGCAGTTGGCAGATGTATCCTCTCGGCCTGCTATTCGGCCTGGGATTTGATACAGCCACCGAAATTGGATTGTTGGGCATCGCTGCCAACGAAGCATCAAAGGGTTTACCTTTCTGGAATGTGCTTCTCTTTCCGATCCTCTTTACGGCTGGCATGTCTCTCATCGACACGACAGACAATGTATTGATGGTCGGCGCCTATGGCTGGGCTTTTCAGAAGCCGATCAGAAAGCTGTACTATAACCTGACGATCACGAGTGTTTCCGTCGTGATCGCTTTCTGTGTCGGCGGTTTGGAAGCCTTAGGTCTGGCGGCGGAACAATTCCAGCTCAAAGGCGGCTTTTGGAAAACAATCGGCAGCTTAAACCAGAACTTCGGCGCGATTGGGTATTTGATTATCACGCTGTTTCTGGTCAGCTGGATTATATCGATCGTTGTTTATCACGTGCAGCGACTGGATGAGGTGCGAGTGACCAAATAAATCCTAAATCAAACCGAACAGACATTCGGACACGCACAGACGTTCTAGATCCGATAACACAGGATTCAGGGGTGCAGCGAGTGTCTGAATTGTAGCGTGGACTGATTTAGAACAACTTCCGAGCTGGCCCTGCCTTCTGCTCCATCCTGTTTTGTACGGCGAAGCATCCAGCAAAACTAGTTCGGCAGAATAGATTCCGTGAAGATCTGGTCGTCGGGAAGAGCAGCGACTGCCCTGCCGGCAGCTGGTTGTTTGTCGGGGGGAATGTTTAAATACTTTTTCAGGAACTCAGGGCGCAGGCGGAAGAGCAGGGCTTTACCGGTCTTCTTGTTGCGAATGATGGTTTCCGTCTTTTCGGGAGAGACTTCTACAATATGAATGTTCAACTTGCCAGCGCTGACACCGGTTGCCGCCTGCCAGCCGTCGGCCACCCAGCTATATTGCACTTCTAACGGTGTTCGGTGTGTGACGTCCAGGGCGAAGCTCCCGCGTGGAGCGGAAAGATCGTGCAGCGCCCGCTCGCCCATCCGATATCCAGCCACCGCGAAAACGCCTGCGGCACCGTGAATCGCGGCAACACGCGCCAGGGTCTCGTCGACTGAGTTTGTTTGAGCCTCCGCACCACATCCTCGATGAGGCCGCCACACGGTTAATAAGCATAGAAAGATGAGACAAGGACGCATCGGGGTTCTGGACTCCTTATCTCAGAATAGTAACTTCAACCCCGGCTGTGAGGCGCGTACAGGTTTGTAAGAAATTGGTTAGCGGATCTCAAATGTCAGGCTGGCCCAGGAACTTTCCCAATCCGCTACGGAAGGTTCAGGACAACGCTCCATATGAAGAGTGTGCAATCGCCAACGGCCCGCTGCTGACAGAGGGATTTGAATGCGGCCTTGCGCATCAGTTCTGCCGATCATACTCGCTTTACTGCTGCCGCCCGCGGTCCAGGCTGCTTCTACCTGCAGGTCCGCACCCGGTCTCCCCTGGATGGAAACCTGCACTGGAAGGCGATCTCCAGCGTGCAGCGCGGAGGGATTCGCTGCCGGGATTATCTCGAGAGGGAATCCCACGATATGGTTGTAGAAGGAGCTAGGGGATCCGCACAGAAGGAGCGACTTTGCAAATTTGCTATACCGTTCCCTTCCCGCCTTCTTGCTTTCGCCATGCTGCGAACGCCATTGGATGACGTCTGTCAGACCCTCTTCCTTCAAGTATTCGAGGAATTGATCTGCCGGTAGCTCGATCAAGTTCGGCGCCGTTCTGGCCGTGACAAGAAAATTGCCTTGTTGGTTCGGTGTGTTGACGGTGCCGACAACGCTCTTACCTTCCGTCTGTAAACCGCTCACACGCGTAGATCCTCCGGCGAATAGAAGTCGTGCCTCTTGGAGTCGAGCTAAAGACGGAGCCAGTTCGCTCACAGGAAAAGAATCTCCGTTGTTGAAAGCGATTTGGATCGTCGCTCCTGGCGTCCAGTAGAAGGTGTTTGGCAGCAAGTAAAAATCGTGGGCTGCCAGAGGAGCGGAAGCTCCGAGTAAAAAAGCGAACAAGCGCGAGAGTACAGGTAAACGCAACACGTTCCTAAAAAGCGTAACACTACTCGCTATCAGAGCTGAAAGGAGAAGCTAGCGAAGTCTGAAAACTTGGACAAGGATCGTAGAGAGGCGTTGAGCACAACAGCTTAGAGTACGAACAAGGAGCTGTTTTCAAAAAATCAAGCAATCCCCTTCGTTCGAGCGAGAGTGTATAGGTGTGCAACGGTTTGCGCTACTCTTTTTCCGCTCGGATCGTTTTTCTCATTTAACGGCACGAACAGAGTCGTGCCTTCTCTGCGGGAGAGAACATTGCTGGCCACCATTCCACGCATGATCCAAATGGCAGCACTGACACTGGGGCATGCAAGGCCCAACCAACCCTGGAGTTGACCAGTCGCCTGGAAGCCAACTTGCCGGTAAATAGCTGGGCCGAGATCCTCACTGTGATGGCCCTCAGTGAGGCAAGCTGTTTCTGGAAACGGAGGCCCGAGAAGCGGAGTCTCAACGGCCATGGCCGCAAATAGAGCAGCAATCCGGCGCTGCTGTGACATCCACATGTGATCCACCCAGTAATGGCAAGTCTTGGCCATGACGGTGACAACGTTTTTGATTTCCTTCTCGATACGGTAGGCAGGACCGGCTGGGAGAAAGACCGCCGCCCCTTCCCCATGAGCGGAAATGTTCTCCATGACGATGGCGCGAACCAGCCATTCGGCCATCACCTCGTCGCCACATTCAACTCGGAGCCAACCCGGAAATTTCGACAGTTTTGCCTTCAGATCGGCGACGAGGGCGATGCCCCGGCAAATCTCCCTGACCACCTCTTGATAGCGATGGGGTTCCGCATCAATTTCCACCGCTGTACCAGGTCTCAGAAGAGTCCCCTTATGTGGAGGGCCGCCCGCCATTGCCAAGTCACAAAAGCTGCCCCACATCTCATCCCATGCCACCTTGCCGTTCTTGTCATACTTCAGGGAAGCCGATCCCATCGAGACTGCTTGCACATCTTCGTAACAGTCTTGATAGAGTTCGGGCAGAATGGTTTGAAGCCTTGCTTCGAGCGCTGCGAGGCTCTCGTTGTAGAAACTCATCCCTATCCAATAGCATAGTGAGCGATGACGAGAAACTTTGCTAACCGGGTCGAAAAGTTGGGCAACATCGAAGCGGATCGATCACCTAAACCGGCCCAGATTGGATCTAGGCGGGCCGACCATAGGGGATGGCGATCGCAAACTCGGTTCTGTCCGGATTGCCGCCAATTTGGACACAGACGCGCAGATCCCGCCACCCTTCAGCAGTGGCCCGAATAACCCCGCACCTTGGGGAGAAATCGCCATATCTGCCGCTGAAGGCAGGAGCGCCGTTCCCTAGCGTTCTGCCGTGAATGGGCGCTTCGCATTCTCTTTAGGGCGATTGCCAACGGTACAAGGATCGCGGTAAGCTGTACGCTTGGCCAGAATTGTCGCAAATCTGCTGCTCACGCTATTCGGCTTCGGGCTGATAACGCCGGCATTCGTCGACAATGCGGAATCCCATCTGCCCGCGTGCTGCCGGCGTGATGGGAAACACCATTGCGCTATGTCGCAGCCATCGATGGCTGCGACATCCGGTCCCGCCGTCGGCAGCGTGAAGGCGAAATGCCCACTGTATCCTTCTAGCACAACGGCGTTGTCGTCGACCGTCCTTTGGGTCCCGTCCGTCACGGCGAAATCATCAAACGTTGCCTCGGACTACGCAGCAAGCTCGCCGGAAAATCATCTCCCGCTTCAACAGAAGAGATCTCCCCAAACTCAACGCGGTCCTCCCGCTCTCCTCAGCTAATCCTGTTTCAGTCCATCGGGTAGTGGTCTAAGCAAAGAAGCTCCGGGCTTGGGATGGTGTCGCACGCCCGTTTGCCGATCATATTCATCGGTTTGTTTACGCAGAAAAGTCTTGAGGAGAAATTATGTGTGGGAGTTCTTTAGCGCGGAGAACGGCTTTCGGACCGCGCCCGATCTGTTTGATAGCCGGTGCGTTCATGACAAGTCTGCTTCTTGGGCAATCAGAGGCTAATTTGACGTCAATCTCCGGAACCGTTGTGGACATTCAAGGCCACAGTGTCCCGGCGGCCCGTGTTTCACTCATTCGGCAATCATCGTCCACTCCGTCCGAGACCACATCCGATTCGAGCGGCCGTTTCTCGTTTCGGGACGTAAGGAGCGGTCAATACCGATTAGCGGTCTCGGCGAACGGCTTCCAGAACCTAACGAGGCTGGTTGACACCGCTCAGGACGCCAACCAGAACCTAACTCTGACACTGGACATAGCTCCCTCTCGAACGACCGTGAATGTGCAAAGCGGGCGAGAGGGCATCACCGTGTCGTCTGCGGAAACGGGAAGTCTCACACCCGTACGCCTATTGGATTTGCCGCAATCGGTGCAGGTGGTGAACCGCACCCTGTTAGACGAGCAAAAAACCTATGAATACGCCGACTCGCTGAGCTACTTAGCAGGCGTGCAGCGCGCGTATACGTCGATCGCAGGCGGCTTAGGCAATGAAGTGGCGATGCGCGGCTTTAATCTTGACTTCAGCAACAACTATCTTCGCGACGGGTTCAAGTTTTACGGATTGTCGTTGTCGGATACAGCCGACATGGAAAAGATCGAAGTCCTGAAGGGACCCGCTTCCGCCCTCTATGGAACGGCCGAAGCCGGAGGGATCGTAAACCTAGTTACGAAGAAGCCGACGGAAACGCCCTACCTTGCCTTTTCGATGACGGGCGGCAACTACAACTTCCTACGTCCGGACTTCGATGTTTCCGGGCCGCTCAACCCAAGCAAGACGCTTTTCTACCGGTTGAACGGTGTGTATGAGAACACAGACAGCTTTCGCACTTACATCCACTCGGAGAAGGAGTTTATGGCGCCCTATTTTCTGTGGCGTCCGAGTTCCTCAACGAGTTTGGCGGTGCTCGGTGAGTTCGTTAATGTGAACCGAACGTCGGACTACGGAGCGGCTTTGCTGGGCGACCGACCTGCGCCCGTGCCTGTTGCCACGAATTACACAGAGCCCTGGAACAATGAAGAGGATCGTGACCGCCAGATTGGTTATCGATTTACGCACACCTTCAGCCCGAATTGGACGCTGTACAACGGGTTCCAAGTTTCACGAACGAACGCCCGTTATCTGGAGCTTTACACGACGGGCGCGGAAACCTCTGACCCAACACTGGTGACGCGGCTGTCGGATGAGTTTTATTTTCCGACTTTGTATCGCTATTCTCAAACCAACCTAATGGGGAACGCGAAAACGGGAGCGATGACACACCATATGGTGGTTGGATTTGAAGCCGGTTGGGTGACAGCCTCGTCACTAGGACCGGGCGGATATGCGCCGGACGTGAGCATTTTCAATCCGTTCGTTGGAACCGACTTTTCAGAGTCACAGGCTGTGTCGGCGTTAGCGAATCCGTTCTTCCGGTTAACTTATAAGACTGTGGACCATAACCAATCGTTGTATGCGCAGGATCAGGTGGACTTAGGTCGACATTGGCGAGCCATGGCGGGCGTGCGGGTGGAGCGGTATTTTCAGGATTCAATGAACCTGGACGGCAATACACACCAGACGCGAAAAGATTTTCCAGTGAACCCGCGATGGGGGTTGGTCTATGAGCCGAAGACCTGGCTGTCGCTTTATGGCAGCTACGTCCGCTCTTTCATTCCAACCAGTCCGTCAGCGGTGAATGCGGCAGGCAGACAGTTTTCGCCCGAATACGATCATCAATGGGAGGCGGGCATGAAGCTTACACCGTTTGCGGATCGCATCATGAGCACCATCGCCTTCTTTCAGATTGAGAAGCAAAACATACTGACGCCTGCTCCCAACAATCCCATTTTCTCAGTTCAGAATGGTAAGGAGCGGAGCAAAGGGGTGGAGTTTGAGTTTAGAGGCAGTCCGATAAAAGGGTTGAATCTGCTGACATCGTATGCGTTCATGCAAGCGCAAGTCACACAATCGACAGTCTATCCAGTAGGTGCGATACTGCCGAATGCGCCGCGCAACAGCGGCGCCGCGTGGGCTACCTATCAGGCGCCAAGTGGACTGTGGCGCAACCTGGGGCTGAGCGCCGGAGTGGTTGCGACCGCTTATCGCGAAGACAACTTCTATAACACGGCGCTCTTGCCCGGGTATGCGCGCCTAGACGTAGGCGCCTACTATGACATCCCTCTGGTAGAGCGGCAGAAACTTCGGTTCAGCGTGAACATCCAGAATGCCCTGGATCGCGCTTATTACCTGGCTAGCAATGGCCAGGATCAGATCAGGCCGGGCGCGCCAATCACGACACTGGCATCAGTACGATGGACATGGCAATAAGCAAGTTTCTAACGACGCTGTCGGTGCTGAGCGTATGCGTGCTTGCCTGTTATAAATCTTCGGCGCCTCGCCTTGGTGTTCGCCGCGAGGCAAGCCCGACATCGCAGGCGAGTCTTGTGCCGCAAGTCACTCGCTTGGCGCCGGATCGTATTCTGGTAAGCTGGCAGCGCCCCCTTCCCGGCGGCGGATACGCCTTCGAGATGGCGGTGCAAAAGGGGGCGCACTGGTCCGAGGTCCGCACGATTGCCGAAGGGCCGAAGCTGAGCATGTTCACCGCCGATTTGCCGGGAGCGGCGGCTCTGTCCGGCGGAAAACTACTGGCCTACTGGGAGGTCAAGGACGAAAGGGACGGCGATCCTTACGCGACCAACATCAACACGGCGATCTCTGCCGATGAAGGCCGAACGTGGGTCCCGGCTCCCACGCCATACGGGGAAGCATTCTCAGGTCAACACAGCTTTCTCTCGTGGTTTGACGCCAAGAACGGCATCGGACTGCTGTGGCTCGACGCCAGTGTTCGTTCGCAAATGCGGCACGCCCTCATGGATAAACCGGGCGGCAGCCATGACTCCGATCTGGGGTCGGTTGGTCTTCGCTATGCAGCCTTGAACACCTCGGGCAAGGTCGAGCAGGAGCAGTTCGTAAATCCAATCGTTTGTGAATGTTGCCCCACCAGCGCGGCAGCAACGGAACGCGGCGCTGTGGTAGTTTATCGCGGGCGGGAAGAGGCGCCTGGAACTCTTCCCTCGGAGGTCCATGATAACCGGCCTACTGTGCGCGACATCTACATCCAACGCCAGGAGAATGGTAGGTGGCGAAAGCCGCATCTGGTTCACAAAGATAACTGGCTCATCAACGCTTGCCCTGACAACGGACCGGCTGTCGACGCCTCCGCCCATCACGTCGCGGTCGCTTGGTGGACGGGTGTAAAGGACCAACGAAAGGTGCAGCTGGCCTTTTCGTCGGATTCGGGAGACTCCTTTGGTTCTGCCTTTCGCATCGACTCAGGGCAGGGAGAGGGGCAAGTCACGGTCTCACTTCTTCCCGATGGGTGCTCGGCCGTTGTCGGCTGGCTCGAAAACGGCGAGACTTGGGCCCGGTACGTCAGTGAGTCGGGCGCCATGTCGCGGCCGGTGTTGCTTGGTTCTTCTCCTCGTCATTCCCGCTTGCCTCACTGGCTTGCCAACCGTGATGGCTCAGTAACAGCTGCCTGGACTTCGAAGGAGGATGGCTCACTGCATGTAGAGGTGTCTCGGATTGACTTGCACCGTGCTGATTGAAACGCATCAGACCACTTACACTGCCGAGACTCCGATCAGATTTTTATACCTCGTCCACACGGAGACGCTTACGTTCGCCTACTTCGCTCTGCGTCTCCGTTCCTAGTCTCTCGGCAGTCGCAGAGTAGTAGGAAGACACGTGGCTTCGTCGGAATTGGTATTGAACACGATAAAGTCTGGTAATCGAGGAGTTACCGATCCGGGAGGATAGACCCCGAGCTGTGCCTGGGTGACGTGCAACACGAAAACTAGACGAGCTACGGCCCGCATAGATCCGCCCTGACGGCCATGTGTTTACTATTCTTGCCGATGTGCATGATAAGTGGGGTTCCCAGTAACATGGCATTCATAAAACGTTGGGTCCCCTCAGAACGGTGCTTTGTGCGACGCACTCTCGCGCGTCGTTCGGCGACGTTTGTCATAGATCTGGGTAGTCGTGATGTGCTTGTGACCCAATAACTCCTGCACGGCGCGGATGTCCACTCCGGCATCGAGCAGGAGCGTGGCACAGGAAGCACGCAACGAGTGCGGGTTGTATAGGCAGCGCCTCACTTCCCGACCTATTTCATCTCGGCTGCCGATCATCGCTCCCGGC
>CAXTWT010000111.1:0-4579 GCA_964247955.1 uncultured Bryobacteraceae bacterium
TGACGATCCAGCCCCGGCGTCGCAGCTCGGCGGTGATCCGGGGCCGCCCGTAGCT
Organism: uncultured Bryobacteraceae bacterium; assembly: GCA_964247955.1. Taxonomy (GTDB): domain Bacteria; phylum Acidobacteriota; class Terriglobia; order Bryobacterales; family Bryobacteraceae; genus Bog-105. Next base: position 56 of record CAXTWT010000111.1, read on the forward strand.
CGGCATCTCCAACGCGATGCGCTGGATGACATCGCGCAGTTCCATGTCGTGGTCGACTGGGTCGCGGTCCGGCTCGAAACGGTAAAAGCCGCGACGGCTCGCGCCCGCCAAAGCGCACAGCCGCTCGATAGGCAATTGCTGGTTGCTCATTTCTTCCCGGACCTGCTGGTAAATAGCGGCTTTCCAGTTAATGCCTGCAGCATCCGCTGTTCTTCGATGCGCTGCAAGCACTTTTTCAAAAAATCGATCTCCAGCGCCTGCTGGCCGACCTTGCGCTCCAGTTCCGCTACACGGTTTTCGTCTGCTCGTTTTTTGCCCAAACCCGGAAACGCCTGCTCCGGTGCACTTTGAAAATCGCTCCGCCATCGATGCAGCAGATTCGGATTGATCTCACACGAACGCGCTACTGCCGCAATCGAAGCTCCGGCCTCGATCTGCCGCAGCGCCGCAATCTTGAACTCCCGGGTAAACTTCCGGCGCGATAACTCCATGACTCAAATTCTCCCTTCGATGAATGTTGAGCCTTAACTTTTTGTGCCAGAAATGGGGACAACTCCAGACATTCCGGGAGTATCTGCAGCGGAACGATGAGATCAGGTTCCAAAGCATTCCAGGAACCCTGTCTTTACACAACATCTACGAGAGTATTCCGGTTTAGCGAACTATCGCCAAGCGCCTATTGTTGTGCCGAAAATAAATGTATTCCTTAGCTGATCTTTAGCCCTTCTTTAGACTGCAGGAACTACTGTGGAAGAAACGGGGGCGGGGGTAGCACCATACTGTCCACTGTTAAACATCCTATGGCCGACCTGCTGTATTCACTCGTTGCACTGCTTTTTTTTATCGGATGCTGGGCTTTTACCAAGGCGTGTGATCGCCTGTAATCCGACGGACTGGAAATTTTATGGATTATATTATCGGCGGAGTAACATCTTTGTTTCTATTTGCCTATCTACTCTACGCGCTGTTAAAGCCCGAAAAATTCTGAGCACGTGACGAGTTCCCGCCTGGAGACATACCTGTGACAAGCAACGGCGTTCTGCAAATTCTTGTATTCTTTTTAATTATTCTGGCCCTTACCAAGCCGCTCGGCGTTTTTATGGCAAGGTTGTTTGAAGGCAAACGGACGTTTTTACATCCGGTGCTGCGCCCCGTAGAAGTTTTAATTTACAAGCTGGTCGGCATCCACGAAAGTACCGAACAGCGCTGGACGCAGTACGCCGCCTCTCTTCTAGCGTTCAGCATCTTCAGCTTCCTATTTGTGTATCTCCTGCAGCGGCTTCAGGGCATTCTTCCATTCAACCCGCAAGGATTCAATCATACGAACGTGATGCCGGATCTAGCGTTCAATACTGCCGTCAGCTTCCTGACCAATACAAACTGGCAGTCGTACTCCGGCGAAAGCACGCTGAGTTATCTCGTGCAAATGGCTGCGCTCACCGTGCAGAACTTCGCTTCGGCAGCGGCAGGAATCGCTGTTGCTATCGCGCTGGTGCGGGGATTCGCCCGGCAGGGCGCGAACAGTTTGGGTAACTTCTGGGTAGATATCACTCGCGCCACGGTTTATATCCTGCTGCCTTTATCGATTCTAGTTGCTTTGTTCTTCTGTTCGCAGGGTGTGATTCAGAATTTTGAGCCGTACGCAACGGCCAAAACCCTGGAAGGCACCAAGCAAGTCATCGCGCAAGGGCCGGTCGCTTCCCAGGAGGCGATCAAGATGCTCGGCACAAACGGCGGCGGTTTCTTCAACGCCAACTCCGCGCACCCGTTTGAGAATCCCACGCCTGTTACGAACTTCGTTCAAGTGATTCTGATCTTCCTCATCCCGGCAGGACTGACTTACACGTTTGGCGTAATGGTAGGGGACCGCAGGCAGGGCTGGGCAATATTCAGCGCATGCGCCGCCATGTTTCTAGTGGGAGTCTTCGCTTGTTATTGGGCGGAGGCGAACGGCAATCCAACGCTCGCCAAATTAGGCATGGAAGCTCATGCAACGGCATCCCAGCCGGGCGGAAACATGGAAGGCAAGGAGACACGCTTCGGCATTGCAGCGTCCGCTTTGTTCGCCACCGTGACTACGGACGCCAGTTGCGGAGCAGTCAACAGCACCCATGACAGCTTCACTCCGCTGGGAGGACTCGTTCCGTTATTCAACATTCAAACCGGCGAGGTGATTTTTGGAGGCGTCGGCGCCGGACTGTACGGCATTCTGCTTTATGCGATTTTGGCGGTTTTTATTGCCGGGCTGATGGTAGGCCGCACGCCGGAATACGTCGGGAAGAAGATTGAAAGCAAGGAAGTGAAGATGACCATGCTCGCGCTGATCTGCACCGCCTTCAGCATTCTCTTTTTCTCTGCAATTGCGTCCGTGGTTCATTTTCCCGCTCCGGGACCGGACAAAGACACTAAAGGTCAACTGTTCGCGCACAGCTACTGGAACGCGCCGGGTCCGGCCACAGCTAATTTCAATAACTCGGGCGCGCATGGCTTCAGCGAAGATTTGTATGCTTACTCCAGCGGGACCGGCAACAATGGCAGCGCGTTCGGCGGTTTGAACGCGAACACGCCTTTCTACAACCTGACGATTGGACTGGCAATGCTGATCGGGCGCTTCCTGTTCCTGATCCCGCTGCTGGCCGCTGCGGGCAGTTTAGCTCTCAAAAAGAAGATTCCCGTTACGGGCGGAACGCTGCCTACGCATGGTCCGTTGTTTGTTGGGCTCCTGGTGGGAACGGTGATTTTAGTAGGCGCGCTCACGTTCTTTCCCGCACTCGCGCTAGGTCCTATCGTGGAGCATTACTTAATGCAGGACGGCAAGCTTTTTGCTTTCCTGTTGTTTCCCCTTTGGAGTTAAGTTGATGGCAACTTCTGTTCAAACACCAACACCGGCATCGCAGGGGGATTCGCCCTCATTACTGCCTCACAAGTTGAGCCGCTCCCGTCCGCTGTTCGATGGCGAAATTGTTCGGCGCGCTACGCGTGACTCGTTTCTGAAGCTGAACCCGCTGACGCTTCTGAGAAATCCGGTCATCTTTGTGGTGGAAGTGGGGGCGGCGCTCGTCACTGTGTTTCTGCTGCGCGATCTTTTCACCAGGCACGCAACTATCGGCTTCGATTTTCAGATCGCCTTATGGCTGTGGTTTACGGTCCTCTTCGCCAATTTTGCGGAAGCCATGGCCGAGGCGCGCGGGAAAGCGCAAGCCGATACGCTTCGCAAAGCAAAGACGGACGCCGTCGCCAAGCGTCTGCTGAATGGGAAAACAGAGACCGTGCCTGCTTCCAAGCTGCGGGCAGGAGATATTGTGATAGCCGAAACGGGCGATTTGATCCCTGGCGACGGCGAAGTAATTGAAGGCATCGCCACGGTAGACGAGTCGGTGATTACGGGAGAAAGCGCCCCGGTGATTCGTGAATCGGGCGGCGACCGTAGCGCGGTCACGGGCGGCACCAAGGTTCTTTCGGATCAGGTCAAGATTCGCATCACGTCCAACCCCGGCGAAACGTTTTTAGACAGAATGATTGCTCTGGTAGAGGGCGCCGAGCGTCAAAAAACGCCGAATGAAATTGCGCTCAACATCCTGATCGCGGGCCTGACGCTGATCTTTTTGCTCGCGGTTATTAGTTTACATCCTTTTGCGATCTATTCCGTTGCTGCCGCCGGATCGGGGACCGTGCCCACGGTTGCCGTATTAGTCTCGCTTCTGGTTTGCCTGATACCGACTACCATCGGCGGTCTTCTTTCCGCTATCGGCATTGCGGGCATGGACCGGGTCATGCAGGATAACGTGCTCGCGATGAGCGGCAAGGCGGTGGAGGCTTCCGGCGATGTGAATACTTTGTTGCTTGACAAAACCGGAACTATCACGCTGGGCAATCGCCAGGCCGTTGAGTTCCTGGCGTTTAACAGCGTTACGGAGCGGGAACTGGCTGACGCGGCGCAACTGGCAAGTCTCGCGGACGAAACCCCGGAGGGCCGGTCCGTGGTGGTGCTGGCGAAGGAAAAATACGGGCTGCGGGGAAGGGAAGTGGCCCAGCACGAGGCGACTTTTATTCCGTTCTCCGCTTACACGCGCATGAGCGGCGTTGACATTGACGGACGCACCCTGCGGAAGGGCGCAAGCGCCGCTATCGCCAACTTTGTGAAGGGGCAAGGCGGCCAAATCCCTTCCGGCTACGAAGAAATTTGCGACCGCATCTCGCGCAGCGGAGGCACCCCGCTGGCCGTGTCTGATGGGTCTCGCGCTCTGGGAGTTATTCATTTAAAAGACATCGTCAAGGGCGGCATGAAAGAGCGTATGCAGCAGCTTCGGCAAATGGGTATCCGCTCCGTCATGATTACCGGTGATAACCCCCTCACCGCCGCCGCCATTGCGCATGAAGCGGGCGTGGATGATTTTCTCTCGCAAGCTACGCCGGCGGATAAGCTCGCTTATATCAAGAAAGAGCAAGCGGAAGGCCGCCTCGTTGCCATGACCGGCGACGGCACAAACGATGCTCCTGCCCTGGCGCAAGCCGATGTCGGCG
>CAXTWT010000111.1:4679-13152 GCA_964247955.1 uncultured Bryobacteraceae bacterium
ATGACCGGCGACGGCACAAACGATGCTCCTGCCCTGGCGCAAGCCGATGTCGGCGTAGCGATGAATACCGGCACTATGGCTGCCAAAGAGGCTGGCAACATGGTGGACCTTGACAGTAACCCGACCAAGCTGATTGAAATTGTGGCGATCGGCAAACAGCTTCTGATCACTCGCGGCGCTCTCACAACGTTTTCCATTGCCAACGATGTGGCGAAGTACTTCGCCATTATTCCTGCCATGTTCATGTCCACGTATCCGGCCCTGGCGCGCTTCAACATCATGGGACTGCACACGGCGCAAAGCGCCGTTTTGGCCGCCGTTATTTTCAATGCGCTCATTATTATTGCTTTGGTGCCGCTTGCGCTGCGTGGCGTCAAGTACCGCCCCTTGGGAGCCGCCGCCCTGCTGCGGCGCAACATCCTGATCTACGGCTTGGGAGGGATTCTTGTCCCTTTCCCCGGCATCTGGATTATTGATCAACTTCTGGTCTGGCTGCATTTGGCGTAAAAGGAAGAAAGATACATGTTTCAGCAACTCATGCCCGCGTTTCGAATGACGGTTCTTCTCACTGTGCTGACCGGGTTTTTGTACCCGGGCATCGTAACCGGCTTGTGTCAGGTTTTTTTTAGGGACAAAGCAAATGGAAGCCTGGTGAAAGTTAACGGCCAGGTTGTCGGCTCTTCTCTGCTGGGGCAGAACTTTACCCGGGCCGAGTATTTTCACCCACGCCCTTCCGCCGCCGGCAATGACGGGTATGATCCAACGGCGTCCGGCGGTTCCAACCTGGGACCCACGAGCCGGAAACTCTATGACCGGGTAAAAGCATCCGCCGATCAATTCCGTAAAGATAATCCTCACTTCAATGGTCCCATTCCTGCCGACGCGTTAACCGCGTCAGGTAGCGGTCTTGACCCGCATATTAGTGTCGCGAACGCCGAAGCGCAAGCGGCGCGCGTAGCGGAGGCGCGCGGCGTGGACAGGACGGCAGTTCAAAAACTAATTAATGCCCAAATGGAAGATCGCGATTTCGGCCTATTGGGTGAGCCTCGTGTTAACGTTCTAAAATTGAATCTCACTCTCGACCAGCAGCTTGCGAAGCGTTAACGAATGGATCGTCATAACAACGCATTATCTGTCCTCGATGCAGCAGCATCTTTTACCCTGACGGCTTACTCGCGATGGTTTGGAGGCAAGACAGGCAATTGGTAAAACAGGCAAACAGCTTCAAATTCGCACGCCCACTTTTGCGGTTCGGTGTGGTGTTCGGGGCTGTTGCCGCCTTGACAACGGTTGATTTCCGCTTTCTGGGAGTGAATAGCGCCACAGCGGCGCTCACATATCTTCTCTTGGTCCTGATTCTGGCGACGCGTGTAGGTTTGCGCGAGTCGGTCGTCGCCTCCGTTGCCAGCACCCTCGCGTACAATCTCTTTTTCCTTCCTCCCATTGGCAATTTCACGATTGCCGATCCGCAGAACTGGGTAGCACTGAGCGCGTTTTTAGCAACTGCCGTGATCGCCAGCCATCTTTCTGTGAGCGCCCGCGAAAAAGCGAAAGAGGCCGGAGCGCGTCAGGCAGAACTGCAGCGCATGTATGATTTCAGCCGGGCTTTGATGCTGGGCGATACGGATCGCACTCTTCTCAGTCATGCCACGCAGGAGATCGCGGAACTGTTCGAACTGGAAAACGTATGGCTCTACCAGGGTGCGACAGATTCCGTCTGCAAGGCCGCAACGGACGAGTCCGTCCTGCGGGATTCACTGCTGCGTGATGTGGCCAACTCTGGAATGGTTTGGCGTCATGCGGACGGGTCGGCGCTGATTGTTCCGATTCGACTGGGAGGCCACAGTTTGGGCAGCCTTGGCGTCACGGGAGCGGAGCGGCTTTCCGAAGTGGCGTTGCAATCCATTGCGCAACTTGTAGCGATTGCGTGGGAACGGGCGCGCGCCCAGGAAGCAGCGAACCGTCTGGAGGCTACCCGCCAGAATGAACAACTCAAGTCAACTTTGCTGGACGCGTTGGCTCATGAGTTTAAAACTCCGCTCACTTCCATTAAGGCGGCATCAACAACCCTGTTATCCCGCCCGCTGAATGAAAGTGAACGCGAGTTTCTGAAGATCATTGATGAAGAAGGGAACCGTATGACCAGTTTGGTCAGTGACGCTATTGAACTAGCCCGCATTGGAAGCGGCCCTGTTATCTTGCAAAGAGAAACTTTCGCTGCCGAAGACATCGTTTGCTCGGCGCTGGCGGAAGTTCGTGCTCTATTGGAAGGGCGAAATTTGGAGCTAAAAATCGAGAAGGGTCTCCCGCCCGTTTACATTGACAAGAAGCTGACTGAGTTAGCTCTGCGGCAGGTTCTGAATAACGCGTTGAAGTACTCTCCAGCCGGTTCAGCCATTCAAGTTTCTGCGGAGCTTCACGCTGAGCAAAGATCTATTCTGCTGCGGGTAGCGAATGAGGGTCCCGGTATTCCAAAGGCTGAGCAGCCGCTGTTATTCGAAAAATTCTACCGTGGAGGTTCGGTGCGTAATCGCATTGCGGGAACAGGAATGGGACTGAATATCAGCCGCGAAATCATTCAGGCGCATGGCGGTCGTATCTGGGTGGAAAGCGAGAACGGCAAGGGGGCCGAGTTCTTGATGACCATTCCAGCGGCCGGGTCGGAAGTACGATCCCGTCAGGAGAACAAATATTCCCTTGCATGACAGCAAAAATACTCGTTGTTGATGATGAGCCGCAAATCCGGCGTGTCATGAAAATGGCTCTTGCGGGGGAAGACTACTTCGTTGCCGACGCAAAATCGGCCTCCGAAGCATTTGAAAAGATGCGGGACGAGCGTTTCGATCTGATTCTGCTGGATGTCAACATGCCCGGCGTGAACGGACTGGAAGCATGCTCTGAAATCCGGAACACTTCGGAGGTTCTTATCATCATGCTCACGGTTCGAAATGGAGAACAGGATAAGGTGGCCGCTCTCGACGCGGGCGCGGACGACTACGTCACCAAGCCTTTCAGCATGCCCGAACTGCTGGCCCGCATCCGCGCTAACCTGCGGCGCTCCACTTTTTCCGCGCCGAACGGTCCCGCTACGATTGCATTCGGCGATGTCGAAATGAACTTGAATACGCGCCACGTCCACGTGAAGGGGCGCGACGTTCGGTTCACGCCGAAAGAGTTCGATCTGCTCCACTACCTTGCCAATCACCCGGACATAACAATTCCGCACGGCAAGCTTCTGCAAGCGGTGTGGGGGCCGGATTACGGCAATGAAATTGAATATCTGCATGTCTTTGTCAACCAGATCCGAAAGAAGATCGAGCCGGACCCGGCCCGTCCGCGTCATCTGTTGACTGAACTGCGCGTTGGGTATCGCTTTTGCCTCAGCCGTTAAGCGGTAACAATCGCTTCAATTGTGCTCGGCGCATTGCCTTCCAGGCGATTGTTCACAAAGATGTAGGTCGCCTCGCCCTGCTTTTTCGCGCGAGTTAGCAAGCTTCGCAAAGCGTTTCGCACCTCGTCATTCGGCTCCTGTATGGACTCGTATGGCGAAAACAAACGGACTGCTTCTTCATAGGGACGCCCCGCTCGTAATAGTGCGCGCGTCACCGTGAAGTCGGTTGTAAATACGCCTGGCTGCTGCATCTGCTCGGACAAGGTCGGCATGCGGGTCCATGCGTTAAACACATGCGAAACGCCGTGCTGTCGGAGAACCGCAAAGTAAGACTCGTGCAGAAATTCCGGGTTGCGAACCTCAATCGCATAGCGAAACGTGTTGGGCAGGAGCGGCAGAAAATCCGCCATGAGTTCCGCAAATTCGTTGGGGCTGGCGAACACGTTCCGGGGGAATGCAGTGAACTCAAATAAGATCACCGGCACGCGATGGCGGTACGGCGTCAGGAGTTGTAGAAATGCTTCCTGGAATAAGTCCGCCCGCAGAAAATTGGAGTTGGCGGAACCAGCGCGTCCGCCATAGCGCGGGTGCTTCGGGAACGTATAGACGGTGATCTCTTCCGGCACTTTGAACACGAATTGCAACTGTTCTCCGACGCTGCCGAACAGCTTGCGCCAGAACTCAGGGGAAGGGAACTGATAAAACGAGAAATCGCCGCAAACGACAGGAAACGTTTCGGCATATTCGGCCAGGCACTCCTGTTCAAACCGCTTCTGCGAAAATCGCCCGCGCACAAGGTAACGTTCCGGCGTGTAGATCTGGTTCAACCAGCCTTCGTACTTCCACGAACTGGTGCCCAGAAACAATTCCTGAGCCGCCAAAGCCGCCAGTCTAGCTCCCAGCTTGGTTTTCAGTTCCGGCTGCGGCTCTTCGAAGAGCGAAAGAGTTTCAGGCATGGATTCAATTTACCCGAAGCGCAAACGGCCGATGCGCACGTCCAGGGAGCGCGAGAAATGTACTGCCGGCTCACCGACGGCCCGTATGACGCCTGAATTTTGAATCAAATTCTGATCCAGATGCAGGACACGCGCCCGCTGCAGCGGCCAGGATGGATGCTCAACATCGGCGAACGCTATTTGTTTGCCAATCGATGTATAGAGCCGAAAGCGGGCAGTCAGAAAATTATCGAAAGGATCACTTTGGATGCGCTCACCCGGTTCCACTGTGATGCGTGTCTTTGCTTTGCCGAACGGCGGCTTACGGTCGCTTCTGTAGTCAATCCGGGAGCCTTGCTCCGTGACGCTCATACGCGCCCAACGATAAGGAAGGCGATAAAACATGCGCGCGCCCATGACGGCGATCAGCCGTTCCGCTTCGAGCGTGAAAAACCACACTCCCGGCCGGCCGTCAGGCCCGCGAACATAGGTGCGCACGTTCGTTTCAGGAAAACGCGAGATCCAGGGAAACGCCGGTGCGAACGGCAGGCGCAAGTTGATCAGAAGAAAAGGAACAAGGCCAATCCAGGCTGACCCGTCAAAAGTGTCCAGATGCATTCCCGGCGGTAGCAAAGGGCGGATCACGGAAGGATCGTACCGCCAATGTAGAAAGGTCAGCAGCTTCCATTGCTGCAGCATCACCGGCCACCGAATCTGCTTTGGCGGTTCGGAGCTTTCCCATTGCTGGTGCTCGGATTCCAGCGCTTCCATCTCTTACTCTTTGGCGCTCTCGGGCTGCCCGTGGCGGCTGGCGGGCAAACGACCCCGGAAGAATTGCAGAGCAAACGGGATCTCATCCGGATAGTTCGCACACCACGCGACAATTCTTTCTAGCTTCACGATATCGTCCTGAATGGCGCTGATCTCCATCAGTTCCGCTTCCACCACCTGTTCGTCTCGTTTCATTACGCGCCGCCAGCCTTGCGAGCCTCCGCCGCGTCATAGCTTTCCCCGTAAATCGACGGCACCTTTGCTCCTATCGGCCTCAGGTACATCGACAATTGCCCGCGATGATGGACGGAGTGATGCAGCAGAAAGCCCAGGTACATGATTGCGGGAAGCTGGAACATTCCGTGAAAGTCCAGAATTTTAAGCAACTGGTCGTTTGAGAGTTTCGTTAGTTCTTCAAAGTGCGCCTGAAAATTGTCCCCGTACCAGCTTGTTAGATCCGCCGAGTTTCGGACCGTATCCGGGAGAAGCCGGGGACTGAAATCGAACTGGCCTGCGGGCAGGGTTGCCATAAAACGCATTTCCGTAACCACGATGTGCCAAGCCAGATCCAACGCGCTTCTCGAAACTCCGTCCGGGCGATAGTCGCCTTTGTCGAGCGGAATCGCTCCAATTATGCTTTTAGTAATGCGGTGTTCATTCTGAAGTCCCGGAAGAAACACGCCGTGTAGAAGAAAATGCGCTTGGTCAGGTTGGAGTGGTTGCATCGGATACAGCATAGCTTACCGGAACGGAGCCTGCATCATGGCTGCAACGCTGTTACGACCGCCGCGAAGAAATCATCGTCGCTGATAACTGTGGAGCCGGTCGGTTTGGGCCGGGCGCTCCAGACGGCGATCACCACATGCTGTTTCGGATTGATATAAAGCATCTGGCCGAAGATGCCGACTGCCTCGAAAGCTGAGGAGTCAGTAATCCACCACATATATCCATAATTCACAAACTGGCCGCCGACCCGCTTGGGACTGCCCGCCTCCGAAAACCAGTTTGCGGGAACAATATGCTCCTTACCGGCAACTCCGCCGTTGAGAACAAACAAGCCGAAGCGCCCGTAGTCGCGCAAGGTGGCGCTGAAGCCGCTTCCGCCTACTTCCAGGCCGCCCGGCGATTCCAGCCACCAGGTTGCATCGGACTCCATGCCGAATTTCGTCCAGATCTTTTGGGAAAGGTACTGCGCCAAAGGACGCTTGACGGCGGCGCTCACCAGCGCACCGGCAATATGGGTCTCACCCGTGCTGTAGTTCCACACCGTTCCCGGCGCACCCGTGCGCGGCAGCGCAGCCATGAACTGAAGAATTGCTCCCGGCTTCTGTGCTATTTGCAAATCCAACATCCGGCGCCGGTCCGACTTCGGATCGGTGTACGTTTCGTTCCATCTCACGCCCGAAGCCATTTGCAACAGGTTTCGAATCGACACATCGGCGTAAGCGCCTCCTGCCAGCTTCGGCAGGTATTTTGTCACTTTGTCGTCCAGGCTCGTAATATAGCCGTCCTGAATCGCGGCTCCTACCAGCGTTGAGCTGATGGACTTCGCTATCGACCACGACACCCAGCGCGACTGGTCGTTGTTGCCCAGTTCGTAATTTTCCAGCGCAATCGTGCCGTCTTTGATTACCAGCAAGCCGCTGACCCGGTTCAGAGACAGGTAGTCAAAAAGATCATGACGCCTGCCGCCGGAAATGAACGAGATGTTCTTTAACGGCCTGCTGCTCTTTGGAAGCGGATAAATGGATGCTCCGTGCGGAACCATGCGGGTCGGAAACAAGCGGTCGATGTGTCGGAAGGTGTTTGCCTGCACAGCGGGCGTCAGCGTTCCGTTATAAACGTCCTGCACGGAGCCAATAACGTCCTGTGAGAGCGCCGCTTGGGGTGCGAAGGAAAGAATCGCCCATGCGGCAACCCCGGAGAGCAAAGCAAAAACGGAAGAACGGCGCTTCATACTCCGTATCATAAATACATGTCCGCTACTCTTCCCGCTGCCGAACCGGAGGTGTCTTCTCCTTTCGACCAAATCAAGCAGCTTGAAAGCGCCTACCTGCTGCAGAATTACGCCCGTTATCCGCTTGCTCTTCATCGCGGCAAAGGTTGCTACCTGTACGACCTCGACGGAAACCGCTACCTTGACCTTATCAGCGGCATCGGCGTCAACTCGCTCGGTTACGCGCACCCGCGCATCACTAAAGTAATCCGCCAGCAGGCCGGACTTTTGCTGCACTCGTCTAATCTTTACTATCACGAGTACCAGGGACGCTTGGCCGAGCGTTTGGCAAAGGTGAGCGGACTGGAGCGAAGCTTTTTCTGCAACTCCGGCGCGGAATCCATGGAAGGCGCGCTGAAGATGATTCGCTCGCATGGAAACGCCAAGGGCAGCGACAAGACAGAGATCATCTCGCTCGAAAACTCATTTCACGGGCGGACTCTGGGCGCTCTTTCGATTACTGGGCAACCGAAGTACCGCAAAGATTTTGAACCTTTGATTCCCGGTCCGCGCTTTGTTCCGCGCAACGACGTTGCGGCGCTGGAAGGAGCGTTCAGCGAAAAAACAGCGGGTATCGTGCTTGAATTTATTCAGGGAGAAGGCGGCATCAACCCGATCTCGGAAGAGTTCGCGCGGAAAGCGCGGGAACTAGCCGACCAGTTCGATGCCCTGCTGGTGTTTGACGAGATTCAATGCGGCGTCGGACGGCCCGGCGCGTACTTTGCCTACCAGTTGCTTGATCCGGTTTTGTTGCCCGACATTGTTATCGCGGCAAAACCCATGGCTTGCGGTATCCCGCTCGGCGTCATCATTGCCAACTCGAAAGCGGCGGCCACCATCAAGCCGGGCATGCACGGCTCGACTTATGGCGGAGGACCGCTCGCCTGCCGCGTTGCCTTGGAGTTCTTCGACATCCTGGAAGAACTTTTGCCGTCCATCAACTCCGTCGGAGGCTACTTCCGCATGAAACTGACCGAACTGATGCAATCTTACTCCTTCATCAAGGAAGTGCGCGGCCAGGGCTTGATGATCGGCGTCGAACTGGAATGGTCTTGCAAGCAGCTGGTGCTGGATGGAATCAAAGAAGGGCTTCTGTTCAACTGCACTCACGATACGGTGCTGCGTTTCCTGCCGCCCTATATTCTGACCGAAGCCGACGTGGACCGGGCCGTTGCGGCTCTCAAGAAATTGTTTAAGAACGCCGCTCCGCCGCAGTAAGCCCTGCTACCGTGAAGCCATGACGATTACTATATCGGTTCCTGATGCGCTTAGGCGGCAAGCCGAAGCGGAGGGACTGTCAATTGAAGCTTACGTCGAGCGTCTGGCTGAGCAAGCCGCTCAAGCTTCAGAATACCCCCGCTGGGTCCGGTTTGGTCCAGG
>CAXTWT010000112.1:0-7368 GCA_964247955.1 uncultured Bryobacteraceae bacterium
GCTCACGCGAACATGCCCCCTGGGCGCTGATTCAGTATGGATTTCGCGCTGTGATTAGTACTTCATTTGCAGATATCTTTCGCGGCAATGCCGTGAAGAACTCACTATTGCCCGTCGCTGTTCCGCCCGATGCCGCCCACAAACTGTTTGAAGCGGTTCAAGTTGATCCGGCGGTTCGCGTCACCATTGACCTCGGCACGCAAACGCTGACACTCCCGGATGGCTCTTCTGTGATCTTTCCGGTAGATGAATTTGCCAAAGAGTGCATGCTACAGGGCGTGGACGAGCTTGGCTATATTTTGCAGTTGGATGATGAGATCAAGGCTTATGAAGGCCGACGTCCGCTGACAGTGAATACGCTTGCTGCGGTGTAGCCGCTTTCAGGATTCGCTTAGAGTTCCGAGAACGTTCAAGCCTATTGAAGCCGATATACAATAGCATCGTCAACGAAGCGGTCGCCAATCATCTGGCCGCCTAAACGCATGCCCTCAACATTCTTGGCCTTCCCGAACATTCGTCGTAACGCCCGCACAAAAGGATCGCTCATTCTGAAAATGAGAAGGGGTGGCGTGTGTTCAAGCGGAAACCCTGCTTGGTCAAGCGCATCATGGACAAGCCCGTATGCTTTGGCCGGTTCGGCCCCGTCTAGGAGTAGAGAGGCCAGCACAAATCGCCAATCTTCGTACTCTGAAGCCCAAAGCCACATTGCCAGACTTATCTTCAAACCTGACCGATCAAGAATTTCCAGTATTCTTGCGCCGGTAGCTAAATCAGTCGTTACCAATGCTGTCTTATCCATGGCAATACTCCATATTTAATGTTCCCGACAGCCTCCACGAGAGCCGTTGCCATGCCGGTTTCACATCGCTGGTAGCGGCTATGTTCGGACCACCGCTGCACCAAGTCCCAATTATTACGGAGAACAGAATCTTGCCTTGCCCGGTCCAAACGGATGAGCTCCAAGTCGGCAACTCTGACCAAGTCTTTAAGATTGTGAGTATAGCTGGCGTCCACGCTCCTTTTATGTGGGAAATCATACCGGCGTACATTCGTATAACATCGTTTCTGTACATTCGTTCCGAGATTATTCGGGTTATCGACGGTCGGTAGTCACTAATAGTGATCGTACCTGGTTAGAGTAGAGCAGGTTACTTACACCTTTGCATTCACCGGAAATGCCATTTGCCATGAAGCCGCTTCGGTGTACTAGAAGAAGTCAGTCCGCACAAATTTTAGCCGCAATAAATAACTCCTGGTTATTTGCTAAAGTCGATGCCATTTGTGTCGATAAAAGAACCAGATATAGAGGCGGAAGCTTTTTGCTATTGATTATTTAAGAAGCCCGCTCAAGGGATTCCATTTGAAACTGATACTCTCATTTCTCATCTTTGCTGTGTCTGTCCTTGGCCAGGATCTGATGCGAGTTGACAGGCAGCTTGGCATACGAAGCTGCTCAAAAATCGCAAGCTCGAATTCTGAAATCACCTTTGGTGAGGATTACCAAATAGTTCGTACAGTATTTGACCAAATCCTCTCAACTACCGGTTTCAATGGCGGCCCTCAACTCAACTATCAAGTTCATCTCATTAACTCTCCCGTTGTGAACGCTTTTGCCGCAGGAGGAGGGCAGATGATCGTTTTGTCCGGTTTAATGAAAGCCGTTCATAGCAATCCTGGCCTGTTGGCGATGGTCATGGCTCATGAAATGGTTCACAATCGCAACCAGCACTTGGCAAAGAAGGTAATACGATTGATGACCATCGATTATGAAGTTCAAAAATTGCGCCAGGAGGACCATGGTTTAGGTGCACTTGCTTATGAGGTGGCCGCAAACATTGCTGAGAAAAAGGCGGAACGAAACGATGAGGATGAAGCTGACCAAGTTGGCATGCTGCTTGCTGCACAAGCAGGGTATCATCCTGATTACGCCATTTTAGAAGCACGCTTAATGCGGGCTGAATCAGGTGACCAGTCAAAATTTGCAGCCTTCTTCTCGGATCATCCACGCTGGACCACCCGCGAGGAACACTTTGAGCGAAATTATGACATCGCACGGGAGGCTTTCGAACATCGCTGGAATGCAGTGCAGGATAGTCCTGGTGGTACGCCTCCAGCAATTGCCAGTTTAGCTAAAACACAAACGGACAAAACAGGTAGGACGGCTACAGTTGAGACTACAGTCCGCATTCGCAACCTTCAAGGCCAAACAGCAATTATGAGATTCGAGCTTTGCGACAAGTCGGGACAGAACCCGATTGTATTAGGAACGAAGCAATTTGACCAAGATCAAGACTCGAGAGAACCATTGCGCTTCGAGGTGAGCAAAGAAGCTATCAAAGCTTACAAAAACCAGCATTACTTGCACATCGCTGTCGAAACGCCTTCTGCGCAGTTGTATAGTTCAGCTCTGATTGCACTCAAGTAAGAAACTCTCCAATCAGCATTATGACGGGCGGACAACGAAAAGGAAATGAGATAGGGTTACAGTTTCCTTTTCCCACGTCGATATGACTTTTAGCACACTGAAAAACATCAGTGCTGCTACTCCAGAAATTCAACTGAGGAATCTATGTACTGCGACGCATGCGGAGCTAAATATACGGAGACAGGTGCGTTTTGTGCTGGCTGTGGTAAAGCCAGGTCCAACAAAGTTACTCCTTCTACCAAGAGAGATAAATTTCTTTTCTGGTTCGCTGTGCAAGCTGCCGTGCTTATATCTTCCGTTGTTTTGATGTCCATCGCATCCAATCACAAACGTGGTAGTGCCACTTCAGATTCTGGATCTCTGACCGAGGCAAGCGGAGCTACGGCAGCTATTGCTTCGCTCGTCTACACTCCACATGAGCAGACTCTGCTCACTGGTAACACAGCAGTAAACGGGCATTCTCTCTCCTGGGTTACTTTTCGGATCGCCCCCGCGATGAGACATCCAAAGCTGGTTGGTCGCTTTGAGGCATCAGGAGGTAGTGCTAACGATATCCGAACGGTACTCTGTTCCGAAGAGGACTTCCTCAACTTCAAGAACGGTCATCAGGCAAGGGCCTTTTACGATAGTGGCAAAGTGACAGTTGGAGCCATATCTGCGTCTCTGCCCGAAGGAGATGAGACCTATGTGCTGGCGTTCGACAATCGATTTTCCCTCTTTTCAGCGAAAACCATAGGCGGGGAAGTTACGTTGCATTACGAGACTTTAGGACAGTAGCTAAGAACGTGAGCTTGTCTTTTGTGTCGCAAACGGCCCTACATTTGCGTGTTAACTTGTATTTAAGTGTCCTCGCTCTTGAACTTTCATCTGGCGCAGTACGAGGGCCCTCTGGACCTGTTGCTGGATCTCATTCGCAAGCAGCAGATTAACATCTACGACATACCGATTGCCCAGATTACGGCTCAGTATCTCGACTACATGCAGAAGGCTGTAGAACTGGATATCGAGCTTTCTTCCGATTTTGTCTTTATGGCGGCGACGCTGATCCATGTGAAAAGCAGACTGCTCCTGCCGCGAGACCCTGAACTCGAAAAGCTTTCTCCCGAGGAAGACCCGCGCAAGGAATTGGTGGAACGGCTGATCCAGCATCAACAGTTCAAAAATGCTGCGGAAATGCTCCAGCAAAAACGCTTGATCGAAGAAGCGGTTTGGTCCCATCCGCAGATGGGAACGTTTCTGCCGGAAGGCGAAAATCGCGATCTGGCCGTCACGATTTTCGATCTTGTCAGGACTTTTCAGGATATTTTAGAGCGCGCGAAAGATCGCCCGGTTTATCAGGTAGATAAGGAGAACACAAGCGTGCCGGAGATGATCCAATACTTGCGCGAGCAACTCGGAGAAAGCAGGCAAGCCGAGACGCTCTCCGTTACCCGGTTATTCAGTCAGCAACGCAGCCGACGCGCCATGATCTGCCTCTTTCTGGCTATCCTGGAGTTGGTGAAGCGTTGCAGCGTCGAAGTCGTTCAGGAAGGAGCTTTTCATGAGATCGCGCTGCGGCGCGGGCCGGCGTTTGACGAGGCAGGGGGAAGCGTGGAAGAGTACGCTGGAGTTGCGGAGGAATATCGATAATGCCGGTTAGCGATGCTATAGACAACACTGCGATTGCTCTCGGCGAAGGAAGCGAAGAGGGAACTGTTCTCCTTGTTGAAGCTGTCACCGAAGCTCCTGCCGCAAATGACTCTTCCGCTACGCTCAAAGCCATTATTGAGGCCGCCATTTATATCACGGATGAGCCTCTCACGGCGGAACAGATCGCTTCCGCCACGGGCCAAACTTTGGACATTGTGAAGGAGATTCTACAGCGGTTGGTGGGGGAATACGCTGCCCCGGATCGCGGCCTATCGGTGCGCGAACTGGCGGGCGGCTACAAAATGTCAACCAAACCGGAGTTTCACGAGCCGATTCGCCAGTTTGTGAAGCGGCTGCAACCGCCGTTGAAGCTGTCCTTGGCAGCGCTCGAAACTCTGGCGGTAATCGCTTATAAGCAGCCGATCACGGCCCCGGAGGTTCTAGAAATTCGCGGCGTGCAAGGCGCGGGAGTTCTGAAAACCTTGCTGGACCGCAAGCTGATCGCAGCCGCCGGAAGGAAAAATGTGCTCGGCAAACCAATCCTGTACAAAACTACGCGCGAGTTCCTGATTCAATTCGGGCTGAATTCACTGGCCGAGTTGCCGACGCTCAAGGAGTTTGAGGAATTGAGTCGGTTCGCTTTAAACGATGCCGAAGACAGCTTAACGCCTGCCGCATCTGATAACGTACCGCTTGAACAAACGCAAAGTTCAGAGCGCGAGGACCAACGGCAGGAAGCCCATGCCTGAAGAACGTCTCCAGAAACTGCTGGCGCATGCCGGGATAGCCAGTCGCCGCAAAGCGGAAGATCTGATCATTGCCGGGCGCGTTTCCGTCAATGGAAGAACCGTTACGGAACTGGGTTCTAAAGCCGATCTTGCGGTCGATCAAGTGAAGATTGACGGCCAAGCGATCTCCGAGCCGAAGAATCATCTCTACGTAGCCCTGCATAAGCCGAAAAACGTGATCAGCACGGTTCACGATCCGCAAGGCCGCGAAACCGTGATGTCGTTTTTTAAGGGCATGCGCGAGCGCATCTATCCCGTGGGCCGTCTGGATTACGCCAGCGAAGGGCTGTTATTGCTGACCAACGATGGTGATTTTGCCAACCGGTTGCTCTCGCCCGCCAGTCACGTCACAAAGACTTACTTGGCAAAGGTAAACGGCTCATTAACCACCGAACAGGAAGAAAGCTTCCGGCGCGGCATTCCCATGCATGGCAAGAAGACTGCGCCTGCCGGCTTGAAGCTGATCCGGCCTGGGGACAATCCCTGGTACGAGGTGCGCTTGGTGGAGGGTCGCCAGAACCAGATCCGCATCATGTTCAAACACTTCGGCAGGCTGGTCGAAAAGCTGAAGCGTGTAAAGATCGGGTTTCTGGATTTAGGCGATCTGAAGCCGGGAGCGTACCGCACTCTGACGCGGTCGGAAGTGGGGCGCTTCCGCAAATTGCTGGGCATTCAGGAGAACGGCGCAGAAAAGCAGGAGAAGGGCAATGATGAACGACACCGAAATGACTGAGCTGCTGCGACACGCAAAAATTATTGCTGTGGTGGGCCTGTCCAGCAATCCCATGCGCCCGAGTTTCGGCGTGTCTCGCTTCCTGCAACGCCAGGGATACCGCGTTATTCCGGTCAATCCGAACGAAACGGAAGTGTTGGGCGAGCGAGCTTACCCGTCTGTCAAGGATGTGCCGGAGCCGGTCGATATTATCAATATCTTTCGCAGGCCGGCGCGTGTTCCTGAAGTAATCGACGATGCCGTGACGAAAGGCGCTCGTTGTATCTGGATGCAGGAAGGCGTGGTGAATTATGAGGCGGCAAGAAAAGCGGAAGATGCCGGATTGTCGGTTGTGATGGACCGGTGCATTTTGAAGGAAATGGCGCGCCTCTTGAGCTAAGCGAGGCTGAATGTATCGATTCTTGGTGCGGTGGCCGGGAGTCCGCTTTGTTCTCCTTGCGCTTCTGCTTCTTGCGGCATCTTGCACCGGCATACATCCGAGCGATGAACTGGGAGAAGCGTATGTTGCCCCGGCAACGCTGAATCTGCGCCGCGATCTCGTCCAAAAAAACAGCGTGGTTGCCGTGTTAAAGCATGGCGAGCGCGTGGGGATTATTGATACGCGGCGGCGCTTTGTCAAAGTGCGCACCCGCAAGGGCCAGGAAGGCTGGGTGGACTCGCTCCAGCTTCTCAGCACCGAGCAGATGGAGCAGATCCGACAGGAAGCGGAGAACGCCCTCAAGCTTCCTTCACAGGGTTCCGCCACGGTCTTTGAAGAATTAAACATTCATATTGAACCTGACCGCCGCTCACCGGCCTTTGCCCTGATTAAAGAAGGTACCTATGTCGATGTTTTAGCGCGTCGCCTGAACCCAAAAGAAACCGCCGCTCCGCGACCGCCATCGTTGATTAAGGAGCGACCGCAGACGATTGCGCGCAAGGGGAAAAAAGCAGCTCGCGGCGGGTTTAAGCTTCCTCCTCCGCCGCCTCCGCCGAAACCTCCCGACAACTGGCAGGAGCTTTCGGCGGAGCGCAGCGACGGCAGCGAAAGCACCGCTGACCTCAAGGCTAAGAAAGATAGTCAGGCCGCCACTGCCAAGCCGCCGGTGCTGGAAAGCTGGACATTGGTTCGCACAAAGGATAAGCAGTGCGGCTGGGTCCTGTCGCGCAATCTTACGATGGCGATTCCTGACGAAGTGGCGCAGTACGCGGAAGGCAGGCACATCACGTCTTACTTCGACTTGGGCGAGGTGAACGACGAAGAAAAAGGTGTCAAGCACAACTGGCTTTGGACAACCGCCTCAGGTCCGATATCTTGCGATTATGATGCTTGGCGCGTGTTCTTGTGGAATCGTCATCGTCACCGATACGAAACTTCTTATCGCATGCGCGACCTGGAGGGATACTTTCCCGTGCGCGTTGACCCGGTTGATCCCAACGTTTTCGGGCGAATTTTTCACCTGATTACCAAAGATGAAGACGGAAAGCTCCGCACCCGGACCTACGTTTTCGACTCGATGCGAGTGCATCTGATCAGCACGGAAGACTATCGCCCTCCCGAAGCGGGAAAGGGAGCAAACGGCATTGATACAGACAAGCTGGAAGCTCGAAAGCCGCAGGAGGGCTGGTTTCTGCGCAAATGGCACGCACTAAGGCAAAAAGAGGTTTCACCGGATTAGACCTTCCGTTACCGCCTCGGCAGGCGGTGTCACTGTAGCCCAACGCTCAGCGATTTTGTCCCCCTCAAATCGCCACAACACAAAGCCATGAAACTGCATCTTTTTACCTGATGAAGAATCTGTCCAGCGCCAGAT
>CAXTWT010000112.1:7468-13143 GCA_964247955.1 uncultured Bryobacteraceae bacterium
GGCCTCATTATGCACCCACTCCTGAAATTGGTGGCCCGGCGCATAGTGGACAAAGACCAGCTTCTTTCCAGGTAGTTTTGAGAGTTGCCGATCAATGGCAATGCGTCCTTGAGGGTCGCCGTAGTTAATATAATCCCAGGTCTCGAATGGACCTACGGCAGACAATACATTCTCGCTGCCGACCGCATGCGCGCCAAACCAGAAAAGGAAATGCACCGCACAAAAAAGCAGAATCAGGCTACCCAGAGATATCGGCAATGGACGACCCGCGATCCGCATATTGTTCAGCGCTTGCAGGCCGACAATGGAAATCAGAATAAATAAACTCGCCAGCGCTGCCACGTAATGCGGATAGAAATAGGGATAAAAGTTGCTGCCGAGCGCAAACAGGGCCAGCGTCATCAGAACCCAGGCGAAGCGAAACTCCCGCAGCTTTACCGTAAACGCCAGAACAGCAAGGTACAAGGGTGGAAGGAGAAAGAAGCGCAGGAAGCGCAATCGGAACAGCAAACGATCTGCATAAATTCGTAGCGTTTCAGGGTCCGTTCCGTGAATGATGACCTGAGCTTTGTAGGCAAGCTCCTGCTCCTCATTCAGCTCCCGATGAGGGATCGGGTTAAGCTGCACCGTGAAACTGGACGGGACACCATATTGATAGCGGGAGAGCATGTAAGGCAGCGTGGTCCAACTGCCTGTTACCCGCTGATTTTGTATGCCGATCAAAGCGGCAGACGCTAACAGAATGGGACAGACAACAGCCGCTGCTCGCCCAATACTTTTCCCATCAAAATGGGTTTTCAGCATCGGCAGGAAAAACACGAAAGCGCTGAGAAGAAGAAAGCAAAACTCAAAGGGGCGCGTGAGTAGTTGAAGCGCCAGCCCAAGGCCCAACAGAGCGGCATCCCGCCTTCGGCAGTCCTTGCGGATGCGCGGCAAAGCTCCAAACACCAGACAACCGGCCGTTGCCGAAACCGCCCCGCCCCAATAACTGTTGGTCCAATAACTGAGAGGACCGAACTCGACCATCGCCAGCAGACCGCCTGCCAGTGCCCAGGGAGGAGAAGTCCAGGCGCGCAGCATCCAGTAGCAGCCGCCGCACAAGGCAGCGACTGACAGCAGGATTCCTGCCCAAGGATGCCCGAAAAAGAGCCACCCGAACGCCAGCACGAGTCCTTGGCCCAAAGCATACATGGAGCTATAGGTAGGCTGCTGCAAGACAAAGACCTGTTCGAAAAAATGGGGAAACGGGTGAGCTGGGTTTGCCAGTCGGAAATGGCACAGTGTGTCGGCCAGGAGCAGGTAGCTGAAATCATCGGCTCCGCTCGGAACCGGAGGCGGGTATCGCGGCAAGAGAGCCAGACGTAATGCAACGGGGAGAGCGCTGATGAAGATCAGCCATCCAACGGGATTCTGATAAACGCGATGCGCCGCCCTCCTCGTAATGGCCCAGAACAGAATCAGCGCGGCCAATAGCACCGTCGCTATTAGTTCGACGTAGTCACTGATTCCAAAACCGAGGGCGCTGTCCGGCGACAAGAACGTATGTGCTGGATGGAGCGGCGGGGCCATGGCGAGTGCAATCATGAAGAAGCTGCCATTATGCAGGATGTCAAACGTCCGAGCCGACGCTTGTCGTAACAACAGTGCCCGGAAACACGTCCGTTAGTCTTGCTCCCAATATGCCAAGTTTGAACTCTTCGGACGTTTTCACAAGACGGTCGGTTTTGCTGGCGAGTGTGGCCGGATTTACGACAACGAATTTCGTTTCCGGGTTTGGCGACACACGCTTCTGGGACAAAAAGGACCCTTCTGCCTGGACTTTTGCCGAGATTCAGCAATTAACTAGGGAGTCTCCCTGGGCCAAGCAAACCATCGCTGTGTTGAGCAATAACAATTCAAGTTTAGCCGGTCCCAGCACGGTTCCTGGACGCCGAGGCCGCATGAGCGGAGGGAGCAGTCGGACTACCACCGCTTCGAATTTGCCCAAGTTCCCGGTCGCGGTGCGCTGGGCCAGCGCGAAACCAATGCTGCAGGCAATGAAGCTAAAACTTCCGGCATCGCTGAATGATTATTATGTGATCGGGGTTTCCGGCTTGCCGATTGCCTCTTCCGGCAGCGAGCAGGGAGTTTCATCCCCGGCCGCCGATCCCTTTGCAGAACTGAAGGAGCAAACTTTCCTTCAGGCGAAGCGGGGCGATCCTATTCAGCCGGGCGAAGCCTACCAGGACCCGAATGATACTTCCTCGGTCTACTTCGGCTTTCTTCGCCAGTTCCTGGACTTAACGGAATCTAACGTAGCCACGTTCTCCACAGAAGCAGGACCATTTGCCGTAAAGGTTAAATTTCATTTGAAAGAAATGAAATATCGCGGTGAACTCGCCGTTTGAGCATACCTTGTATAGCTGGCGCTTCATAACCCTTACAGACACATCAGACTTCTTCAATCTTGCCGTTCAGCTCCAGCCGGTCCATGGCTAGAAACTGTTTTACGTGCGGGTCGTCGCTTTTATCCAGATCCTTAACCGGGCCGAAGTAAATGGCTTCTCCTTTAAACAGGAAAACCACCGAATCGGCCACTTTGCGCATGAGGTCCAGGTCGTGGGTAACGACCACCGATGTTAGATGCAGCCTTTGCTTCAACTCCAGCATCAGGTTGCCCAAATCGTCTGACATAATAGGGTCTACCATGGTTGTCGGCTCGTCATAAAGGATGCATTCCGGTTGCGCGGCTAAGGCGCGCGCAATGGCAATGGCGCGCTTATAACCGGTGGACAGATCTCCTGGCAGGGCGTCTTTGTATCCCAGTAGATCCACCATCTTCAGCAATCCATCGACCACTTCTTCCTTGTTCTCGTCGTTGTAATCCTCGCGAAGCTCCAGGGAGAAAAGAATATTTTCGCCTACCGTCAGAGAATCAAAAAGAGCGCCCGATTGAAACACCATCGTGATCTTTCGGTGAATCTGCCGGAGTTCCGATTCGTTCATCCGGGTGATGTCTTCACCCGCCACAATCACGTTGCCTTTGTCGGGCTTAATAAAGCCCATGATGTGGCCCAGCGTCACTGACTTTCCGACGCCGCTCCTGCCGATAATGGCGAGCGTTTCTCCCGGATCAACATGAAAGCTTACGTCTTTCAAGATCGGACGGCCAAAGCTTTTGCTGACGTGGCAAAACTCTATATAATGCGAACTTTCGGCTGTGCCTGCCAAATCTGACAATACTCCTCGTCCTTTATTGTGACGAAAGCCGCCAGCAAAGCCAATCTTCCGGCGTGTTGATATTTACCAAACCCGTCGGCACGGGCAGATACTCCGCACCGAGATCTTCCAACACTTTCATCAGTTTGAGACGGCCTTCTGCAAGCGATCTGCGGATTATGGGAAGGCAGCGGCGATGGTAAACGGCGCAAAGCGGATGAATCTGCCCCGTTGCGTCCTCCGCTGCGACGCAGGAGGCGCTTGTCTCCCTTGCCTTTTCCAACAGGAAGGATAGAACAGCGCTGCTGATATCCGGCATGTCGCAACTTACGATCAGATTCCACTCGGCCTGTCCGCTTTGGAGCGCCGCTTCAATTCCCGCCAGCGGCCCTTGCCCGTCGCGGCTGTCCGGTATGCAGGGAATGTTCAGATGCCCGTAGCGTTCCGGGCGGCCCACCAGCGTTACAGTTCCGGTCGCTGCGGCAACTGTTGCCGCAATCTTCTCCACCAAGTACTGCGAGTCCCAGGACAGAAGCGCTTTATCCTGTCCCATTCGCGTGCTCATCCCGCCCACAAGAACAAAACCGGCGGTGCGCATAGGCAGATGCTAACATTCGGAACAGGTCTTTCCGGTTATAATTTGATCGGACACCCTTGTTTCGCCTTTCCACTTGTGCGACGGCTCTTTTTGCGCTCGCGATTGCCTGCTCAGGTGCGGCTAGACCTCCTTCTCCGCCGCAGTCACGCGTGGAAGCCGTTCGCTTCTGGTCTTTCGGCGACGTGACCCGCATCGCTGTCCAGACGCAAGGCGACTACAAAATCCTTACTGATCAGATTGAACGTCCGTACCGGGTTTACTTCGACCTGAACGGAATCCGGCCTCCTGCTGCGGCGCGGCGCGGCGTTCAAACCATTCCGGTCGGCGACAAGCGCCTGAAACAGATTCGTATCGCGGAGGTCAGCCCCGGCAGAACCCGGATTGTGTTTGATCTGGAAGGCCCTGCCGAAGTAATTTCTTCCCAACTGGTCAACCCGGACCGCTTGATAATCGAGTTGCGCCCCAAAGGGACTAGCTTGCCGGCGTTATCGGCGGCTCGCCGCAACACCGTGCCGCAACCCAATGCTCCATCAACAGCGGAGACAGCTTCCTCCAAGGCAGGCGACAGCGCGAAACTGGAACCCTTGCCGACTAATGACCCGCCTCTGCCCGTGCTTCCTCCGTCGAAACCGCCTTCCCTTATCATTCCCGTGACCGTGCCGCCGCCATCAGCGCCTTCTAAGACCGTTGCTTCCGTTACGATTCCGGCTCCCCGCAAAGAGGTAGGAATCTTTTCTCCCGCCAAGCGCGGCAATGGCCCTGATCCTTCGCTCGTGCGTGTCTTTGGCCTCAAACTGGGAAAGGTTGTGATTGATGCCGGTCATGGCGGTCATGATACGGGAACCATTGGCCCGGATGGTTTGCAGGAGAAAGACCTTGTCCTGGATGTGGCCTTACGACTGGGCAAGCTGATTGTCCAGCAACTCGGGGCGAATGTGATCTATACCCGTTCGGACGATACCTTTGTTCCCCTGGAAGAGCGCACGAAGATTGCGAACAACGAAAAAGCGGATCTCTTCATCTCGATTCATGCGAACTCTTCCCCGGAACTCAGCGCCACGGGCGTGGAAACATATTTCTTCAACTTTACGTCGGATCGCGGCAGCCTGGATCTCGCTACCCGCGAGAACGCTGCCTCGGCCAGTTCCATTTCGGACTTGAATGATCTTCTCCACCGGGCCGTGTTGAAAGCCAAGCTGGAAGAATCACGCGAGTTTGCGCAGCAGGTGCAGAGCGCGCTTTGGGCTTCGTCCGTAAAGATGAACAACAAATCGCGGGATCGCGGGGTTCGCCAGGCTCCTTTTGTTGTTCTGATCGGCGCCATGATGCCGTCGGTTCTGGCCGAGATCGGCTTTGTTTCGAATCCGCACGATGAGCATTTGCTGCGGCTTTCTGACCAGCGTCAGAAAATTGCGGAAGCACTTTGTAAAGGCGTTTCGCGGTACGCCAACAGCCTAAGCCACACCGAAATGGCGCGCGCCGCCGGTTCCGAGTAGCCGCATTATTCTTCCGGCGTCTTTCTTCCTTTGGGGCGGCAAATGCCGCGCTTGCTTCGCCGCACGAAGTCAACCAGATGTCTTGCGTATTCGCCCGGAAGTTCTTCTTCAATCCGCCGCAACGCATCTTCCTGCTTCAAGCCTTCGCGATAAAGAATCCGGTACGCGCTTTTCAAGTTTCGAATTTCCCCTAAGGAAAAACCGGCCCGCCTCAACCCGACAATGTTCAATCCTTTGGGAGCTACGTTGAAGTCAGAGTACAGAAAGAACGGCGGCAAGTCGCTATTGACGCGCGTGTTGCCGCCCACCATCGCCAGGCGTCCGATTTTTGAAAACTGGTGTATGACGACTCCGCCGGAAACGAATGCTTCATCTTCAATCTC
>CAXTWT010000113.1:0-13106 GCA_964247955.1 uncultured Bryobacteraceae bacterium
TTTCCCAAAGCGGACAGCCCGGTGCATAACCACAAAGAGCCAAATGCGGCAAAAAACAAGACTCCGGTTGCTCGACCGGATATTGCTTCCATTGACTGAATTTGGTTCAACCTTCCTGCCTTTGCGCAACGCCCTTTCCCCCTCCAGCGTTGAAATATTTTACTTGCCCAGACCCCTTAATTTGCTGATTGCTTCACAGGTGATGTGCGCCGGTATTTCGAGCGTTTGTTCGATGCACTCTATTAACTCCTCACGATTGGACAACTTTCGCATCGCAAAGTGATCGGGAGACGAATCGAGCACTGTGTAATTGTGAATCACCCGAAATCGCTCCGGCCAGAACCGGGCCAGCAAAAGCATGGTGCGAAATACGGCAGTGGGCTGGAATAAATCGGCAATCGCAGTTTGGAACTCTTCGATTTGTTTCGGTTCGGGCTTCACAATGTAGAAGCCCTTCAATACGCCTCCCTGATGAAATTCCATGCGTGAGCGCCCCCCTGCATCCTGCGGCTTCAATCGATAGGAGGCGTGATCCAACTCGATGATGAAGTCGGAATTGAGATCGCGACGCATTGGTGAAGAGAAAGGCGCGCCGTAACCTACGTCCACCAGGTATTCATGACCATCGAGCGTGACAACAATCACCATGTGCGCGTTCGGCACGGACATGTCGGCGCCGCATAGCTTGGTGTTGTAACCCAAAGCGGTGAGAAGCCGGTGGAAATGAATATTGCTCGAGTGGCACATGCCCCCGAAATGGTCGTTTTCAATACCATCAAGGAACAACTCTAAAGAAGGAATCCCCGCCAACCCAAGCCGGCTCAGGCGGTACAACATGGAGATGTTTTCAAAAGGAATTCTTCTGAGGTGTGCTGTGACTAACCCGTGCAGAGCCGGAAGGCTGCACTCAGCGGCTGTCGTTCCGAGAACAGCCAAATAGCGTTGCACCTGAGCGTCCGTTAAGAACGCATTCGGCGCAGCACACGAATTCTCCTCAAGTACACACTTCATAGGCGGAAATTGGAAATCGCTACTATAGCAGAAGCGCATGCGGGAAACCAGCCCTTCAACATTGCTTTTTTGCGGGGATTACGCATGATTCCTCACTTTGCGAGCGCTCGTGAGATGGCCTCGTTATTGCAGCGACGGGAAATCTCGGCTGTTGAAGCGCTGGAAAGCACGGTGGCACGCATTGAAAAGCTGGACGGGAATGTGAATGCAGTGGTGGTGCGCGATTTTGAGCGGGCGCGGGTAGCGGCGGAAGAAGCGGATAAAGCGCTCGCGGCAGGAGAACAGCGACCGCTGCTCGGCGTCCCTGTTACTGTTAAAGAATCATTTAACGTGGCGGGCTTGCGGACCACCTGGGGCGTGACAGCGTTTCGCGATTGGCAGCCGCGTACCGAGTCGCTGGCAGTCAAGCGTTTGCGGCGGGCAGGAGCAGTCATACTAGGGAAAACCAATGTTTCGGAGGGCCTTGCGGATTGGCAATGCAGCAACGATATCTTTGGAACCACAAATAACCCCTGGAATCTTGCCTATACCTGCGGCGGATCGTCCGGAGGCAGCGCAGCCGCAATAGCCATGGGCTTTTCGTTTCTGGAGCTGGGTTCTGACTTAGCAGGTTCTATCCGCATCCCTGCTCACTTCTGCGGCGTATTTGGGCACCGCCCTTCCTACGGTATCCTGTCTGCGGAAGGTTATGGTTTTCCTTCTACCCTGGCCTCCTCCGACCTGAGCACCATCGGTCCTCTGGCGCGAACAACCGGAGATTTGTCATTAGCCGTTGACGTGCTTGCGGGACCGGGCAGCTTAGAATCGACTGCGTACCAGTTGCGCTTGCCGCCAGCGAGACAGGAGCGGCTCAACCAGTTCCGAATTTTGGTGCTGCTCGATCACCCGCTAGTTCCTACCTCGCGCGATCTTCGCGACCCACTGCTACGCTTGACGGAAGAATTACGGCAAGCTGGCGCAACGGTGGCAACGGAAAGCCCATTGCTTCCGAATCTTGCTGAGCTAACGCGCGTCTGCCTTCGGCTGCTTGTTCCCTTGACGCTTTCACGCGTGTCGGAAGAACAGTATCAGCGCACGGCGGAACGAACGAAGCAGATCAGCTCCGAGGATGAGACTTTAACCGCAATCGGTCTCCGCGCCGGGGTCGGCACGCACCGCGACTGGCTCTATGCCAACGAAGCGAGAGCGCACTTCAACCTCCAATGGCAGCGGTTGTTCCGCGATCGGGACCTTGTGCTGTGCCCCGTTTCAGCGACAGCCGCATTCCCGCACGACTATAAGCCGCCGCATGAGCGACTGTTACAAGTTGACGAATGCACGATCCCGTACTTTAACCAGATTGCCTGGTCGAGTTTTGCTACCGCTTGCGGCTTGCCTGCAACGGTGGTCCCGCTGGGCCGTACGCCGAACGGCTTGCCGACAGGAGTTCAGATCCTTGGACCTTTCTTAGAAGACCGTACAACTCTGCGCTTTGCGCAATTATTGGAGGAACATGTTGGCGGGTTCGCCGAATGCGCCAGCTTTGAATTAAAAGAAAAATACTAAAACCTTATTTACTTTTTCAAAATTGCTAGTGTATACTCCCGTTCATGATGTCTTCTCAAAGAACGCAGAGACACGGTTCTTCCAGCAGGTAAAACTCCATAGGTATTCCAAGTCCGCAATGCCTTTTAACAGAAACGAAACTATTTAAGACACCATTTCGAAAAAACTAGGCAAGGATACTTAATGCTTTTTGAGCTACCCTCCGGTAAGCTGATTTGTGTTTACCATCCATTATTCATCGAGCCGGAGTTCTCATGGATCGAAACGTGGTAAGTCCAGCGTCATCTCGGTTAGAAAAGCCTGGAGATGCCCTCCGGCGCTTGCGCAGCCAGCTTGGCGTCACTGCCAGGGAAGTAGAAGAGCTAAGCCGTTCCATCGCCCAGGAGCAAGGCAATGAGGAGTTTGTTATCTCTCATGGGCGCATCATTCAAGTCGAAAACAACGAATCCACTCCCAGCATTTATAAGCTTTGCTCTTTAAGCGCCATCTATGGCGTGCCGTTGAATGAGCTTGTTTCCATGTTTGTCAACCTGGACGCGTTAGCCACGCACAAAATCAAGCGGGACCAAACACGGCTGGTTCGAGTCGAAGTGGAGCGGCCGGACCGGAAGCTGCAATTCCCAGTCCGGTTAGATCCGGGATTCAGCGTGGATCGCACTAATTTGTTGTCGCGCATGGTTCAGGTGTGGGGGGAAGTGCCGCTCGCCTTGATCCAGCATCTTAATCTGCGCTCCATGCAGTATGGGCTGATTGGAATGACCGACTACACTCTTTATCCACTGCTGAAGCCGGGTTCTTTTGTACAGATCGATAATACGCAGCGCAAAGTAGTCACGCCGCCATCGTCGAATGAATACAACCGGCCGATCTATTTCGTAGAATTACGGGACGGCTACCTGTGCGGCTGGTGCGAGATGCAAAAAGGACAGCTTCTGGTCATTCCGCATCCTCTTTCCACTTGCAAAGTGAGGATTTTTGCGCATCCTACCGAGGCGGAAATCGTCGGGCAAGTGGTAGCTGTTGCTGCGCGCATTGCGCCCATCCGGGAACAGGCTAACCGGCCTTCGCCTCCGACTGAAGCAGCTCAAGCGCAAGCCGCAGATTAGCCATAGCGAGTTCAACGCTGAGCGTCGTTGCGCCCAAAGGAATGACCAAGTGATACGGGCGGAGTTCTTTCCAAACCTGGAGAGAGTTGCCGTCTGCGTTCTCAAAGTACCAGCGTAGTTCCTGCACCCAATGCAGGAGCGGAGACCTGCTCATCTCCTCAAACACTTCTCGGTGGCAAAGCGCAAGGGCCTCATGCACGGCTGTTTCCGGGAACTGGGCCGCTAATCCGTCATGTCGGTATAAGCCGGAATTGCAATCGCGGCATGAGGAAAGAAAAACCAGCTTCGCCAAATCTCCGTCAACGTAACGAAGACTCCGTTCCCGGAAATCTTCAGCTATTTCGTCAACGCTGAGAGTTGCTTTCATCAAACTGCTTCGACCGGTAAACACAAGCTATCCTATACCCTGCATGGCTGGCAAATAAGAATGTCCTAGCTGCGCCTGTAGCGTATGAAGGCGTGCGGCAACAAAGGAAATCAGCAGCTTGGCGCGTACCGGACCAACCGTCGTTGCAACCAAAGTGAACACTTCGCAACTGGCCAGAATAGCGAGAAAGCTTCCGGCAATCTGCAACTCCCTCCAGAGTTTGAGCGTTGAACTGCGTCGCACGGCGCGGACGTGATCGCGGGTCAGGGAAATCGTGGTCGCACGAATTTGCCGTATCCATAGAAATGCAAGCCGACGGCGGTCTCGCATAAACATGTTTTGGATACGCTTCGGTAGCGTCTGAGCGTAACGGAGATCCTCCCAGGAGAAAATTCGATCCACCACATCCTGCGAAGGCAGCGTGAGAGCCATGGGGGTCCCCGTGACCTCTTCCCCTTCGTCCCGTCTCCAGGACAGAAGCATCAGAAGAAAAACAACAATGCCGAGTGAAGTATACAGAATCATATTTATTCCCGCACGAAAGGAGTTTGCAATTGCTTTCTTAACCGGACAATTTGCGCTCGCGTTTCGAAACCGGCGCTTTGCTCTAAGAGTGCCTCGTCGCTCGGAGGCTTCTCATACCGCCATAATCCCGTCAACCAGATGATCTGCGCTGTCATATAAGCCACCGGCATGACGAATTGCCAAAGCCCGCCGTATTGCAGGGGCCAAAGCGTGTACCTGACGATAAAGACGGCCAGGTAAAAACCATAGCCCCGCAGCAAAGCCTGCAGGTTGCGCGAGAGCGGAATACCATAATAAGTCACCAAGCCGAAAACCGTCACGATTAGGATGGCTTGGACCAAACGAAAGTTACGCTCTAAAGTGTCTAAGGTGAGCGGTTCTCGACGGGACAGAAACAAAGCTAATGCCAGGAACAATGGTGCAAGCGCCGCAATGCGCTGCGCAATCATTTTTATGATTTGCACCACGCCGGGGTATTGTTGGGGAACCGCCGCATACACCTGCCGGATCAAACCGAACCCAAAGGCGACATACAAAGCTTCCATCACCCAACGAAAGGTCGCATAAAAAGAAGGCATATGGGCGTAAATGAGCCACCCGCTGACGCCATGCGCGAAAGTGAGGAGGAAGTAGGCAAATACCACCGGGTACGCACGCCACCACCTTCCTGCCAGCGCTCGCCAAACCAGCGCTCCGCTCAATAGGAGACCAACGAAGAAGAGAATGCTGCCGGCCATGGCGATCAGGTAATCCTCATAGTACTCGTAAACTTTCAAGACGGCAACCAACTCGTTTAACAGCCCTCACATAAATTGTTGAGCGGCAACGCGTGTAGACAAGAATGCTAAACACCGGCAGCATGTGCAACCACTTCTTAACTCTCTAGCAATACGAGTATTAAAGCTGCTAAGTCATTGACTGTCAAATGTTTCTGGGCATAATGGATCAGCACCTGCGCCGTGCCGTGTCAATCATGCTCACCATTTACGCGCTTTTGTCCTTCTTCGGCTCTTTCTGCCGCATTCTAAGCAAGTCGTTCCACATTACTCAGGAGAAATGAATGAGACTTAGCTCGGTTCTACTCGGGATTGCTCTGTTGGCTTCCACCCAAACGATAAACGCGCAAACGGATAAAGCGCAGAACAAAAACACTGTGCAGGACATGGAAGGTCCTGGGCCCGATGTGCCGCCTATCGTCATTATTAAGAGCAATGCTGTGTTGATTCTGGAAGACGGCACGGTGCTGTCGATGGAAGGTCCTGGACCCGATGTGCCGCCCATTATTATCAAAGACAGCGCCACCCTGATCCTGGAAGATGGTACGGAACTGATGTTGGAAGACGGTACTGTTGTGATGGTGCAAGAAGGTCCTGGACCGGATGTGCCGCCTATCATTATCAAAAATTAAAAGCCGTAGTTTGCTGATTCCCTTCTGTCTTTAAAGAAGTTCCTTTCTTAAAGCTTGCAGCGCCGCGCTCACCCAAGCCCTGGATGTGCGCGGCGCATACTTATTTGGCAGATTCCCTCCTCCAAAACTTACTCTCTTTATTCCTCGAACATCTTCCCCAAACCTGAACGGTCATTAATCCGGCCAACCGCTCCGCAGTGAGCCGCGTGTTGATAAATCTCCTTACCAGCCCGCCGGGAAGCGTTCCCATTTCCCTCTTCCAATTTCGGGGAAGCGTCAACACTCGATAGGGATGGGTGTTTGCACTGTTCAGGACGCCGCTTTCACTTTGAGCGCTGGTAAGAAAACTAATCACTTTCTGCTTTCTGCTCCGTTTGCTCCCTATACAGATTAAAAAAGGACATCGGCATACGTTAACCAATAACGATTGCCGAGCGGCAGCTTTGACTGAGCCAACACTATGAACACCGAAACTGACATTCAATCCGCCCCCTGGTACGCCGTCCAGACAAGGCCGAAGTGGGAGAAACTAAGCGCGGGCATGCTCGCCGACAAGGGATACCAGGTTTTCTATCCGGCGCGATTCGCCAAGGGAAATACTGATCGGCCCTTGTTTCCGTCCTATCTGTTTTGCCGGTCCACAGCCGACAGCTTCGGCCGGATTGTTTCCACGCCCGGCGTGATTCGACTGCTGGGACGTCCCGGATACCCGGAATGCGTGCCGGATGCTGAAATCGCCAGTGTGCGCCGACTGCTCGAAGCCGGACTTCCCGTTGACGAAGGCGCCGGGCTGGTGCGCGGTCAGCGGGTGCGAATTCGCTGCGGTTCGCTGGCGGGCGCCGTGGGCCAAATTCTCGGCGAAGCCGGAAACCAGCGTTTAGCGGTATCGATTTACCTGTTACAGCGCTTCGTCTCTGTTGCGCTAGATCCATCGTGGCTCGAATTGAAACCGAGCCTTGAGTTCTTAAGTTAGGGCGAGCTGTGTATATTCCCATTGCAACTGGAGGCGGCGGCACAGGCTTTGAGCGGCTGGATTGCTTTACCGGCCCACATACAGTTACTCTGCTTGCGCCGTTTCCTTCTTTCCGCTTAGCGGCGCACCTCCAAGAGTCCTTTGCGACACTCGAATGGCGTTACGGGTTGAAGACTGCTTCCGAGACCTCCGCGATACGGTACGTGTTGGACCAGCAGTCTGGGCTGCCCAGGCATCCAGCCGGTATCCATGTTTTGCTGTTCCGCCTTCAGGATTGGAATCACGTCGCCGGAGTGCCTGAGGATTACCCCGGCATTCACCCAGCGTCCCGCGAACTCATTGAGCGGAATCTTCGCAGAATGATCCAAGGCTTGCAGGACACGATGCAAGCCTGCTTCGGCACTGTTGTTCTCGTCATCTGCCCGCTCGCGAACAAGCACAGATTAAACCGCGAAGCAGCAGCTTACTTTGCCGGTTTGGAACTTCAACTGAGAGAAGCGCTGGCCGGAGGTTCCCAGTATTTCGTTCTTAACGCAAATAGTCTGCTTTCCGATGCCGATGTTGATAAATCGAGTTACACAGATGGGTTCTACGGACGGTTATCCAGAAAGATCACGCGAATCTGCTATGCAGCCGAGGCCCGCCCTTGGAAAGGTTTGGTGCTGTCAGCCGACAGTTCCCAAACGACCGATCGCGTGGAGATAGCAAGTTTTGTGGATAAGCAATGGCGCGGCGGACGGCAAGTAGCGCTGGTCGGCGATGGTTACGGCGGCGAGTCTACAGACCCCTACGCGGCCCTGAATTTTCATCCCGCGCCCGCGTGGAGCAAATTGCGCGGGATCGCCGAAGCGCTTCTGCTGCCAGCGCACGACATCATTTTTTTGGGATCGCCGGAAGAGTGTGGGCATGTGCAGCGCCACTGCCCGGAAGTTTTGGCCTTGCCGATTTTCAGCGGCCCGGCAACGCTTCCGCTTCTAGCTGATGAGTTGTGGTGCTTTGATCCGACACCCGAATACTGGCTGCTTGAGCCCGAGTCGATGCATCCTACTGCGCCGCGATTGTCGTCGCGAACCCTGATGGACCTCGCTCTACATCCTCATGAATCTTTGGCTCGCATGAAACCTGTGAGTTGCGCCGGTAATTGTCAAAGCGGATCATCATACCGGCATTGACGGAAGTATAGGAAAAGTTTTTGTGCCCTCGTCGCCTCGGTGCGGCAGAGGGGGGAAATTGGAAAAGGATCATTATGCAAGAAGCTATTTTTTACGTTCATGTGCCGTTTTGTTCCAGCAAGTGCCATTTCTGCAGTTGGGTTTCACCAATCCCGACCAGTGAATTGGTGCGTGCCAAAAGCCGGTTCGGCGCATACGCGGCGGCGGTGATCGAAGAGATCAGAAACACGGCGGCACAGACTCGCCACAGACCGGTCCGGCCTAAGCTCGTCTACTTTGGCGGAGGCACGCCATCGCTGTTGAGCGGCGCGGACCTCGGAGCCATATTGGAGGAAATCTTTCTACACTTCCCGAAAGGGCCGGAGTTTCTGGACACAACGATTGAAATGAGCCCGGATACGGCTACGGATGAAAAGCTGCGGACTCTGCGAGCCGCCGGATTTAACCGTATCAGCTTCGGCGTGCAATCGTTTAACGAGCGCCGGGCGCGATCCATAGGCCGCGCACATTCGCCGCTGACCGCAATTCAAGCATTCGAGCTGGCGAGACGAGCAGGATTCGAAAACATCAACGTTGACCTGATGATCGGATTTCCCGAAGAAACGGAAGAAGAGTGGAGAGACAGCCTCCAAACGGCTTTAATGCTGGAGCCGGATCATGTTTCCGTTTACATTTACAAAAAGATTCCCGGCACTGTTATGGCAAAGCTGTTGGACACAAACAAATTGAAACCGTGTCCGCAAGCGACGGCAATTGCACGCTACAACGAAGCGAGCGAGATCCTCGCGCAAGCCGGCTATGCGGAGTACATGTTCCAACTCTTTCACAAAGAGGATAAACGTTGTTTTGTCGATTATCACTACTTTCATCTGAACTACGACTACCTCGGTTTCGGGCAGGGTGCGCATACCCTGGCGGGCGGCAAGTCTTACGCTCACTCGCAAACCCTCGCGGAGTACTTGAAACGTCCGGGTCATAACCAGTCGGTGAGGGCCATGGACTCCGAGGCGCTGCTCGAAACAAAGTTTTTCGAGACGATGCACACGGACGAGGGCTTGAACTATCACAAATTCTCCAGCCGTCTGAAAATCCCGTTTGAGGAGGCTCTCGCCAAGTCGCTCAAACTCCGCCGGGCCGTGGACAGTTGCCTGGAAACCAACTTTGTCGAAAAAACTGCAACCGGCCTGCGCTTCACGGAACGCGAAGCGCGAGTGAAATGGCTTTCGCTGCCTCCTTACTGGGACGAACGCTACACGCCGCGAACGGCGGATCAGGCGCTCTACTCCATCTCGCAATCGGCTTGACGAAAGAACTCACAACCCCTGGCAAAGATCTCCTATGACGGATTCACAATGAACGACATTTTTGATTTTCCACTCAAACTCAGACGTGATGCCATCTACATGAAAACGGAGAAAGGCATCGTATTCCGCAGCCGCAAGGGCGCTTTCGCTTTCAGCGGCAGCATGATCTACTCCACATTTCAGCAACTGCTGCCTTATCTGAACGGAAGCATCAAAGGAGCCGATCTGGTTGCTTCTGTTCCCCGAGACGGGCAACGCGCCGTGTCCGATCTTCTGCAGACCCTTGTGCAGCGCGATGTTTTGCAGGTCACCGATGGACAGGACGCGCAGATTCTGGAGCGCAGCGTTGTTTCGGCGTTTGAGCCGCAGATTGAATTTATCCGGCACTATGCAGACCGGCCGCATGAAAGATTTCATGCTTTTCGGGAAACGAAACTGCTCCTGACGGGTTCAGGCGTGGCCTTTGCCAGCGCCGGCGCGGCGCTGCTCAGAAACGGGCTGCGCACGCTGCACGTCAGTTGCTCCTCAAGTTCCAATCTGGAACTGCTCAGGGCGGAAGGCGCGAAGCTGCGTGAACGCAATGTCCAAAGCGGCATCAATTACATCGAGGAAAGCTCGGTTCTCAGGCAGGGTGGGCTGGAGATGGTGCTTTACTGTTCGGAACGCCCGGATCTTGCGACCGTGCGCCGACTGAACGCGCAAGCGGCTGAGTTGGGCTTTTGCTTTCTTCCTGCCGTCATTTACGGCGGCAACATGCTCGTCGGCCCATCGGTCGACCCGTTAAAGACCGGCTGCTGGGAGTGCGCGATGTTGCGCTGGTCCGACAACCTGGGCGGCGACATTTTCAGCGTGTTCTGGAAACAGGTAGCTCTCGGGCAAACCGTGCGTGCGAGGGCTGCTGAAGTCTCTGAAATCGCTGCGCACATGTTGGGGAACACGGCCGCCATGGAGATTTTCAAGCTCTGTATCGGACAGCCGGAAAGTGAAACGCGCGCTACGCTGCTGAAACAAAATCTTTCCACCCTTGAAACGGAAACGAAGATTGTACTGCCGCACCCCGATTGCGGCGCGTGTCAACCGGCGCCATCATGGCTAACTCCCGAAGGAGACTGGCAGAGCGCAGACGCAGTGAACATTTCTCCGAAGGATTGCCTGGTGAGATGGCTGCCGTTTTTCGATGAAGAGTTTGGCTTGTTTCAGAAATTCGATGATGATTCCATTGAACAGATACCGTTGCGCCTGAGTCCGCTCGCATTTTGTCTGCCCGCCACGGAAACGGAAGGAAAGCGGAACTGCATTGCCATGGGCTGGAGTTTGGAGCACAGCGACGCGGCGCGTCTTCACGCGCTTAGGAAAGGCATTGAGGCCAGGGCGTTCTTATCGGCCCCCGTCAGCCTCAGAAACGTGGCGTCGCAAACGGCCAATGGGAATAGGAAAAAAGTCGATCCCAGTCAGTTGGCGAGCTGGCTAGGTGCTTCCTGGCCTGCCGCAACGATCAGCGGCTACCTGGAGTTTATTGATCTGCACACCTCCGAAACGCTGCTCGTCCCGGCTGGGGCCGTTCACCCGGATTTCGACGAGGAGGGCTGGTTTGATCGTTCCGCCGGTTTGGGAGCAGGCTTAACAAGGGCCGATGCTTTACGCCAGGCAGTGCTCTCGCTTTACCAGCGCCTTGCTGTTACCCGCTTGGTGCATGGTTCACTCCGCGCCAGACGCTGGGAGCAGAGCGCTGTTTCGCCAAGCAAGAACATGGAATATCTGCTCTCCACGGCGGAACATCTTGGCTTGAGCAACTTGCCATGTGCTATTGCCGTCCTGGAAGAAGGAGTTTACTCAGCGCTCGCTTTGCCTCTAGGAGAAGAGAGTTTGTGCCGTGTAGACGATCTCATCATCTGCACTGAATTTTCCTTGTCGAAGGCTTTGGAAGGCATTCTGGCGGAAACCATTGCGCGCAGCCAGTTGTCCCGCATCGGGCGGCAGTGGCAAGATATTCCGGTGTACGACGGTTTATGCGCTAAAGCCGAGTTCTTCATGAACGTGGATAGCCAGGCACCGGTGCTTGCGGAAGACAAAGAGACTACTCTGGCGCAGTTCGCCGCTCGTCTTGCCGCGCAAGGAAAGAGCCTGCTCTGGTGTGACGTGACGCCCCCGGACATTGGCGCAACCGGAACATTCCGCCTGGTAAGCGTACTGCTTGCTTCGGAAACGAACCTGTAAAAGATTTGCCGAAGGACGATATGTACTCAACTGAATATTGTGACATCGCTAACGACACTGTTCTGAGCGCGCTGCGCGGCAGCCTTGCCGCGCAATTTGCAGACTCGGCCTTGCGGCTCGACGTGCAGTTTCTGGGCCGCACCAGCTTCGCCCACAAGCTTAGGGAAGGGGCCGGAAGCAGTAAAGAGTCAGACGCCGCCCTTTTGCTTGTGGTCCGGGTCGTGCCCGCGCGCATTTATCTGGCGCTCTTTCCTTTGCCGCTGTTCCAGTCCGCATCTGCTCCTTGTCCCGAGTGTCTTGATCGCCGGCTCTGGTCAGCGCTCAGCATTTCCGAGCAGGAATCGATGACGCTGGGTTTTGGATTTGAAACAAACGATTCTCCCTACCTGATAGGGCCTGTTTTGGAGAACGTCAGCCTGCTGGCTAAAGCGCTGGTAGCACGCCAGGAACAGCTTGGGTCAAAAGCTCATCAGGTTTTTTCGATTCATCTGATCTCGCAGCAGATTACCAGCAGCGAACTCATGGCCGACTCTTTCTGCGGCAGTTGTCCAACACAGGAAGCGGTGTCTGCGGACGGCGCAGTGCTCGAACTGCGTGAACAGGTCCGAGCGCGAAGCGGCAAGGGCCGCATTAAGGGTCTTGCTGAATACAGCTTGCCCGTGAAAGCGCTTATCAATCCCGTTTGCGGCGTGGCGGCGCTGCATGCTATTCCGGGGTACGCGCAATCAGTAACAGCGCCCGTGTTTGGGCAGTACGCGCAACGCGCTTACCATGTTCCACCTCGCACGGTCACCTGGAGCGGATTATGCACGCGCACGGATGAAAGCAGGACTGCCGGGGTGTTGGAAGCCTTGGAGCGACAGGCGGGCATGTTAGCTCATCCTGCCCGTACTGCGGTTGTGGATAGCTACAACCATGTGAGCGCGGAAGCGATGGACCCGGCTCTCTGCTTTGCCTACAACGAAGAATGTTATTCCTTGCCGCTCGGCTTGACGCGCTACAGCCCGGATCTGCCTATTGCCTGGGTATGGGGCTTTTCGCTTTTATCAAAACGTTCCGTTTTGGTTCCAAAGCAGTTGGTCTACTATGATCGTCTTCCCAAAACAGCGGTGAAGCTGATTGACAACAATTCGAGCGGATGCGCTCTGGGTTCCTGTTATGAGGAAGCCATTCTGCGCGGATTGTTTGAATTGCTGGAGCGCGATAGTTTTGTGATTGCCTGGTATCGCAAGCTGGCATTCCCCCGCATCGACCCGGCCAGTTGCGCTGATCGCAAGACGAGACTGATTTTAGATCGGGTTAAGCTTCTGGGCTATGAGCTGTCCCTTCTTGATGCGCGCTTGGATTTGAAGATACCGGCCGTGATCGCTATCGGAAGACGGCTCGACCGGGAAATCGGGGCCATGGTGGTCGGCGCCTCGGCTAATACCGACGCTACGGAAGCGGTGCGGGGAGCTTTGCTCGAAGCGGCCACTTCC
>CAXTWT010000114.1:0-6790 GCA_964247955.1 uncultured Bryobacteraceae bacterium
TGGTGGACGCTGACGGCTTCGAACCGCCGACCTTCTGGGTGTAAACCAGACGCTCTAACCAGCTGAGCTAAGCGTCCATGCCCGCTACTTCTTTATCTTCGCATGTCCGGCTGTCAAGATCCCACCAACTGTGCATATAAGCTCCGCGCTGTTCCTATGTCGGTGGTGCCTTTGATGATGGCGCGGCCGTCGGGGAATATGGTCATATCGTATTTCGGCAAAGTCATGCGCAGGGCGAACTCGTTGACCCGCACTTCGCCCAACGGCCTGAGGCGTGTTGCCAACTGTTGCAGATCAATCGGCTTTGCCGTGTTATGAAGCTGCACTGCATTGCGTCCGCATAAACTCACAGGCACAGAGCGTCGGCCATCCAAGTAGCGAAAGACACGCTGGCCGCACGTTATGCAATCACCATCGCGCTCGCCCGCATCCATGTACTTGTCCGTTCCT
The DNA here is from genome assembly GCA_964247955.1 of uncultured Bryobacteraceae bacterium. GTDB lineage: Bacteria > Acidobacteriota > Terriglobia > Bryobacterales > Bryobacteraceae > Bog-105. The sequence continues at coordinate 451 of CAXTWT010000114.1, forward strand.
TCCCAAACGTCGAAGCTGTGTATTCGGCAGCGGAAGTTTTCGGCTCCGACCAGCAAGCGCAAAGCTGCTGCTACCTGAAGCGACGCCACAGACGCTGTGGTCGGGGAAATCACTCCGTTCACATCGCAAGTCGGTTGAAGGCCCGTGGGCGGATTCGGGTACACGCAACTGAAACAAGGACCACGCCGGGGATCAATCGGCATCACAATGCCGTAACTGCCGATAGCGGCCCCGTAAATCCAGGGAATCGTTCGCTTCACGCTAAGATCATTGAGGAGATACCGGGTCTCAAAATTGTCGGTGCCGTCTAATAGGATGTCGCAGTCTCCTGCTAATTCTTCTGCGTTGGAAGGGGTCAGGTCGTTGACAAAAGGTTCCACGATAACTTCGCTATTCACCGCTTTCAGCCTGCGGGCGGCTGCCACGGCTTTCGGGATCTCGTTCGAGGCGTCGGCCTCGTCGAACAGCCATTGCCTTTGAAGATTTGAAAAGTCGACGTAATCGCGATCAATCAACCGTAGTCGGCCCACTCCCGCGCGAGCCAGAGCCTCTGCCGCAAAGCTGCCGAGAGCGCCGCACCCAACAACACACACCGAGGCGTCCCGAATCCTTTTTTGCCCTTCTTCGCCGATGGGCGGAAAGAGGATTTGCCGGGAATAGCGCTCCTTTTGGCCCGTGTTCATATACAAAAATCGTAACAGTTATTGCGATTCTAGGAGCTTTCGCCAGGGGCGCCTTGGCCCAGGATCAATCGCCGATTCACGACGCCTCGCGCTACGAAGATCGCCGCATTGCGGCGATAGAATTTCAGCCGAACGACCAGCCTCTCTCGAAAGAAGATCTCCATAAGCGGCTGCCGTTCACGGAAGGCTCGGAGTTTCATGAGACCCTGCTGCGCGAGGCCATTCAAAATCTCTTCAGCAGCGGGCGCTACGCGGATTTAGCGGTAGATGCCGCCGAAAGGGACGGAGGAGTGGTTCTCCGATTTATCATGCGTCCCGCTTACTTCGTCGGGCATGTGGTGGCTTTAGGCGCGAAAGCTCCGCCCAGCGCCAGTCAAGTGATCGACGCAGCGCGGCTCCGCCTGGGAACCACCTATGCGGATTCACAGCGGGTTCAGGCGGTGGAATCCATCAAAGACCTCCTGCGGCAAAACGGCTTTTATCGCGCTCAAGTTGACTCAAGCGTTACGTACAACCAACTGGAGCAGCGGGCCGACGTTACCTTTCAAATCGACACAGGCGACCGCGCGCGCTTCGAGCAGCCCGTTATCACCGGCGACCCCCAAGGGCCGGAAAGCAAGATCATTCAAGTAACGCGTTGGAAGAGGCTGTATGGTCTGCTGGGATGGCAGCAAGTCACTCAGGCACGTGTGCGTCAGGGGATTGACAATGTCCGTAATTATTACGAAAAGCGCAACCTGATCGATTCACGAGCGACATTAACCCGGCTTGACTACGCTGATGCCACGAACACGCTGAAGCCGACGGTTGATGTGCAGGCTGGTCCCAAAGTGGTAATCCGCACGGTGGGCGCAAAAATCAGCAACAGCAAGCTCAAGCAGTTGGTTCCGTTTTTCCAGGAACATGCGGTTGATCCCGACCTTTTGCTCGAAGGCCAGCGCAACATCCAGCAGTACCTTTACGCGCAGGGCTATTACGAGGCAAGGGTTGCTTATGAGGTCGCCAGGGAAACAATCCCGGACCAACAGGTAATTACTTACTCGGTTGTTCGAGGCAGCCATCACCGGTTCGTCTCGCTGGAAATTTTCGGCAATGATTACTTTTCCACACAAACGGTCAGAGAACGGCTGTCAGTCGAGCCAAGATCATTTCCACGTTTCCCTTCCGGACGCTTCAGCGAGGCTTACCTGCAGGGGGATCTGCAATCTATTCGCAACCTTTACCGGTCAAACGGGTTTCGAGATGTAAGCGTTACGGTTCAAAGCCGGGATGATTATCACGGCAAAAAGAACAACCTTGCTGTCCTGATAAGAATCGAGGAAGGGCCGCAATGGTTTGTCTCCAGCCTCGCCATGGAAGGCGCAAGGGAGCAGGATCTTCCCGCTTTGCGCGCCCGTCTTGCTTCTTCCGCAGGACAGCCCTTCAGCGAGGCAAACATCGCGAGTGACCGTGAAAGTTTACTGAATTTTTATTATGGCCTCGGCTATCTGAACGCCGCTTTCGATTATTCCGCTGCTCCCGCCGAAGATTCGAACCACGTCAACTTGCGTTATATTTTGCATCTCGGCAGCCAACGGTATGTTCGGGACATCCTGATCAGCGGCTTGGAAACGACACGGTCCAAGCTCGTAACACAGCGCATTGAACTGAAAAAAGGCGAACCTTTATCGCTGCCGCAACAAACGGACAGCCAGCGCCGTCTTTATGATTTAGGCATCTTTGCCCGCGTGAACACGGCGATACAAAACCCGCTCGGCAACGAGGAATCGAAAAACGTTCTTTACGACATGGAGGAAGCGCGCCATTATTCGCTGAATGTCGGAGTAGGGGCGCAAATTGCCCGTATCGGCGGCGGCGTCACGACCTTGAATAATCCGGCTGGAACCGCCGGTTTTGCTCCCCGCTTTGCCCTGGGCATTACCCGGCTGAACTTTCTGGGTCTTGGGCAGACGGTCGGATTGCAGACTGCCTTATCAACGATTGAGCAGCGCGTGGCGCTTACCTACTTCATTCCTCGTTTTGTTTCCCGCGAAAACCTGAACCTGTCATTTAACGCACTGCTGGACAATGCCAGCGACATTCGGACCTTTACCGCCCATCGTCGCGAAGTTTCGGCTCAGTTAAGCCAACGGCTTTCCCGCGCTTACACGGCCCAGGTCCGGCTGGTGTTCCGCAACGTGACTTTATCGAACCTGAAAATCAATCCGCTTTTAGTGCCGTTGCTTTCGCAACCGGAAACCGTCGGCTCCGGCGAGTTCTCCTTGATCCAGGACAAGCGCGACGATCCGACGGACGCGCATCACGGCATTTACACAACCCTGAACCTCAGCTATGCTCCCGGCTTGCTTGGCTCGCAAACGCACTTTGCCCGTGGGCAGTTCCGAAATTCCACGTATCACGCCTTCCGCCGTGATCTGGTGTTTGCGCGCAGTAGTCAGTTTGGCCTGATTAGCCGCGTGGGAGGCCGCCCCAACATTCCCTTAGCGGAACGACTGTATGCGGGCGGCTCCACTTCGATCCGGGCGTTTCCCGACTTTCAGGCGGGTCCGCGCGACTCGTCAACAGGATTCCCGTTAGGCGGAAATGTGCTGTTTACAAACAGCTTTGAGATGCGCTTCCCTCTTTACGGAGACAATCTGGCGGGGGTTCTTTTCCATGACGTGGGAAACGTGTACAGCAGCTTGAGTAATTTCAGCCTTCGCTTTCGTCAGCGCGATCTTCGAGACTTCAACTACACGGTCCAGTCCGCCGGCCTGGGTTTGCGCTACCGCACGCCGATTGGTCCCATACGGCTGGATTTCTCTTTCAGCCCTGATGCTCCGCGCTTCTTCGGGCTGCGGGGAACCTTGCAGGATTACCTGAACGGAACTGCCATAGCGACAACACAGAAGATCAACGCGTTTCAGTTCCACTTTTCCTTGGGGCAGGCATTCTGATGAGATGTTTTTGGCTGCTTTCTCTTTTCGTCCTGCCGTTAGGAGCTGAATTGATTGATCGCATCGCCATTGTTGTGGATCAACAGGTAATTACGGAAACTCAGATCAGCGAGGAGGCGCAAGTGACCGCGCTGCTGAACGGCGAGGCGGTTCACGAGAATGAAGAAAACCGCCGCTCGGCTGCGGACCGGCTTGTTCAGCAGTTGCTTGTGAAACGCGAAATGGAATTAAGCAACTATCCTCCTCCTACGGCGCAGGAAGTTCAAAGCTATTACGATCAAATCAATCAAACCCTTGGAGGTTCGGTTCGTTTCAGCCACGCGCTCGCAAGCTACCGGCTAACGGGCGAAACGCTGAAACAACATCTTGCATTGCAACTCACCACGTTGCGCTTTATTGAGTATCGCTTCCGGCCTGATTTCAATGTTTCAGAAGAAGAGATTGCCGCCTATCGCCAGCGTCACGCGGAGCTTTCCCACGATGCCGCCCGCGAAGCTCTGCTGGAGGAGCGCACGGACCAAGTCCTGGCTGCTTGGCTCGAAGAAAGCCGTAAGCAGGTCAACATCGTGTATTTAGATAAAACGCTCCACTGATGCCTATGTCTCGCAAAAGGCGGCTCCTCCTTGCTGCGACAACGGTTCTATCCGTCGCCGTTGTTTCCGCGTTGTACCTGCTGCAATCAAATTGGCTCAGGGAAAAGGTCCGGCGTCAGATTATCGCAAAGATTCAAAACGTGACGGGCGGGCAGGCGGAAGTGAAAGCCGTACGTTTCCATTGGCGTTCCCTCACTGCTGAAATGGAAGAAATCGTTGTTCATGGAACCGAGTCCCGTGAAGAGAAGCCGCTGTTTCAGGCAAACTTTGTGCAAATGCGGCTACGAATCGTGTCTTTCCTGAAACGCGACATTGATATCGCTTCCCTGCAAGTGGAAAGCCCTCAGTTTCATCTGCTGATCCGACCGGACGGAAGCACAAATCTGCCCCATTCGCAGCGAATCAATCCTGCCCAGTTAGTGAATCAGTTACTTCAACTAAAACTGCAACATGCCCATCTGCATCGCGGCCTCCTTCAGGTAAATGATCAGCGCATTCCGCTCGATGTAACCGCAGACGATATGGCTCTTAGTCTGGTTTATAACCGGATCGGCCCTCATTACGACCTCCAGTTCGCTTCACCGACCCTGAACGTGCGTTGGGCCGAAACGCATGATCTGAAGGGCAGCCTCCAACTCAACTCACAATTTGCGCAAAATCAGTTGACAGTAACAAAAGCCGTTATTCACTGGGAAAACTCCACAGCCGAACTGAACGGCGACTTGCAAAACTTTGCGCAGCCGGTCATTCACTGGAACCTTCAATCACAACTAGCTGCTTCTCCGCTTGCGAAAGCATTGCAAATCCAAAACGTGGAAAGCGGCACGCTGGACATCACCGGCTCAGGTTATTGGGACTCGCATACGCCCTTTGCCTTCACCGGAGAAATGAATGGTCAGCGCCTGTCCTATGCCGTTCGCGCGCTTCGCTTCCACGATGTAAAGCTCCAATCAAAGCTGACTGCGGATGAAAGCGGAATCCATCTGCCCGATCTCGACCTATATGGGCCAAACATCCAATGGAACGGAAAAGCGGAACTGACGGACTATCGCAAGCTTTCCTTAAACGGAGAGGTAGGAAAACTCGATCTACGGACAATTGCCGCGTCACTCGGAACGACAGCGCCCGAATGGTCTGCCCTGATCCACGGCCCCATCAGCATGGACGGCCTGGTCCGCCCGCGCCTCCAAGACTTCGCAATCAAAGGCGACTTGCAACTCTCTCCTGTCAGCGGCATCCTTCCCGTTTCCGGAAATCTTGCCTTCGAGTACCATCAGCGCAACAACTCGCTAGAGTTGCGCGATTCAAAACTAAACTTTCCTCATACTGCTATCGCGTTTGCCGGAGTTCCTGGAGCGGATCTTAAAGTCTCGGTTGACAGTACCAATTTAGCTGACTTGCGGCCCGTACTGGCTCTTGCATCTGAGCCTTTTAAGAAAGCTCAGTTCCCCACCTTGCTGCCAAACGGCAGGGCGCGCTTCAACGGCCTAATCAGCGGCAGCCTGAACAATCCTCAAATTACCGGCTATCTCGCCCTGACAAACTTCCGCACCGATGACGCAAACTGGCAAAACTTGCGTTCCTCCTTCAGTCTTGGAAGCTCCGGTTTAACGCTTTCTTCACTGGTGATGCAGCAGGATCTTCTGCATGGAAAAGCAACCGGGCAAATCGCTCTCACGAACTGGAGAGTGGAGCCGAAAAGCGCATTGCATTTGCAAGGGCAGTTTTCCGGTCTTACTGTGGCTCGCTTGTTCAGGATGGGCGCACTGAAAGAAAACCTTCCGCTCACAAGCGGACTAGCAGCCGGTTCTTTTGCGGTGAGCGGGACGATTTCCGATCCTACTGGAAGCGCCCAGGTCAGTCTTACCGACATCGGCCTGTACGGCGAGCATCTCGATTCACTCGCGGCAGGGATCAAACTCGATAACGGCCAATTGCAATTAATGGACGGCAAAGCTCGGTCCGGCGCGGCATCTCTCAGCTTCACCGGGGCCTATCATCATGATCCCGGCAATTGGCAAAGAGGAACCTTGTCTCTCGACCTCGACAGCAATGTGTTCCCTCTTTCAACCCTGTTCTCCGTACGGCAGCGCATGCCGGATCTGTCGGCGGAAACAAAAGTTCGTTT
>CAXTWT010000114.1:6890-11365 GCA_964247955.1 uncultured Bryobacteraceae bacterium
CAATTCGGACAGCTTGACTTGAATGCGCTTGCCGCTATTCTCCTTCCCACTTATCCCAAGGACGTATTGGCTGGATCTGTGCGCGGAAGCGCCACCATGGAGGGGCCGTTACGACAATGGGAAAAGGTTCGCGCTGCGGTAAAACTCGAAGATCTGCAAGTGACTTCGCCGGATCACAAGGCCAACCTCATCTTCGGTAATTCCGCGCCGGTCCTGCTCGAAGCGGCAAATGGAGTCCTTGCCGTCCGGTCAGCGGAGTTGACTGGCCGCGACACGAAACTCAGCGTTAGCGGCACTGTTCCGCTTTCGGAGAACCGCCCCATGCAGCTTAAAGTTGACGGCACAGTGGATCTCCGCATCGCTGAATTATTGAGCCCCGACCTTCAGTCTTCCGGCGGATCAAACATTTCCGCTGTTCTCGGCGGCACTCCGGCAAATCCCGACGTTACCGGATCGCTTCGCATTCATAGCGGCAGCTTTGTTCTTCCAAGTTTTCCTAACGGCTTAACGGACCTGAATGGAACAATTCAGTTTGAAAAAAATCGGGCAACGCTGCAAAATGTAACGGCCCGCTCCGGCGGTGGAAACGTCAGCCTGGGCGGGTTTTTAACGTTCAGCGCCGGTCGCCATTTTGTATATCGACTACAGGCAGACAGCCGGGATGTGCGCCTTCGCTACGCCAACAGCGTAAGCGTCACCAGCAGTTCGCAGCTTACTCTCTCGGGAACCAGCCGGAACAGCATTCTTTCCGGAACAGCCACGGTTTCCCGCGTTATCTTTAACCCGAACGCGGATGCAGGCACTCTGCTTGCTTCAACAGCAGCCATTACGCCGGTCGGCGAGGAAGCTGATTTTCTTTCCGGGCTTCAGTTTGACGTTCATATCGAGAGCGCGCCGAACCTGCAATTAAGCACCTCACTCAGCCGGGACATGCAGGCAGAGATCGATCTTCAACTGCGCGGAAACCCGAAAACTCCTGTTCTTCTCGGCAGCATCGAAGCCGATGAAGGCGATATCCGGGTATTCGGCAGCCGTTACACCATCAATCGCGGCCAAATCAGCTTTACGAACCCCGCCCAAATAGAGCCGGTGCTTGACCTCGACCTGCGCACTCAGGCTCGCGGCATCAATGTGGATATCACCGTTTCAGGAACACTGAGCAAGCTGAACATCAATTATCGTTCCGATCCGCCGCTCCAGCCCAGAGACATCATTGCTTTGCTTACAGTGGGCAGGGCTCCAGGTGCGCCTTCTAACGTTCCCACCACGCAGCAGGTAAACACGGATGTCCCTGCTTTGCAGGCAGGAGCCAACACGGTTCTCGGCCAAGCCGTCTCTCCGGCTTCGAGCCGCCTGCAAAAACTGTTCGGCATTACCAACATCAAGATTGATCCCCTGGTGCAAGGCATTACCAACACGTCCCAGGGCCGCTTGACGCTGGAACAGCAGATATCCCGGCAGATTACAGTCACCTACGTGACAAACCTGTCGCAAACTTCCGAGCAGATCTTTCGAATCGAATACGCATTAAATCCTCAGTTCTCCTTAGTGGCCCTGCGCGACGACAACGGGGAGTTCGGCATCGACATCCTGTATAAGAAACGGTTTAAATAGAAAGATGGCGACCATGTTGAAAAGTCCGGCGCAGCATCTTCAGGAGTTTGAGGGCGTCGTTGTATTCGAGCGTCCGCCCGGTCAACCGCGCGAACGGTTTTATGAGGAAATCTGCCGGATCTACCCCGAATACAAAAAAGTTGAGCAGGATGAAGAAGGAAATGTTATTTTGATGCCGCCCGGCGGAGGAGAAAGTGGATGGCAGGACTTACAGGCCGCGAGACAGCTTGGTAGTTGGGTGGAGCGGACAGGGCGGGGTGAAGCTTTTGGCGCATCAACAACCTTCAAATTCCCGAACGGCTCCTTGCGGCAAGCAGATGCCGCCTGGGCGAGCAACGAAAACGTTTATAGCATTTCCTATGAACAAAGGCTTGAGCACATTCTGATTGTGCCAGAATTTGTGATCGAGATTGTTTCGAAGAGTGACCGCTATGAAAAACTGCACAAGAAAATGGAGTGGTACATCTCTAATGGTGTCGAATTGGGCTGGCTGATTCACCCCAAGCGCCGCGAAGTGAAAATTTATACCTCCACGCAAGTCAGCACGGTGGAGAATGTCGAGAAGCTGCGAGGCACTGGTCCGGTGAAAGGATTTGTTTTGAACCTGGAGCCGATCTGGCGCGGCTTGCGCGAAACGCCAAAGAAGTAGGGAAACGAACCAATCATGAAACTGAGGGCGGCGCAAGGCAAGCTCAAGATCGAACACAGCATCATTGACGGTTTGCGTCCGGTGCTCGAACGTTTGTTGAAAAGCAGTCCCGCCATACGTTCTGTGATTCCCGGCGTCATTCGCCCGGTACGGGATGCCCGGGGTCTCCCCACGGTTCGCGTTACGGTTCCCACCACAAACGGCTGGAAGGCCATTGCGCTCAGCGCCGGTGCTCGCCAGGAATTGTTTATCAGCACAGACTTAAGGAAAGAAGAGGTGGAAAAAGCGCTAGCGCAAGCGCTCCTTTCCTGAAGGCATGTTCAAGCTGACCCTGTTCTGCGGCTTTGCCGGGTGTCTTTATGGGCAGGCAGTCACGTTTAATCGCGACCTCGCGCCCCTGATCTACGGGCATTGCGCGCCTTGTCACCACGCGGGCGGCATCGGCCCTTTTCCGCTGCTGTCGTATGAAGACGTCCGCAAGCACGCCGGACAGATTGTCTCGGTCACGGAACGGCGCTACATGCCGCCCTGGCCTCCGCAACCCGGCTTCGGCAATTTCAAAGGCGACCGCCATTTAAGCGATGAACAACTCAGGCTCATCAGTGATTGGGTGAAAGGCGGCAAGCTCGAAGGTTCGCCCGAAACTGCGATAAAACCTCCGGCCTTTACGGATGAATGGCAACTCGGCAAGCCCGATCTCATTTTGAAAATGCCGCAAGCTTTCTCCCTGCCCGCCGGGGGAAGCAATATCTTCCGCAACTTCGTCATCCCGAGCAGCTTGCGCGAAACAAAGTACATACGCGGCTTCGAACTCCGGCTCAATAACAAGCGCGCCGTTCATCATGCCAATGTCGTTCTTGACCGCACGCAATCCCTGCGCCGCCGCGATGGGAAGGACGGCAGGCCCGGTTTCCCCGGAATGGACGTCACCACCGAATCCGCCCCCAACGATTTCGATCCCGATTCGCACTTTCTGTTCTGGAAGCCGGGAAGCGTTCTGACGCCCGAGCCGGAGAACATGAGCTGGCGTCTCGATCCCGACACTGACCTCATTCTGAATCTGCATTTACAACCCACGGGCAAGCCGGAGAAGGTGCAGGCGGAGATCGGACTTTACTTCGCTTCCCATCCGCCTACAAAATTCCCTATGCTCATTCAGTTGGAGCACGACGGCGCTATCCAGATTCCGCCGGGTGATCGCAACTTTTCCGTTTCCGATCAGCTTGTCCTGCCCACGGATGTTGACTTGCTCGCGATCTATCCGCACGCGCACTACCTCGGCAAAGTGGTCGAGGCTTGGGCCGCCACCCCGGACGGCCGCCGTCAGCCCTTGATCCGCATTCCCGACTGGGACATCAACTGGCAAGCAACCTACGAGTACCGCAAACCCATCTTTCTGCCGAAGGGCACAACCGTTGCCATGCGCATCACTTACGACAACTCGTCGACGAATCCGCGCAACCCCAGCCATCCGCCGGTGCTGGTAACGACCGGCAACCGGAGCGAAGACGAGATGGGTCATGTCTGGCTGCAAGTTCTGCCGCGAACCCAAAATGGCAATTCAGAAGACGGGCGCTTGCCCTTGCAGGAAGCGGTGATGCGCCGCCGCTTGCAAAAGTACGGAGGAGATTTTCTAGCGAACTACAACCTGGGAGCCTTGCTGCAAGATCGCGGGGCGCTCGACGAAGCGGGCCTTTACTACCGCAAAGCATTGGAAATCGAGCCTGCTAATGCCACAGCACGTAACAGTCTCGCAACGGTTCTGATACTGCGGGATCACCTGCCGGAAGCGATTTCGGAGCTTCGCGCCGCCTTGAATGCAGATCCGAATTACCTCAATGCGCGCTATAACCTGGCCCGGACGCTGGCTGCCTCCGGTGATCTCGCCGGGGCGGAAAGCGAGTACTCCGCCTTTCTTCGGCAAAAGCCGGACGACGCGAATGCGCAAGCGGCTCTCGGGGCTGTCTGTTTCGCGCAAAAGAAATACCCGGACGCTTTGACGCATTTACAGACTGCCGCCCAGTTAAATCCAAATGATGCGGACGTGCAAGCGAATCTCGGAACTGTTCTCGCTATTACCGGCAATCTGCCGGCAGCGGTTCGCGCCTTTGAGGAGTCTTTGCGCTTAAATCCCCAACAACCCGCCGCTCGCCGGAACCTGGAGCGCGCCAAAACCGCGCTTGCCGCCGGTCGCTAAACTTGGTTCTGTTTA
>CAXTWT010000114.1:11465-13103 GCA_964247955.1 uncultured Bryobacteraceae bacterium
TAACGGCGCTTAATCACCAACTCCCAAGGAGCGACGATACTGTAATAAATTGTTCGCGGCTTTTGTAGCGCTCGCACGACTTTACCTGGAAGGTTTCCCTTGGCCCAGTCAATTAAAGCTTGTGTGTCAAAGATAAGATCGGAAGCCAGTTCGCTCATCACAGGTTCTCAACAGATGCCAAAATTTCCTGCTCATCTCGCTCTCTGGCCTCCTGCGTACCCCAATCCGGTGGCAACGAAATCACGTCCCGAAACATGCCGTAGCCGCGTAGAGCTGCCGGTTGGTTTCGACGATGACGTATAGGCACAATTTCGGCGACTGCTTTACCTCGGTTCATCAGAAGCACTCTTTCACCCATCTGGGCAGCAGCAACCAGCCGCGATAAGCTGTTTTTGGCTTCTTTGATTCCTATCTCCATAAGCTCATTGTAGCTACAAACTAGAGGCGTAGTAGCTACAAGACGGCCCTTTACTATTCCGGTCGCGCTGCTTTGAGCTTTTCCAAAATCGCCCGCGCTTCCTCCTTCTTGCCAGCAGCCATCAGGGTTTGGCCCAGCAGATAATTGGCCTGCTGGTTATGGGGATCAATGCTCACGGCTCGCCGCAGAATGCCTTCCGCATTGGCCATATTCCCTTGCTTCAAATAGCACTTGCCTAGCAAAATATACGGGCCGCTGTACTCCGGGTTCAGCCACACGGCTCTTTGCAAGTTCGGTACTGCCTGGTCCCACTGCTCTTTGCGCGTGTAAGCATCACCCAGCCGGTACCACGCTTTCCCCAAATTGGGATTCACCTCCAGTTCTTTTTGCATCTCCGCAATCGCCTCATCCGGACGTCCACGAAAGATGGCGATTTCACCTAACAAGAAGTGAGCTTCGGGCAGTTTGGCGTTCAGTTGCAGAGCGGTTGCCAGTTCCTGGGCTGCTTCACTGTCGAAATCCTTTTTCAATAGCATTTGCGCCGCCATCAGGTGACCAGCGGCAGATGCAGGAGGAACTCCGAATAAATGAGCAAACGCTGCTTCCGACTTGTCGGGCTGTTTAGCCTGCAGATAAGCGTACCCCAGCATATAGTTCGCTTCGTTGCTGGAAGGCGTTTTCTCCAGCCAGGGAATAGCTTGGGGAGCTTGTGAGAGCATGAAATAACTCTGCCCAATCGAAAGCACGGATTCTTTGTAATCGGCGCTCCCCGGAGCCTCCATTTGCATTGCCGTTTTGAACTGCGTTATAGCCTCGTTATACTTCTGGGCTTTATACAACTCCAACCCGCGCCGGTGAGCCTCATTCGGCGAGGGATCAGCAAACAAGGCAAGCAGCAATACGACATATAGCGGCAGCATACTCTCAGGGTATAGGCAAGTCCTTAAGGCTTACAGGAACCGGTTCCGGCTGGAAGAAACATTAATTTGCTCACCGTTATCTATTAAATCGTTTAGACTATTTACAGGTGTGAGTTGAAGTACCCCGGCTTAGTAGTCCGGGCAAGTTTTAATTGCTTTCCAAGGAGAAGGTATGGTTAGTATTCGCAAGGGATGGATTTATCCCCTCTGTTTTGCGCTGACTTTGCTGTTCGGAATGAGCAGCCACGCGAGCGCACAACAGGTTTTCGGAAGAATTTTCGGGACAGTCACCGACGCTAC
>CAXTWT010000115.1:0-13077 GCA_964247955.1 uncultured Bryobacteraceae bacterium
ATTGAAGCGCAGCCAGCAACCCGCCATTTCGCGCCGCTTCCCGCAATTGAGCAAAGCTGGTGCAGCCTCTCGATAACTGCTGCAATGCCGTTGCTATTGGATCGCCCTCAATTTTCAGTTCAGGGAAGTACCCGGCGGCAAAGCGGAGCCGTTGCAAAAAGCGCTGAACTTCGTCTCCTTCAACAAACTGCGACACGCCTGTTTCGAGCGCTTTGCTCAACAGCAAGTCAGCGGCGCTTTCCGCGTCCGTGGACGCGGACCTGCTTTCGTCAATGACCAACTGCTCATAAAGCAAAGAGTTCACCTGCTCGACCCGCTCCCCTTCCCGGTTCCACGCGATCTCCTCACGAGTTTCGATCTTCTCCGGGAAGTAATCGAGCAGCCAGTCGGGTTCAATGGGAACTGCCAAGCGCACGAAAGGAGCGGAACGGTCGCTGCGGTCATCCACTTCGACGGCTACGAGAAACTCGCTCCGAGTCAGGCTGTTGCGGTCCAGCCGTGCGGACGAGCCGTTTGAAAGCAAAAGCGTTTCGCCGCGCCTGCGAGCGACCCGATCACTAAACCCGCAGAGAACCGCTTTCTCCAATGCGTGCGAATTGAGGCAGCGTTCCGCAACCGAACGGACGCCTTCGCGCAAGCGCGCCTCCATTTTGCGGGCCGTAAAAGAAAGAGTGTCGGCCAGCACCGCTTCCAGGTCCGAGGGAAAGTTCGCTCCTTCCCGCCGCTCTGCGGACGTCCGGCTCTCCGCCAGCTTTGCCGCCAGTTGGCAGGCTTCCCGTCCTTCGCCGAGTTCGGTTCCTTCTATTGCTAAACGGGCGAGACGAGGATGAACAGGCAACGCAGCCATCTGTTCCCCCCTTCGTGTGACGTCGCCCTTGGGAGTTAATGCACTGAGCCGAATCAGAAGCTCTTTTGCCGCTTGGACATGGGCCGGGGGAGGCGCATCGATCCAGGGCAGTTCCGCCATATCGTAACCGGCAGCCGCCAATTGCAGAAAAGATCCGGCCAGATCCGCCCGCAGAATTTCCGGCGTGATGCCTTCCGGCCTGCGCACGAAATCACTTTCGCTGAACAACCGGATCGCCACTCCCGGACCAGTTCGGCCTGCGCGCCCCGCACGCTGAAGGGCTGACGCTTTGCTGATCTTTTCCACCTGCAGCCGCCCAAAGCCGGTCCAGGGCGAAACGCTCAGCACGCGAGCAAGGCCGCTATCAATGACGGCAGTTACGCCGTCTATCGTGACGGAGCTTTCCGCCACATTGGTAGAGCAGATCACCTTGCGCACGCTCGATGGAGCAACCGCCGCATCCTGTTCTTGCGCTGAAAGGTCGCCGTAAAGAGGCAATACCCGTGCGGACGCCCCCCGCGCTACCGCCTCGCAGGCGCTCATCGCTTTTCGTATCTCCGCCGCGCCGGGAAGAAACACCAGCAGGTGACCGGAGGTTTGTTGCAGGGCTTTCGAAACAGCCCCGGCAACTTGCTCTTCGAGCGGCGCTGCGGAGGCGGGCGTATAGCTGGTTTCGACCGGAAAGGCGCGGGCGGAAGCGCCAATCACGGGAGGGTCGCCCAGCGATCCTGCTAGTTCCTCTGCTTTAAGAGTTGCGGACATAATGAGTACCCGCAAATCTGACCGTTCCCGTAGAAGTTTCCTGAGCAGGGCTAAGGCGAGATCGGTTTCGAGGTGCCGCTCGTGAAATTCATCCAGGATCACAACGGCGTTTGGCGGAAGCGCTTGCCGGGACAGCAACCGATTGGTCAGCACGCCTTCGGTCAAGAACCAGAGTCGAGTAGCCGCCGTTCCGACTCGCTCGAAGCGGACCTGGTAGCCGACCGTGCCGCCCAAGCGCTCGCCCATCTCTTCCGCCACGCGAGCGGCTGCCAGACGCGCCGCCAGTCTTCGCGGCTCTAGAACATACACAGGGCGCTGCCCCGCCTGCAGCAGCGCCGGGGGGACCCGCGTGGTCTTCCCTGCCCCCGGCTCGGCTTGCAGGAGCGTCATCGTGTTACGCTCGATGCATCTGACGATATCGGGCAGTACGGTATCGATTGGAAGCTGCAATGATTCTATTTTCCCTTAACGCCAGAGTGTCTCAACTGTGTGCGGCATAGCGGGTTTCACTCACTCCGGACGAACGCCGGTTCCATCCATTATTCGGGAAGCAACCGAAAGCATCCGTCATCGCGGACCCAATCAGCAAGGCGTTTTTGAATCTCTCGATGTCTCCTTAGGCGCGGTCCGTCTGAAGATTATTGATCTGCATGGCGGCGATCAGCCGATGGTTCTCGAAGGTGGAGATTTGGTCATTGTCTTCAATGGCGAAATTTACAACCATGTCGAGTTGCGCCGCGAGTTGGAAGCGCTGGGCCGCCATTTCAAAACACATTGCGACACCGAAGTGGTGCTGCGCGCCTTTGCCGAATGGGACGTTCGCACGTTCCAGAGATTGCGCGGCATGTTTGCCATAGCACTCTGGCAACCCTCGAAAAAACGTTTGGTATTAGCCCGCGACCGCTTGGGAATCAAGCCGCTCTATTACGCCCTGCATCGCGGCGAGCTGCACTTCGGCTCCGAGTTGAAGGCCATTTTCGCGCATCCTGACATTCCCAGGCAGTTGTCGGAAAGCGCGCTCGGTTACTTCCTTTCGCTGAACTACGTTCCCACTCCTTACACGCTTGTTGATGGAATTAAAAAGCTGCTGCCCGGCGCGTGGCTGGAGTTTTCCGGCGGGGAGCTGAAAACGGAACACTACTGGCGAAACGAGTTTCGTCCCCGCCACTGGACGGTGGCGGACGCCGCCCGAAAACTGGACGAGTTGCTTTCACAGTCGATTGCCGAGCATTTGATCGCGGATGTACCGCTTGGCATCTGGGCCAGCGGCGGTCTCGACTCCTCGGCCATTTTGCACTATGCGGCGGGAGCAACCACGCAGAAGCTGAAGACTTTTTCCCTTTCGTTTGCGGGGCGGCGGTTCGACGAAAGCCGCTACTTCCGCCTGCTCGCTCAAACCTACAACACGGAGCATTACGAATTCGATCTCAACAGCGACGTAGACCTGACGAGCGCCATTCACGAGATGGCGTACTACTCGGACGAGCCGAGCGCCGACGCCGGCGCGCTTCCGGTCTGGTTTCTGTCGCGTATGACAGCCGAGCATGTCACGGTGGCGCTCAGTGGCGAAGGCGCGGATGAGATTTTCGGAGGCTACCAGACGTATTTGGCCGACCGCTACGCGCAGCGCATCCGGCGCACTCCGGCGCCCCTCCTGCGGGCCGCCTTGCGGCTGGCAAACCGCTTGCCCGTTTCGGATGAAAAAATCGGCCTCGAATACAAGCTCAAGCGTTTTCTGGCAGGCGCTCTGCTTCCCGCCGATGATGCCCACTTCTATTGGAACGGCACGTTCTCCCGAGCGGAACAAAAGCAGCTTCGGAAGGAGTTTGCACCTCAACCGCCCGGCTCCTTATCGAATCAGTTGACCGGCTTGCCGCCCTTGTCGGATCTCACAAACCGTTTCTTGTTTGTTGACCAGCACTACTATCTGCCGGACGACATTCTCTACAAGTGCGACCGCATGAGCATGGCGCATTCGCTGGAAGTGCGTCCGCCGTTTCTCGACCATCGCATCGTGGAGTTTGCGGGCACGCTTCCGGCGCGTTTGAAAGTGAACGGAAAGAGGACAAAGTTCATCATGCGGGAACTGTTGCGGACGAAGCTGCCGGAGCTGATCCTGCAACGCCGCAAAGAAGGACTCGACATTCCCGCGCACGACTGGCTGCGCGGACCGTTGAAGTCTTTGTTACTCGATGCGCTCGGCCCGCAATCCGTGGAGCGGATCGGCCTCTTCTCGCCGGGAGCAATCAACACGCTCGTCCAGCGGCATTTGAACCGGGAGGCCAATCTCGGCTATCATCTTTGGGGCTTGTTAACGCTCCACCTTTGGATGAAGCGGTGGAAGATCGATGCCGGATCAGCGATAGGTTTGGATGCTTCCGGACAGCCCGCCATGGCTTCGGCCATAATCTAAGCCGAATGTTCTCGCTGCGCCTTCGATGTCCGCGAAGCGAAGTCGAGAGCATTTCCGCCGAACTGTGGGAGCTGGGCACGGTAGCCGTCAGCGAATCCGAGGACGAGGAATGGACAATTCTTCTGGCCGGTTTTGAGGACGAACGAAACCGGGATGTTTTGCTCGAACGGTTTGCCCAGTATGCTCCCCTTTGGCAGAAAGACAATACCGACTGGGTCCGCAGGACGGAGGACGCCTGGCCGGGCCGCGCCATTGGCCGAAAGCTGTTCCTGGCTGCGCCTTGGCGTGATGATCCAACACCGCCCGGACGAGTGCGAATAGTCCATAATCCCGGCCTAGCTTCCGGCACCGGCGAACACCCTTGTACGCAGTTGGTTCTGGAAGCTTTGGAACGTTATGTCGGCGCAGGAACCCGACTGCTCGATGTAGGTACCGGCTCCGGCATTCTCGCCATTGCCGCACGGCAACTAGGAGCGAAGTTCGCGCTGGGGATAGACACTGATATCGAAGCCCTGCAAACCGCCCGTGAAAACTTCGAGCTAAATAGTTTAAAACCGACGCTTGCCGGAGGATCGGCGGATGGCATTACAGACCGATGGGCAACCGTCACGGTAGCGAATATCAGCGGCACAGTGCTGTTGTCGATCCTGGATGACCTACTGCGCGTGACCCGGCCCGACGGTGTTCTCATTATCAGCGGTTTCGTCCAAGATGAAACGTCAGCGTTTCTGCGCATTTTTCCCCATGCGAAGCAGACAACGAGTGAAGGGTGGTCTTGTTTAACAGTACTGCACAGGTGAGGATAAGTGCGGCTAGAAGGAATGTTATGTTCGATGCGAGTCAAAGTCTGCTCGACCAACTCCAAGCCTTCCTCGGTCTCCAGTAGTTGCTGCGGGGCGCGATTACCAAAGAACGGCACGGGGTGGAGAGCCAGTGAGTCGCCTTTCGCTCATCTCCAAAAACAGCCAAAGCGTGAGCAATTACAGGCACTAAGCGGCTGACATCCAGAAGGGAGCTTGCCATGCTGTTTTCATTCTACGCTGTGGAAACAGCTGTCATCCGGCATTTAATCTAACGCCGGGATAACTGCTGCAAAAGATCTGCTTCCGCTTCTAACTCTTCGGTGGAATAGTCGTAGAGATCAACGTGGTTCGCCAAAAAATTTTCAGTTTCAATCCGAGACAGGCCAAGCATCTGTCCAACCTGCAATTGCGTCAGCAGCTTTTGACGGTATCCCTCCAAAGAAAGCGCTTCTAGGGCTTGCCGCGATAAATCGCCGCAACCGGCAAGCGCCTCGGCAATACTATCAGGAAGTTGGAAAGTTAGCGTCATAGGCTCAAAACACCATTACATCAATAATAACTGTTACCCTGAAATCTCATAATCCACTCGGATGAGCTTTGCCGAACAGCTTAAAAGCCAGCTTGATATCGTCGATGTGATCGGACAGTATGTGCGCTTGAAGCGCCAAGGCGCGGGGCCGCGCTATGCGGGGCTTTGTCCGTTTCACTCTGAAAGAACACCTTCCTTCAGCGTTCATGGAGCGCTCCAATTTTATAAGTGCTTCGGTTGCGATGCCGCCGGGGATGTCTTTAAGTTCGTCATGGAACACGACCACTTGACGTTTCCGGAAGCTATCAAAGTGCTGGCGGAACGCTACGGCGTTGCCATGCCGGAACGGCAGCGCTTCGACGACCCGGAAGCGCAACGTCGTGCGGCGCTGCTCGAAATGCACGAGATTGCGGCGGACGTGTTTCAAAACAATCTGCGCGGTCCGAACGGCAAGGATGCGAGAGCGTATCTTCAGTCGCGCGGCGTTACTGAGGATTCATGCTCTGAGTTTCGGCTGGGGCTTTCGGACCCATCCGGCCAGCAGTTAGCGCAGCGCCTGCAAAAATTCGGGGCGGCGCTGCTGGAAGACTCAGGATTGGTTCGAAAGCGGCCGGAAGGCGGCTTTTATGACAACTTCCGGCACCGGCTGATGTTCCCTATTCATAATGAGTCCGGCAAAGTGATCGGTTTTGGCGGAAGAGCCTTGCGGCCCGATGAGGAGCGCAAGTACATCAACTCTCCCGAAACGGCCATTTACAAGAAGAAGCTGGTCCTCTACAACTTGCATCGTGCTAAGATCGACGCCCGGAAGCATGACCGCATGGTCCTGGTGGAAGGCTATATGGATGTTATCGGCGTGTATTCGGCGGGCATCCATGAAGTAGTGGCCAGCAGCGGCACGGCGCTTTCGATTGAACAGGTTCAGGCCATTAAACGCCAGATTGCGCATCAACAGGCAAGTCGAGGCCAGATTATTCTGAACTTTGATCCCGACGCGGCGGGCGTGCGATCTACGGAAAAGTACATCGGCGCTCTGCTGGCCGAAGGCGTGCGAGTGAAAGTGCTACGCATTCCCGGCAACCTCGATCCGGACGAATACGTCCAGCAGCATGGCCCGGACGCTTACGCCAAGCTGCTGGAGGGCGCGGAGTCTTTCTTTCACTGGCTGGCGAATCGCGCCCGCGAAAAGTTCGACATGCGGACGCCGGAAGGCCGGGCGGACGCCTTTAAGTACATTTCACCGGCGTTGCAGCACGTGAATGACCGCGTGGAGCGGGGCGCTATTGCGAATGAGCTTGCTGAGTACCTGGGCGTGGATCGTCAAACGATACGCGAAAGTATCGGGCGTCCCACCCCTGTCACGCCGCAAAAGTCGCGCAGCCTTCCGGCTACGATTCCGCCCAACGACAAGCTCCTGCTTGCCTGCCTCCTCGTAAGCCACGATGCGCGCCTTGCCATCAAGCAGTATTTACTTCAATCGGACACATTGCAATTTCTTGAACTAAAAAGCATCTTTGAAGCGGTGCTGGCTGCCGATGAGGAAAGTGATAGCTTTTCTATGGAACGCGTTTCCGAGCGCCTGGACAGCCGCATGCAAAAGATTTTGGCTGAACTGACCTTTTCCGATCTTGCGATTACGGAAGAAAATGCGCCTCAAATGGCACTTAGTTGTTTACAGGCTCTGGAAGCCAAAGCTTTAGAAAGAACGCGTGAGGACATCCGGCGTAAAATCCGGGAGTTGGAAGGCGCGGGAAATATGGAGGAAGCGCTTCGCTTGGCTGATGAACTGAATCGGTTACAGCGACGCGCAGCGGGAGCGTAGAGTTGTTGTACTATGGGGAGTCGAGGAGCAAAGGGGTTCATTCTCAAGGTAAGCACAAGGATAGGAACGTTCCCCATTTCCTCTACGCCGATCGTTGCCGCGTGAGGTCCAAGGTAGTTCATGCAGGACAATAACGATAAAAGCTTTGCTCTCTATGACGAGGTAAGCACAGCTACGCATGAGGACCTGACAAGCCCTAATGATCTGAATGGGTTGTTCAGCGATTTAGATAGCGCTCCCGTCGGCCTGCTGGACGGTTCAAAAAATTTCGGCGACCGAAAGGAAGAGGACGTTGATGATCTCTCTGATCTCGACCTTTCCGCCGGAACGCTCGAAAAGAGCAATGATTCCGTACGCGTCTACCTGCGTGAGATGGGCATGGTTCCGCTCCTCACCCGCGATGGGGAGATCGAGCTGGCTAAACGGATTGAACGCGGGCAGCATGCCGTGCAAAAGGCGCTCTCGCGATCCCGACTTGTCACGCAGATCATTCTCGACACGAAGAACAGGGTGGAGCGCGGCGTTTTTCCGATTCTCGACATTGTAGCTGCTCCCGAGACGCAGAACGCGGACGAGGAGCCTGATATCGAAGAAAAGCTGAAAGGGGAGTTTCTCCAATCCACTGAGGAAATTGACAGGCTGTTCCGCAAGTCACAACAAACCCAGCAAAAGCTGCTGAGCATGTCGCGCTCTTTGAAGCCGAAGCAGTACCGCAAGCTTCGCTATGAGCATGGGCGTTTGCTGATTACTTTATCGCGCCGAATCCGCGCGGTCCCTTTCTCGTCTCGTTACTGGAGATCTTTGAGTGAGGCGCTGCGCAAGTTTGTCGGCCAGGTCAGCATGCTGGAGAATGAAATTGCCCGGTTGCAAAGAAGGCTGGAACAGCTTTCTCCTATCGAAGCCGGAGGGGCCGCAACAATTCGAAAAGAATTGAAAGGGCTGTTTTCACAACTTCAGGCGCTGGAGGATAAAGCGGGCACGGGCGCTAAAGAATTACACCGGACGCTCGAAATTGTGGAACACGGCGAAGCGGAAATGGACTTCGCTAAAAAAAGGCTGATCGAGGCCAATCTGCGCCTGGTCGTATCGGTCGCTAAACGCTACACCAACCGGGGCATGCAGTTCCTTGATTTGATTCAGGAAGGCAACATCGGTTTAATGCGGGCGGTGGACAAGTTCGATTACAAACGCGGCTATAAATTTTCCACTTATGCCACCTGGTGGGTCCGCCAGGCAGTGACGCGCGCCATCGCGGACCAGGCAAGAACGATCCGCATTCCTGTGCATATGATCGAAACCATTAATAAACTGGTGCGTCTGCAGCGGATCTTGCAACAGGAACTGGGACGCGAGCCGAGCACGGAAGAACTGGCGACGCGCCTGGAACTGACTCCGAGCAAGGTTCGGCGAGTATTAAGAGTTGCGCAAGAGCCGATTTCGCTGCAAACACCGGTCGGCGAAGAGGACGATTCCAATTTGGGCGATTTCTTGGTGGACAGCCGGATGGTTTCGCCTTCGGACGCAGTAGTTAACCTCAATCTGCGTGAGCAGACGGCGGAAGTCTTAAAGACGCTCAGCCCGCGTGAAGAAAAGATTGTCAAGATGAGGTTCGGTCTGCAGGACGGCAGCGAGCATACGCTCGAAGAGGTCGGCCAGAACTTTGCCGTTACTCGCGAACGAATTCGCCAAATTGAAGCGAAGGCGCTGCGGAAGTTGCGCCATCCCAGCCGCAGTCATCGGCTCCGCAATTTCCTGGAAGATGGTGACTGACATCCTTGGCTTTTACAACTGTTCCCAGCGCTGCCCAAACAGTTTCGGAGTTAAATACAACTCTTGAATTGGTCTATGCGGCCCTGGAATATGGG
This sequence comes from uncultured Bryobacteraceae bacterium, assembly GCA_964247955.1. Taxonomy (GTDB): domain Bacteria; phylum Acidobacteriota; class Terriglobia; order Bryobacterales; family Bryobacteraceae; genus Bog-105. The sequence continues at coordinate 9,042 of CAXTWT010000115.1, forward strand.
CTATCCAAAGCGAAGAGTCACTTCCGGAAATCCGGCATCGGAGTCGATCAGGAAAAACAGGCGTTTTCCTCTATGGTCCGGCTTCATGCCAAGCAGTTTCTCCAAAAGCGGAACTTGGAATCAGCCGAATTGGAGCAGGCTAATCTATGCGGAATCTGGCTGCGCGTCGGGCCGTACCACTTGAAAGTGTGGAGGATTTCAGACGAAGACCTCCAAAAAGCGCAAGCGCCCGCTTCCGATTTGTTTGAGCAGTACCAGTTTGTGCAGGATGGCGAGCCGATTCCTTTAACTCACCTGCGGGTCTATTGGCAGCTCGCCGACTCTGACCGCCTGAGCCTCCATCTGGCTTATCCGAAGTACGAAGATCCTAAATCAACTGAATGCTTCTGGCTCGTTCCAGTGCCGGAACCAGCCGGAAAATCCAAAAGCAACAAACAAGAAACGCGAAAGCGCAAACCCTCTACACAAACGCAACTATGGCAGAAACCGTTGTAGCCGTCCCCACGCTCGTTCACTCCGTCACGCCGCCCAAAAAAGTTCGGAAGCCCAAAAATGCCGCCGAGCGGAAAGAGCGCCTCCAGCAAATTTTAAATGAGTTTGACCGCCTCTTTCCCGATGTCACCTGCGCGCTTCAGCATGGGGACGCCTGGCAACTGCTGGTCGCCACCATCCTTTCCGCCCAATGCACGGATGAGCGGGTTAACAAAGTCACTCCCGGTTTATTCCATAAATACCCGACGATTGTGGATTTTGCAAACGCATCACAGGACGAACTGGCGCAGGACATTCGCTCGACCGGTTTCTTTAATAATAAAGCCCGTTCCATTATCGGAGCCGCGCGCAAGATCCTTGCCGATTGCGGCGGGCAGGTTCCCCGAACCATGGACGAAATGCTGACTGTGCCCGGCGCTGCGCGGAAAACGGCCAATGTGGTGCTGGGCCACAGCTACGGCATCGCTTCCGGCGTCGTGGTCGACACGCATGTGCAGCGGATCACGCAGCGGCTCGATCTCACGAAGAACACGGACCCGGTCAAGATCGAGGTGGATCTAATCAAAATTCTTCCTCAGGAGCGCTGGATTCTGTTCTCGAACCAAGTCATTCACTTCGGCAGGCAGATCTGCGTGGCGCGTAAACCGCGCTGCGCCTCCTGCCCGCTCGACCGGCTCTGCTACGCCAAAGACAAGACGCTCGCCTGAAAATGCCGTCCCGCTATTACCTTGGTTTGGACGGCGGCCAATCCAGCACCACGGCGCTGATTGCCGACGAAACAGGCCGCGTTCTCGGAGAAGGCAAAGGCGGTCCTTGTAATCATGTCAGCGCTGCCGAGGGCCGCGCGAAGTTTACCGCTGCGGTCGGCGGATGTTTGCGAGAAGCTTGCGACGCGGCTGGCCTCCCCTGTGCATCCATCTGCTTTGTTTCCGTCTGCCTGGGCTTCAGCGGGGGCGCGGAAGATAAAGATCAATACGCCCGCGAGCTGATCCGCAGCGAGAAATACAAGATCACGCATGATGCGGAGATCGCACTGGCGGGAGCAACCGGCGGCGGAGCGGGAATCATTGCTATTGCAGGCACCGGCTCCATGATCTTTGGCCGCAACAGGAAAGGCGAAACCGCGCGCGCCGGAGGCTGGGGCTACATATACGGAGATGAGGGCGGTGCATTTGACCTGACTCGCCGCGCATTACGGGCTGCCTTGGCGTATGAAGAAGGCTGGGGACCCGCAACAGAACTTCGACAAGCGATACTGGAAACATCCGGGGCGGAAACCGCCAATCAGCTTCTGCATCGCTTCTACGCCGGCGTGGAAAAATCCGCCGTAGCCGCCTACGCGCCTCTGGTCAGTGAAGCAGCGCTACGCGGGGATACAATAGCGCGAAGTATTTTGAACGAAGCCGCTGCGGGACTGACCCGCTATGTGCAGGGAGCGCATCACCGGCTCTTTCGTTCCGGTGAGGAAACATCGGTCTGCTACATCGGCGGCGTTTTTCGCAGCGAACTTTTGTTAGCCGACTTCCAAGAGCAGATAGCAACCGCGATCAACTGCCGAGTGAGCGCACCGCGTTTCAGCCCCGCTGCCGGCGCGCTGTTCGAAGCATTACAGGCAGACGGAAACACCAGCGACTTATCCCACTTACCTGGGGGCGAGAAATAATTCTCTACTTCCCTGCCATTTCCGGCTCCGGCCTAAGCTGTAAAGTCGGAGCGACATTTTCATTGATGGGAACAGCAAACTCGACGTTCAAGCGCTGGGCCGCTTCCACGATTCGGAGCAGCAGTTCGCTTTGCGCTCTGAGATAAACATTGTAATCCGTTGTTAACACGTAGGAGAAGATTTCCAAGTCGAAGGAGTCTCTGGTAATCTTTGTAAACCGCAGCGGAACGTCTGTCGGGTCTACCAGCGGGTGGTCCTTTAGCACTTTCGCGACTGCGTCCATCATGGCGCGAATTTGATCCGGCGTCGTGTCGCGCCGCAGACTGAGAGTGGGATGAAACCACATTCGGTCCCGCTTGGCAAAATTCTCCAAGGTCATCGTGGAAAAAACTGAGTTCGGAATGGTAACCACCGTCCGGTCAGCAGTGCGGATTCGGGTAGACCGTAAACCGATATCCTCCACCGTTCCTGATTGGCTGCCGAACTGACAGTAATCCCCGACCAAAACAGGCCGGTCGCTAATGATCGAAATGCTGCCGAACAGGTTCTCAATCGTTTTCTGTGACGCCAGCGCCACCGCCACGCCGCCCACTCCCAGGCCGGCCAGAATAGTGCTGGTGTTGTAACCCCAGTTTGCCAGTACCGTGATCGCGCCGAGGCAGAATATGCCGATCTTCGCGGAACGGACAAACAACGGAATAATCGAATACGTGAGCGACGCTTCCGTCGAAGAAAGGCGGGAAACAACGTTGTCGGAAATGATGTCGACAATCCGCATCAGAACCGAAGCGACGCCCAGGATAAAGAGCAAAGCCATCAGTTTCAGCAGGTAATCGCGCAGCAGCGCAGAAGGCCCGATCACCTCCATGCACGCTCGAAACACCATTACAGAAACGACAAGACGCAACGGCTCGATCAAAGCTTCCAGCCGCTGCTGTTGAAAGTTCTTTGATCGCTTTGTCAAAGGCCGCACAATCAGCAAAAACAAGCGCGACAGCAAGCGTGAAAGCAGCGACAACACCAGCGCTGTCAGCAGCAACGCTATCCAGACCCAGATCGGAGTTCCCACGAACCTGGTTGTTACCAGCGGGGCCGGCAACCTCCGTTCAAAAGCCGATTCACCAAGGAGAGCGACAAGCGACGGAATTCGCGCGACACTATCAGCGGAAAGAAGCCAGACTTGTAAGTCACCCTGCGGGACGCGCTGCAGGTAAAGCGTAACAGTTTGTCCGTTCAGGTCAAAATCATCCAGCTTGTCAAGATTGGGCGCTAAACCGTCATCCAGCCTGCCGCCGGGGTCATTGCTGAGATGCCCCACTTCAAACTGCGTATCCCGGTCCAGCAGTTGCCCCAGTTGCTGCGCCAGCAGAGGCCCCTGGGTGTTTCGCTGCTCTCCCCGCAACCGATGCAAATCCAGGTATTCAGCAGCCGTGTCGAGCTTATTTTGATGGCATGCCTGCAGGAAGCTGTAGATCGCGCTGCGGGGCGTGTTGCGCTTAAGCGGATCAACGGCTGCCGGTGCTGCGGTTGTTGCTGTTTGTTGACCGCCGACAAGGCTCCCCAGCCCCTGCGAAAAGCCGGAAGGGGGAAGGGCTAAGAAGCAGCTAATGAAAACTAAGCTGGCGAGACAAGCCGCCGGACGTTTGGAGTACATCAAAACAAAACCTTTACTGTGTAATTTCCGTCAGAATCTCTTCGGCGGCGCTTCGCGGGTCCTCGGCCCGCGTTACCTGGCGTCCGATTACGAGGTAATCCGCACCGTTTTCTATCGCCTCCCGAGGCGTCGCCACCCGTTTCTGGTCGCCTTTCGCAGCATGGGCGGAGCGCACGCCGGGCGTAATCAGTTTCATGGCGGGACCGGCAATTTGGCGTACCCGCGCC
>CAXTWT010000116.1:0-2398 GCA_964247955.1 uncultured Bryobacteraceae bacterium
TTTTTATGGGCGGCGACAAGGATTTCAACGTACCGCTGGCAGGGGGCGAGCAGATGTATCAGGCGCTGCAAACGCTTGGGGTGCCTACGGAACTGGTCATCTATCCCGGCGAGTTTCACGGCTTCCGGCGACCCAGTTTTATTAGGGACCGGTACCAACGGTATTTGGCTTGGTACGGGAAGTATCTGCAGGGCGGAACGCCCACGACGGTAACAGCGCAGAATACGACAGCGCGGTGAACGGAACATGAGGAGGCTTGCGGCAATCGGAGCTACGTTTGTGGCGCTCGTCGCTGTTCAGGCGCAGGAAAAGGCGCGAACGCCACTTCCTTTTGACGTTTCACAGGCTGCTTTACAGGGTGAATACAGCGCTCTGCAACTGGCTAGGGATGCCTACAGCAAAGCCGTTCACTCTTATCTGCTGAATAATGCGGCTGATGAGTACGCGCATCAACTGAATGAAGCAATCCGCCGGGAGGAAAAGTACAAATCTGACTGGCGCGCCGCCACAGAAGATACGGGATCGGAAGTGCAGCAAGCGAATGGGTACGGCGCTTCTCTCCATTGGTGCGATTTTGACGCTGACTGGACAGCTCGGCCGGAAGGCTACTTGCGGTATCTCTATTTATGGCCGGACGGTCCCGATGCGGAAGAAGCGTGGTGGCGAGGAAAACTCGACCATCACTTAAATAGCTGTTATGACAGAGAAGGCAGTGAGCAGGAGGCGGCAGTATTTGTCCGCGACTACACAGAGTTCCTTCAACACTTCCCTCACGGCAAACATCAGCAGCAGGCTCAGGAGGAGCTTAAGCAATTCCAGGAGGACTTGGACTGGTATAAACAACAGAAACCCGGTAAGTAGTTTGTGCCCGGTTTTGTGAAAACGGCTATTTACTGTTGAGTCTTTTCAAACGGGTGTCGCGGCGCACATTCCGGATGTAAGCCTCAGGGTCTTCGAATTCGCTCCGATCCTTCCACATTCCTACGATTGCTTGCATGGCCTTTCGTCGCTCCTCGAAATCAATAGAGTATTGTTTCCCCTTGTCAGTTTGCAGGGAGTGATCCAAGCGGAGTTGTTTCCGGCGCATGACATATATTGTAAGTCACTTTATGGCATCATCCGAAAAGATGATTTCAACTCGATGGGCTTCACTCCTTTTGCTTAGTTTCGTTCTTCCTGTTTTTCCGGCGGAACCGGATTGGGCGATGGTGGAACAGCATGCGGTGGATCTGCTCGGCAAATATGTGCGGATTCGTTCAATCAATCCACCGGCGGATACGAGCGCGGCGGCTAAGCTGTTTGCGGCTGAGTTTGCCGCAGCAGCAATAGAAGCGAAGCTGTACGAAAGCGGACCGGGCGGCAGAACGAATTTGCTGGTGCGATTGCCCGGCAGGGATCGCTCGAAGCGTCCGCTCTTGCTGCTGAACCATATGGATGTGGTTCCGGTAGATCCTGCGCGGTGGGCGAAAGATCCGTTTGGGGCGGAGATCGCTGACGGAGTCATGTGGGGGCGCGGCACGCTTGATATGAAAAGCACGGGCGTCATTGAGCTGACCACGCTGATCCTGTTGAAGCAGCTCGGCATCGTCCCGGCGCGGGATATCGTGTTTCTGGCTACCTGCGATGAGGAAACGGACGGCGCTTACGGCGCGGGATGGATGATTGAGCATCATTGGGATGAGTTAAACCCCGAGTATGTGCTGGATGAAGGCGGCGTGGGGTCGCGCGACCTTTACACGTCCGGCAAAACAGTTTTCGGCGTGTCGGTCGGCGATAAGCAGGTGTTTTGGTTGAAGCTCCGTGCTTCCGGCACTTCGGGTCATGGCTCGCAGCCGATTCCCGACAATGCCAACGACATTCTCCTGGCCGCTATCGAAAAGGCCAAGCAGTTCCGGCCTTCCGACAAACCCAATCCGGTAGTGGAAGGCATGCGCCGTTCGCTCGGAACCTTTGCGTCGAACAAGTTTATGAATGCTACCGTGCAGAACACGATCTCGCTGACTACTCTGCGGAGCGGCGTGGGCGATCCGCCGAAGGCGAATGTGATTCCTTCGACTGCGGCAGGGACGCTTGATTGCCGCCTGCTGCCGGGGCAGAATGCCGAAGAGTTTCTGTCGGAGATTAAGGCGCGGGTGAATGACCCTCGCGTGACTTACGAGCAGTTGTCGCATCCGGCTGATCCTGGGCCGAGCCGGACCGATACGCCGCTGTTCAAAGTCATTGAAGGAGCCATCAAGAAACAGCATCCCGATGCCGCAGTAATTCCGACGATCATTCCCTACGGCACGGATGGGCAGAAGTTCCGCCTGCGCGGGGTGGTCGGGTACGGACTGATACCGATGATTGTCGATGCCGCTACGCTCGCAACGATGCACAGCGACAGCGAACACATTCCGCT
>CAXTWT010000116.1:2498-13035 GCA_964247955.1 uncultured Bryobacteraceae bacterium
AGGGTTCCGAAGTGGTTCGACTGCTTTCCGAGCAGCCGAAAACGCAATGCCCGATTGCGCTGCAAAAGCACGGAGATAAGGTTTGGTTCCGCAATATCCAAATCCGGCAACGGCAATAGGTATCTAATGATATAGATGCCTGACCATTTTATCGGCGAACGCCCGCCACGTCGCTTTGGCTTATTGTTCATTGTTATCGCGCTTTTTATTCTGTTATTTGGCACACGCTACATTGCCACCACTCTCATCAACTATTCCTGGTGGAGCGAGGTGCATCAGACAGACACCTGGTACAACCTGCTGCTCTACGGTACCGGGCCGATAGTTCTGGCGTTTTTTCTGCTGTTTGGGGCGTTCTGGACAGCGTACCGGCTCGGCATGCGGGGCGCTGAGGACACGCCCCTGTTCGGCTTTCTGAGCCGTTCGCTGCTGGGGAAACTGGCCGCGCTGGCAATGGCGTTGCTTGCCTTGATCGTGGCGAACGCGACGGTGAACAGTTGGACGGTGGTGCGTTATTTCGGCGGATTGCGCCTGCCGCCATCTCCATCCGAGTTTGTTGATCCGGTCTTCGGCAAACCGCTTCACTTCTACTTTTTCGGCTTGCCGTTTTACAACACGCTGCTGCGGGTCGTACTGGTGGGAACGGTGGTTTCGTTACTCATTTACTGGCTCGCTTCCAACGCTCAAAATCTCGGCAAGCGGTTTCCCCTTCCCGGTTCGACATTGACCTTTGAGTTTGAGCATATTTCGTTCAGCAGCCTTTTCAACTCGCAGTTTGTGCGGACGGTAGCGGCGCTGTTTCTCCTGGGCCTTGCCGTCCACTACTACCTGGCGCGCTACGGCATGCTGCTCGAAGACCACGGCAACTACCTGGTGGGCGTGGACTGGGTAGCGGATCACATCACGCTGCCGTTGCAATGGATGATGATTTTCGGCGCGTTCGCGGCGGCGGTTCTGGTTTTGGCGCGGCGGGCGAAACTGGCGTTGCTGCTTCTGCTGATTTTGCCGGTGCGGTTTGTCTTGCCGTCCCTGATTGCAGGCTTATATGTGCGCCCGAATGAGCTAACGCTGGAGCGTCCCTATATTCAGCGTCATATTCGAGCAACACGCTCCGCTTATCACTTGGGGCAGCAGGTGACGGAGACAACCCTGAACGCAAAGTCTGAAATTCCGATCAACTACGCCAAGCACAAAGCGCTGCTCGACAACGTGCGTCTGTGGGACTGGCAAGCGTTTCACGATACGGTTTCGCAGATTCAGCCGTTGCGTCCCTACACCTACGCCGACACCGATGTGGACCGCTACATCATCGACGGCCAGATCCGGCAGGTGATGGTGTCTCCGCGCGAGTTGGATATCCGGCAGTTGAGCCCGGAAGTGCGGAACCGCTGGATCAATTCGCACCTGATTTATACGCATGGGTACGGCATTGTGATGGCGGAGGCGAACCGCATCACACCGGACGGATTGCCGGTTTTGTTTATTGAAGACGCGCCGCCGGTGGTGAACACTCCCAGCCTGAAGTTTACGAAACCGGAAATCTACTATAGCGAAGTAGCGCATGAGCCGGTATTTGTCGACACGCGCCAGCAGGAGTTCAATTATCCTTCCGGGGCGGCCGAGCCGGTGGGCACTACATACAGCGGCACGGGCGGTTTCTTTGTTTCACCGTTGATACGGCTGGCAGCGACCCTGGACTATGGCGATTTTACGACGCTGCTGACAAACTATCTGTCAGACCGGAGCCGCATGATGATTCACCGGTCGATCATTGACCGGCTTTCCACCTTGGCGGGATTTCTGACCTGGGACAGCGATCCGTATTTGGTGGTGACAAAGGCAGGCCGTCTCGTCTGGATCGTCGACGGTTACATGAGTTCCGATGCGCATCCGTATTCCCGTGAGATTGAGATGCCGGACGCGCGAACAGTCAATTACATTCGGAACTCCGTGAAGGCTACGGTGGACGCTTACAGCGGTGAAACTAATCTGTACGTGTTTGACGCGGGCGATGTGCTGATCGGAGCGTATTCCAAGTTGTTTCCGCAGTTGTTCAAGCCTGCATCCGCCATGCCTGCGGACCTGCGGGCGCATGCGCGGTATCCCGAAACGCTTTTTCGGGTGCAAGCCGAGATCTACCGGACGTTTCACATGAGCGATGCCGAAACCTTTTATAATCGCGCCGATTTGTGGGATGTGGCGCGGACCGGCAATGGGCGGCAAGGCGATACTGGAACGGCAACGGTGCAGCCGACCTACGTTGTGGCGACCTTGCCGGGCGAGCCGCAGCCGGAGTTCATGCTGATTACGCCCTTCACTCCGGCCAACAAAAACAATCTGATCGGGTTCATGTCGGCGCGCTGCGACGGGGAGCATCTGGGTGAACTGGTGTTTCAGCAATTGTCCAAGCAGAATATCGTGTACGGGCCGATGCAGATTGATGCGCGGATCAACCAGGACCAGACCATTTCCAAAGACTTATCACTGTGGAACCAGCAAGGCTCGCAGGTGTTGCGCGGGCAAACGCTGGTGCTGCCGATTGAGAGCAGCTTTCTGTATGTGGAGCCGATCTACATTCAGGCATCGCAAGCGAGCATGCCGCAATTGAAAAAGGTGGCGCTCGCCATGGGGAATCTGCTGGCGTATGCGGACACGTATCCGCAGGCGCTGGCGCAGTTAATGCAGGCTTCAAACGGCCAGGGACCGATGATCGAGACCACGCAGTCGCAGCAGCCGCAACAGACTGCGCAGGCTAACACGACAGCTAGTAATGCTGCTGCGTCAGTTTCGGGCGATGCGCCGCAGCGGTTGCAGCAGATCCGGGACCACTTGGCGCGCTATCGAGATCTGAGCGCGCAAGGCAAGTGGGCAGACGCGGGCCGGGAGTTGGATGAAATCCAACGGCTGGTTCAGCGATAACAGAACGGTTTATTTCGCTGTTGGCCGAACAGGTGACGGCTTTCCATCCGCCCTGGGTGAGTCATCATACTCCAGGGCCCGTTGGGCGTAAGGCGTTAAAATCGCAAAAAAGTCCGCGACTGAAAAGGTATTTTTCGGGGCATTCGGATCTTTCGGGTTTAGCTCTCGAATGGGCGTGCTGTAAGGAACAATCGCATCCGCTTGGTTTCCGGCTGACAGCGACTTTAGCCAGTACGCCTGGGTGAGCAGTCCGGCAACTCGCAGTATTCGCAGTTCATAGGAAACGTCATGCAAAGCATGCAGGGGTTCGATTGTTCTCAGCGCCTTTGTATCCTCCCGAACCGCAACCCCATAGGAAAGACTGGTTACACGTTGAGAACGGATATCCACGTCTCCGGAAACCGTGACTCCGTTATCCTCTTCACCGGCAGAGTATCGGTAGCTCACCAGATCTGCCGCTGTATTCAAGTCTGTTTTTGCGAGCACATCGCGAACTCCGAGATTGTAAACAGGCAGCGCGTTGGAGGACACCGGAAGGTTAGCCGGAATGCGGCGTAGTTGCACAAGGCGCTGCAAGCCGCTTTTAAAAGCTACGGCGGGACGAGCAGAGGTGGGAAAGAAAACAATAGGCATTAGTTTCCTCCATTCGGCGGCTGTATCGGGAACGTATCGCTCCATTCCCCGTAGCTCTGATAATAGTTGGCGAAATCTTCGTAGAGCATGGTGGAGTTCCGGTAACACGGGTCTGCAATGTCAACATATTGCTCTCCCGAAGCTAGAACTGCGAAACCGCGAATCACAACAAAGTGTCCGCTTTTTTGACCCTGCCATTGAATTCTGACGCACACAGGAAACCCTGCATTAATCTGCGTGCGGATCTCATCAAAGGTCAACGGGCGAGTAAGAGGCTGCCCTTTTAACAATCCCAAGGTGCTGAGGACGTCCTGTAGCTTGGCGGGCGTGTCAGCCTCCGGCGGTAACGGCTGATTGCAACACTGCACGATATGTCCGTTATGTAGACCTGTCAATATATGCGTGGCGAGTTCACACTGCTTTAATGTCTCATCCGGCGAGAAGTAACGGTTGAGGCTTACGCCCACCGCTGCCCAGCACCAATAGAGTTCGGCCTGACACTCCATTTGAAACGCGTCTGCCATAATCTACTCCTGGCCTTCTTTCTTTTTAGGTTCTTCGTGCGGACAGCACATGATAAAAGGGCCGATGATAATGATGGGTGCTGTGCCGATATCAGTTGGTCCACCTTTGCCGCCAGGACCGGTTTTGCCATTGGGACCGCCCCCCGATCTTGGGCCTTGATGAGCATCTGCTGGTTTACTCTCTTGATATGAGCCTTTCAAAGAATTGCTGTCAATAACTTCGCCTCCGCTACTATGCGGGTCTGAGACAGAAGATTCAATTCTCTGCGTTAATGTTAAACCGTTTTTCTCAAATCTGAATTTGTATTCAATCAACATAGGTCCTTATTTGCCTGAGTGAGAAGTCAACATCTGGAGAAAGCGAGGATCTTGGCGCAAGTCCGCCACATCCGGCCAGCGATTCACATCCGCAATCATGTTAGGGTGTGAGTTGGCCAAAACTTTTAAAGCATCATTCCGACGACCTAGCGATTCGTAAGTCAGCACGGCCATATAACGCGTGACGGCATCTCTTGGGGAGTCATGTAGAGCTTGAGCAATCTCAAATTCGGCCCGCCGTTTGTCTCTCAATTGAGCGCAAAGATACGCCAAATGGGAGCGGATTGATCCATCGTGCGGGTTTTTGGTTATTTCGGCTTGGGCCAAGTCTAATCCACGCCGGTAAGCTCCTTTGGAACTGGATGTGGAACCCACTCGGCGGTAAACGGTTCCCAGAAACATCCACTTTAGGTATTGCTCCGGCCCCACATTCGGCATTTGTGCGATGACTGGAATTGCTTCCCGGTCTTTTCCTTGATACATCAGCACTACGCCTAAAGACTGCAGCGCCTTTGTAGTTTGCCCTAAGCGAATTGATGTTCGGAGTTCACCTTCTGCGGCACTAAACGATCCTAGGTTTTGGAGGGCCGCTCCCAAGTCACGATGTACAAGCGGCTCATTGGGAGCCAGTTCCGCTGCTTTTCGGAAGTGTTTGGAGGCTTCTTGATAACCGGCCTGCTGGTAGTAAAAAGACCCTAACGCCCAATCGTTTCTGTATTGCTGCGGGTCAACTTCGACCGCTTTACGCAATACCTTTAATGCCTCATCTGGCTGGTTATTACCTTCGTGGGATAGGCCGAGACGACGGTAAGCATCGCCACTTCTTGGGTCTAGCTCAATTGCTCTCAAATATTCAGCTATGGCCGGATCATATAAACCCGTATTCGCTTTCAGCAAGCCTGCAATCGAGTGAACTTGCGCCAGATCGGGGTTGCGGATCTCTGCCTGCCGCACCGACTCCGTTGTGCGGTCTAGCCAACAGTTATCGCCGGTCAGATTGTATTTGAACCATTGCGCTTCCGCCAATCCCGCATAGGCAAGCGGAGAATCACAATCAGCAGCAACCGCTTGTTTGAAATATCCAAGCGCCTCGTCAACTCCGCTATTACGGCGCACCGCTGATAACCCGGCCAAATAGTCTTTCCGGGCAGCCGCATTTACTGTAGCAGCTTCAGTGAGTGGCAAATGCAGCGTGCCAGTCACTACGCCTGCCAGAGCCGTAGGAGCGTAACGCATCTGCCACGATTGGTACTCCGCACTCCACTCCGTGACGTTGACGCCGGAACGCACATCTGTCAGGTAAACATGGACGATGATCGCTTGTGGTTGCTGCTCCAACACCCCTCGCAGCACGTGTGTGGCTCCAAGCACAGAACGGGCTTTCTCCGGCGTATCCACGTGATCGCGTAAGGACTTATCTTCTGAAATGAATTTAAACCCTGTGCGCGAACTACCCTTTAAATGAGCAAGCCGGTCCGCCGTGCCGCGAAGCAGCTTATCGGCAATCGCAGAGCTTTCACGACCGGACGAAAACGGCAGGAGCGCCAAACGCACCTTTTCTGGAGGAGCAGTGAAGTATAAATACGTGCATATGCCAACAGCAATCGCCAGAACCGCCGCAGCCGCAGCCGTTATCAACCGTTTAATGAGCAGCGACGGCCCCAAGGCTTGAGCAACTTCCTCAGCATTATGAAACCGATGCGCCGGGTCTGCTTCCAAGCAGTGCGCCAGGATGCGGTCCCACTTTCCAAATCCCTTCGGCGGCTTCCACATGGGCCGCTCGTCCCAGGACAGGGTGGCGGAGGTCATTCCCAGGTCGCTGGGCCTTTTGCCCGAGATGATCTCCCAGAACACCACGCCCAACGCGTAAATGTCCGATTCGACCGAGGGCCTTATGCCCTTCCACAACTCGGGCGCCATATACGCCGGAGTCCCGGCTAAACTTTCCATGGACGGGCTTTGCCCTCCCGTCGTGATCCGGCGCGCCAAGCCGAAGTCCATGATGACGGCTCGCATTGATCCGTCCGGCCCGGTCGTGAGCATCACGTTGTTGCTTTTCAAGTCGCCGTGAATTACGTTGTTCCGGTGCGCTTCAGCTAACCCGGCGCATAGCTGCAAAGCGACTGCCAGGGCTTCCCCTTTCAGCAGTGGTCCCCGGCGCAGCCGCGCGGAAAGCGTTTCGCCTTCCAGCAGTTCCATGCAGATGAAATCGATTGCGCCGCGCGGGGTCAGAACCGTGTGAATCTCGTGGATCTTGCACACGTTGGGATGGCTGATCTCGCGGGCGTGGCGCACTTCCGGCGGCAGTTGCTTGCCGAAGCCGGTTTTGGCGCACTTGATCGCTACCCGCCGGTCCAGCTTTTCATCCGTCGCTTCCCAAACAACCCCCATCCCTCCGCTGTCAATTTCGCGCAGGATGCGAAAACGATTAATTAGCAGTTGTCCAGGCGCAAATAGACTGTCGTCTTCCGGAAGAGGCGGACCGAACGGCTCCAGCAGGAAGCTGCCCATGCGCTCTTCGTCTTCGACGTACTTCCACGTCCGGTTGAATAACCAGGAGTTGCCTCCGCATTGGTCCTGGAGAAAAGCCCGGCGCTCCTCCGGGGGAAGAGCCAAGGCTCGCTCCACTAAATCGATGATGAAGTCATCATCATCCTGAGTGGTTTGCTGCATGGCCGGACTCCATCCGTTCAAAGAGCCACTGCCGGGCATCGCGCCACATGCGCTGCATCGTGCGGAGCTTGATGCCCATTACATCCGCGACTTCCTCGTCGGTAAGTCCAAGAAAATATTTCAGCTCTACCAAGTGGCACCACTCCGGCTGGTGTTCGGCGAGTTGCGTCAAAAGTCCGTCCACGGCGAGAGCGACGCCGAGTTTGGCGCTGCTGGCGCGCAGAAGCGGTTCGAGCTTTTCGATTGCCACTAAATCAACGTCGGGCCGTCCGCGCGCGATGTCGATCAGGTGCCTGCGCATGGCTCGGGCGGCAATAGCGAAAAAGTGCTGCCGATTCTGCCAGTCCCGATCCTTGGCGGCCACCAGGCGGATGTAGACTTGGTCCACTAACTCCGTTGCCTGCAAGGAATGGTCCGGCCGTTCGCCTTTCATCAGGTAATGTGCCAGACGCCGCAGATCGGTGTTTAGACGGCCGAACAGCTCATTTTCCGCATCGGCGCTCCCCTGCCGCCATTGTTGGAGGATTTGCGTGATTTCGCCGATCTGTTCCGGCATAGGTATCTTGAATGTTCGGATAGATGCCCGGATTTGTCAATATGTTACCCAAATATTTTGAGTCTGGCAGCAAATTGGCGGAGTTCGGCTGCCGCCATCGCTATCTCCGGTGCGGCTGGAACATGAATTCCTCACTTACTGAGTTAAGTAAAAGCCGTTCACCAAAGGAGTAAACCATGAAACGCTTAATTTCCGCAGCCAGTCTGTTTACCATGCTGGCGGCAGCCACTTATTCTTACGCCCAAACACCAATCGCCAAAGCCGCTATCCCGTTCGACTTTCAGATAGGCGAAACGTCCATGCCCGCCGGAGAGTACCGCATCAGTGAATCCGGCGGCTACCTGCTTCGGGTGCAGGGCGCCAAGGGGCAACCCTCGGCGATACTGTTGACCGCCCCCGGATCGTATAAGGGCAAATCGAAAGATCCGGTGCTGCAATTCCATCGTTACGGCGATGAATATTATCTGGCGCAGATCTGGAACCCGGATTCAAACAAGTGTCAGGCTGTATCGCAAAGCAAGCGGGCCAAGGAGCTGGCGCGTCGGGCGACCTTTGAGCGCACGGAGCAAGTTGCTCTTCAGACAGGCAACAGTCACGCACATAACAATAAGTAGCTGATAGACCCGCAGGCGAAACCGGCTCAGTTCGCCTGCGGGTCTATTTTGTGCTGAAACTACTTTAACCACCACTGGTGGGCTCATCGCTTGGTCCGCAGGTGATTACACCAGTAATTATCGACAGCAGAATACCCGTTACCATTTTGCTTGTTTCTCCTTTCACGGTCGGTTTAGCTTCGGCTGACCGTGTTAGGAACGTACTCTTGTTTCTTTAAAACTGCAGGTAAATTTTGTTTACTGCCGTTCTTGAACAAAACCAATACCAGCGATAACCAAACGCACCTGAGTTAATAACCGCCTTGGCGCAGAGCTTCCATCTCACGTTCAAACTCTTCGATTGGGTAATCAATCATGACGCCGTGAACCTTCAAAAAGCCATCCAGTTCATACCGGGTTTCAAAGCCTAGTACCCGACGCAGCCGAGCCTCAGACAATCGCCCTATCTTGTGTTCTTCCAAAGCAAAACCTTCCAGCGCCCGCCGGGACAGATCGCCGTGAGAAGCGAGATTTTCAGCTATATCGTCAGGAAATTCGAGAGTAATAACCATACGTTTGCTTCCGCCTACTCCAGATTACGATGCAACCGATTTGGCTTTAAGTCGGACGGACTAATCTTTACTGATAAGCTGAAACAGAGCAGCCTTTTATGGGCACGACCATTATACTCAGCCTTCCCGAAGACATCGCTGCTCATCTGGCAGCGGGCGGCGAGGACTTGCCTCGTCTGGCTTTAGAAGCCCTTGGTCTTCAAGAATACCGTGTCGGCAGACTGTCTACGGCTCAACTTCAACGCATGCTTAATTACGACACACGTTGGGAAGTGGATAATTTTTTAAAGAAGCACGGCGTTGAGTTGGAATACACGCTAACCGATCTCGAACGGGACCGCGAAGCGCATCGGCAACTCGGCCTGTAGATGCCGGTGGTCGTTTCCGATACCGCTCCCTTAAACTACCTCGTATGGATTGGGGCGGCAGAAGTGTTACCAAGGCTATATGGACAAATCTTGATTCCTCCTGCTGTTCGGGAAGAACTCTCGCATCCGAAAACGCCGCAATCTGTACAAGAGTGGCTGGCAACTTCTCCGGTCTGAGTGCATCTTACTCATCCACAAAAGCGACTTGATTCGGCACTCTCCCATTTGGGTCATGGAGAGCAAGAAGCAATTACGCTGGCTGTGGAACAGCACGCCAGCCTGTTGCTCATGATGAACGGGACGGCACTCGAGCGGCCCTTCAATATGAGCTTATCGTTACCGGAACATTAGGAGTTTTGGATCAAGCAGCCGCCCGAGGATGGATAGATCCGCCAAAGGCATTCAACCAATTGGAGCAAACCAGCTTCCGCTGTCCACGCGCTCTTATGTCCGCACTCCTCAAAGAAGACAGGCAACGTAAGAAAACACGCGGATAGCCAAATTATGCTACCCCTTCAGGCTCCAACACACCATAGCGCTGGGCGACGTAGTCGTCGAGAATCGCTCGAAATTCGGCGACAATGGCGTCGCCGCGCAGGGTAGTCGATAGTTTGCCGTCCACATAAACGGGAGCAACAGGCTTCTCAAAGGTTCCAGGCAGAGAGATACCGATATTGGCGTGCTTCGATTCGCCGGGACCGTTTACAACGCAGCCCATGACGGCCACTTTCATTTCTTCCACGCCCGTGTACTTTTCGCGCCACACCGGCATCTGCTCGCGCAGGTAGGTTTGGATCTGGTCGGCCATGTCCTGGAAGAAGGTGCTGGTGGTGCGTCCGCAGCCGGGACAGGCGGCGACTTGCGGTGTGAAGCTACGGAGATTGAGCGACTGTAAGACCTGCTGACAGACAATCACTTCTTCGCTGCGGTCGCCGTTGGGTAACGGAGTCAGGGAAGCGCGAATGGTATCGCCAATTCCCCCCTGCAAAAGAACCGACAATGCCGCAGTCGTCGCAACAATGCCTTTCGAGCCAAGCCCGGCTTCCGTTAAGCCCAGGTGCAGCGGGTAATCGCAGCGCCCGGCCAGCATTTGATAAACGTCGATCAGGTCCTGCACATTGCTGACCTTGGCGCTCAGAATAATGTGGTCGTGCGCCAAGCCGTAACGCTCGGCGTTTTTCGCGCTGCGGATGGCGCTCTCCACAATGGCGAGCTTTGTTACATCCATCGCGTTCAGCGGTTCGGGCGAGCGGGAGTTCTCATCCATCATCTGCGTGAGGAGGGCGGCATCGAGCGAACCCCAATTGACGCCGATGCGGACGGGACGGTCATACTCAATGGCCGCTTCGATCATGATGCGGAAGTTGTCGTCCTGCTTGCG
>CAXTWT010000117.1:0-13009 GCA_964247955.1 uncultured Bryobacteraceae bacterium
CCGCGCGGAGCATTGCCGAACAACTCCACCGCAGTGTTCGACAGCAGATCCACCTCGCAATAGCGGCTCGCCAACAGGTATTGCAATACTTCCGTCGGCAGCTCGCCTACCGGTATCTCGGGCGCGTCCGGATTCTGCTCGTCACCGAGCCCGGCATCTTCGATCAAAGTCGAGTTATACAGCCGGACGGTTCCGGGAGGCGCGACAAAACGAGAACACTGGTTCCCGAAAACATCCGTATAGGTATCGATTTTCACTTCCGGCTCGATTCGCAAAATATCCGGCTCTTTTAGATCGGCAGTACGCGAATGGTAAACATTTAGTAAAGCTACGATGGGTACTTCAAGGGGGGTGTCAAAACTGATGTCATATCCCAAGCGGATCAGCATGAATTAATAACTCTCCCGGCAAGAAATCTTACAAGGATTTTCTTCAGCACGTAACGCCAGTGTAGCTGAACGTGTCTTCATCGCAACAATTGCAACAATGGGAGAATCATGACTTACTGTTTAGGCATCGTGACGGACGACGGCCTGGTGATGGCGTCGGATTCACGTTCGAATGCCGGGTTCGATCAGGTGAACGTATGCCGTAAAATGCACAGTTTCGTGCAGCCCGGCGAACGGGTTTTTGTGATTTTGTCCAGTGGAAGCCTGTCAATCAGCCAGTCCGTGGTCACGCTGCTGCGCAGTGATTTCGATGCAGGCAAAGGTTTAGCCGAGGCCACATCGCTGTACCACGCAGCTCGTATTGTCGGTGATTGCGTCCGCCGCGTGTCTGACCTGGACCGGGCTTCTCTGGAACGAGACCAATTTTCCTTCAATGTGAATCTGCTGTTGGGCGGACAGGTGAAAGGGGCGGAGTCCCCGAATCTGTATCTGATCTATCCGCAAGGCAACCCCTTGCGCGCCACAGAAGACTCGCCCTACCTGCAACTGGGTGAAGTCAAATATGGTCGTCCGATCCTGGACCGGGGTGTAGATTGTAAAACGAGCCTGGAAGTAGCTGCCAAATATGCGCTTTTGTCGTTCGACGCGGCCATCCGGTCGAATGTCACGGTCGGGCCTCCCATTGAGATTCTGCTGTATCGAAAAGACAGCTTTGAGCTGGGCGAGTATCGCCGTTTTTCCGCGACCGATCAGGACTTGAGCGTGATTCACTCCACTTGGGAACAGTCGCTGCGTCGCGCGGTGGAACAGCTTCCAACTATCGAGTTCCGCAGCCCGCCCGTGGAGTTTTCCGCCTGAGCGGGGCCTTGTACCTGTCAGTAGTCTCAGTAAACCGGAATGTGAAAGTTCTTACGCGTTATACTCATGCTTACTTACCCGGTGCTGTTCCGAGTCGAAAGGTCCGGTTTAAGGAGAAAGCACCCAAAAAAAGATGGCGACTTCCCCTTTACCCTCGGAACGAGTGAGCGCTGCGCCGTTTACCGAGTACGAACTGGCGACGGCGTATGACGAAATGCTCCGCGCTCCCGGACGCCCCCGGAGCCACTACCGCCAACTGTATTCGCATCTGCTGAACCAGCCTTCCGAAGAGTTGCGGCGCAGCAAACAGGAAGCTGACCAATCCTTCTTTAACCAGGGAATTACGTTCACGGTTTACGGGCGTAGCGAAGGCAAGGAACGGATCTTTCCCCATGATTTGCTGCCGCGTATCATCCCAAGCGCGGAATGGGAAGTGATTGAACGCGGCTTGAAGCAGCGCGTGATCGCTCTGAACCTGTTCCTGAAGGACGTTTATCACGAGCGCCGCATCGTCAAGGACGGTATTATACCGGGCGAAGTGATTTTCACCTGCCGCCATTTCCGCCGTCAGATGCGCAACGTGCGGGTTTCCCGCGATGTGTACGTCAGCATTTGCGGAACCGACCTGATCCGCACGCCCGAGGGCAAGTTCGTCGTGCTGGAAGACAATCTGCGCGTGCCGAGCGGCGTGTCTTACATGCTCACCAGCCGCAAGGTGACAAAACAAATCTTCCCCACTCTGTTCCGCAAATGCGGGGTGCGGCCCATTGAGCAGTACAGCCAGGCGCTATTGTCCACCCTGCGGGCGCTCGCTCCCGAAGGCCGCTCCAATCCAACCATTGTGCTGCTCACTCCCGGCGTTTATAATTCAGCGTATTTCGAACACACCTACTTGGCCCGGCAGATGGGGATCGAACTGGTGGAAGGGCGCGATCTGGTGATTCATGACAACTTTGTTTACATGCGCACCACTTCGGGCCTGCAGCGCGTGGACGTGATCTACCGGCGCGTGGATGACGATTTTCTTGATCCGCTGGCGTTCCGGGCTGACTCTTCCTTGGGATCTGCCGGTTTATTTAATGCTTACCGCTGCGGAAATGTAGTATTGGCGAATGCGCTCGGAACGGGCGTGGCGGATGATAAAGCCATTTACGCCTATGTGCCCGAGATGATCCGCTATTACTTGAGCCAGGAGCCGATTCTGGACAACGTGGAAACTTTTCTGATGACAAACGAGGCGCAGCGCAATCACGTTTGCGGCAACCTGGATAAGTACGTGGTCAAGGCGGTAGGCGAGTCGGGCGGCTACGGCATGCTGATTGGGCCGCACAGCAGCGCGGAGCAGCGCGAAGAGTACCGGCAGCGTATTCTGGCCGACCCCCGCAACTACATCGCGCAACCCACGCTGGCCCTTTCCACCGCGCCTTGTTTTGTGGATGAGGGCCGGATTGAGCCGCGCCACATCGACCTGCGCCCTTACGTTCTTTACGGAGGCGACGAAATCACCGTCGTGCCCGGCGGGTTGACGCGCGTGGCTCTGCGCAAAGGCTCGTTAGTCGTCAATTCGTCGCAAGGAGGAGGCTCCAAAGATACGTGGGTTTTACAGAATTAAAGGCAGGAGATTATGCTTTCCCGCGTAGCCGATAGCCTTTACTGGATGAGCCGGTACTTCGAGCGCGCTGATCATTGCGCGCGGGTGCTGGAGGCCAATTACAATCTGCTTCTCAATCCGTCCAAGCCGTCCCGCGAACAGCGCTTGAGCCGGATCGCTTTGTCGCTCGGATTGCAGCCGGACCAATCGACCACGGATTCGCAAGCCTCCATGCTGCGGCTGATTGCGCAGCCGGGAAACCGGTTCTCTATTGTTTCCTGCATTACGAGCGCGCGTGAAAATGCGAGCCAGGTTCGCGAGCAGATTTCCTCCGAAATGTGGGAGCGGTTGAATGGGCTTTACCATGACGTCACTTCTGCCCGCGACAGCGCCGAGGCGGATGGCGGTCCGCTGCGGCTCCTCACGTCCTTCCGCGACGGCGTTTATCAATTCCATGGTGTTACCCATGTCACGATGAGCCATGGCGAAGGTTGGCATTTCATTCAGCTTGGCAAGTATATGGAGCGGGCTTGCGGCTTATCCGTGCTGCTCGACGCGCACTACTCCGCCTTGGGCGGAGCGGATGATTTGGATTGGGCGGGATTGCTGGCGAGCTGTTCGGCATTTGAAGCTTACCGAAAGGTGTATACCGCCGATATGACGGCGGATCGCGTGGCGGAGTTCCTGCTGCTCAATCCGGTATTTCCGTACACGGTACGCTATTCCGCCGAAGGAATGCACGCCGCCCTGAACGCGATTTCCGAGCAGAACTCCACGCGCAAAGCAGCACGCATTGAGCGTATTATCGGCAGGCTACGCTCGTCACTGGCGTATGTCCAGATTGATGAAGTGATGTCGCGTGATCTTCATTCTTATCTGCAACAAGTGCTGGAGCAATGCCACGAACTGCACGCCGCCGTTTATGAAATTTATACTAACTATTCCATTGAATCCGCTTTGGAGGTTTAATGTTTTACGCAATCCGACACTTCAACCGGTACCGGTATAGCCGCCCGGTCTGGCAGAGCATGATGGAAGTGCGCATGCACCCGCGCAGCGAGTACCTCCAGCGCTGCTTTACCTTTCAACTGGCCGTGAGCCCCCGGTCGCGTATTTTTTCTTACACCGACCATATGGCGAATCTGGTGCATCACTTCGATATTCCGGGGCAGCATCGGCAGCTCACGATCATCGCGGACGCGCTGGTGGAAGTGGACCCGCCTGATCCGCTGCCGTTGTCCTTGGGAGGGGAAGCATGGGCCAACCTGGACCGCACCATTGAGCAGGAAGACTATTGGGACATGCTGCAGCCCAGTCACTTTGCCCGCCCTTCGACGGAGTTGGAGACGCTGGCGCGCCAGTTTGGAGTTCATGAGCGCGGAGGCCGGGACCCGCTGCAGATCCTTCAGGAGCTGAACAGCGATATGTATGAATCGTTCAGCTATGTGAAAGCCAGCACCAAGGTGGATTCGCCCATTGAGGATGCACTGCGTTCGCGGCAGGGAGTGTGCCAGGATTTTGCGCATATCATGATCGCGCTCGTGCGCGGATTGCGGATTCCTTGCCGTTATGTAAGCGGATATCTGCATCACAATCAGGAACACCACGACCGTTCGGGCGAGGGCGCAACGCATGCCTGGGTTGAAGCGCTCATGCCGGGTCTGGGATGGCTCGGCTTCGATCCTACGAACAATCTGCTGGCGGGAAGCCGCCATATCCGCACGGCCATAGGGCGGGACTATGCCGATGTTCCGCCGACGCTGGGAGTGATGAAGGGATCAGCGGAAACAGAGTTACAGGTGCGCGTGCGGGTCACGCCGTCGGAAGCGCTGCTGCCTCCCGATCAGGAATTTGCGGCCGATGAGGAATGGTCGAAGTTTCTGGAAAAAGATCAGGAAGCCGAAATGATGCTGGCTCAGCAGCAACAGCAAGGGTAAGACAAGGAAAAATCGTGAAAGATCTATCGGCTACCGATATGCTTCCTTGCGGTTCTTAACAGCCAGAATACGTAAAATGTGTCCATCAGACCGGAAGAAGACACGGTAGTCACCGAGCCGGAGGCGAAGCTTTCCGGCGTGTTTTCCTTGTAGTGTTTTCACATCGCCTTCGCCGGTCAGTATGTAACGATGAAGTCCTTCAAAGATATACATCGCCGTTGAACGGTCGAGGGCGCGGATGTCAGCGCGGGACTCGTCGGTCCAGTCAATAGAAAGCGCCATTATTTCGGCGGGAAGTCTTTCATGCTGAAGCCGAACTCAGCCAGCACCTGTTCATGCGCGATGCCTTTGCCGCCGTTCTGCTGGAGCCATGCGTCCGCACGATCAAGCGCCTGCTCTTCCTCTTCAGTCAGCGGTTCATCATCCACGGGCGCAGTTGCAATGGAGCGTGCAACCGGGTCCATAGCAATAAACTCCAGAAAGCGGATTGCTGTTGTAATCATCGAAGGATGGAGACGGTCAATCAACTCGTGAGCGTGCTGTTTGTCAATTGCTGATTCCATAGCCGTCTACTTTCTCCGTTCATCATACCGGACCATTGAACGGTAGGGCGCATACTTTTTGAGAATATCCCAGGTCAAGTGCCGCTCAACTTTTCAGATTCCGAAATGCTACCAGCGACCGGTCGGCGGTTTCCATTTCCGGATACTGGCTGCCTTCCTGTTCCACCAGATAATACTCAACGCCGCCCTTACTTTCAGCGGCGGCCAGGATCTTTTTCCAGGGCGCTACGCCTTCTCCAATAAATACGCTGAACTCTTTTTCCGGTGACCAGTCCTTTAGGTGCAAAGAGCGGATGCGTCCGGGATGAGTATTAATCCAGGCAACCGGGTCCGCGCCCGCAGCAATACAATGGCCGACATCCAGTTGCAGCATAACGCCTTGATCAGTATTGTCCGCCAGGACTTGCATCCCGCTCTGGCCGTCTATCGGCTTCCACTCGTCAATGTGGTTGTGATAACCGGCGTGCAGCCCCGCGCCTGCCATCTTTTCATTGCCTTTATTCAGGGTTTCCGCAACGCGCTTCCAATCGTCGGCTGAACTCACCTTGCCGGGACTCGCCAGCACCACATACTTAGCGCCGAGAATTTTATTGAGTTCAATCGCTTTTTCCATTCCATCGCTCGAAAACGATTTTCCGCCGTTGTGCGTGGAGTAGCACTTCACGCCGAGATCGTCCAACTGCTTGCGAACCTCCTTGGCGTGATCGGTTGTCCAGTCATAATAGGGTGAGAAAAATTCGACGCACTCATACCCCATTTTGGCGACCCCCTGCAGGGTGGCGCTTTCGTCTTTTTTCAATTCGTTACGCACGGAATACAGTTCCAGCCCGACAGGAATGTGCTTGCCCTCCGTAGCAGCGCGGAGCGCAAAAGGAGTTGAAGCTGCCGCAAGGAGAAACGTACGGCGTGAGAAGTAATGGCGATCAGTCATTGCACATGCAAAATATCACATCGTCGGGGGCAATTGCGGCTCGCATACAAGCCGTGCCACACTGGTTTAGTATCTTTCATGGCGACGACAGATCCCAAGAGATCCCCCTACCGCGAGCGTAGGATTCATGCGATGTTACAGGAGGGGGTTGCCGACGCTCCACCATCCCCGGAGAAGGCAGCGGCTCCTGTCCGAGCGATTCCACCCCTGGAGAGAGCTGCTCCTGCCCCACATATTCCACCAGCGCAAAGCATAAAACCGGACCGAAAGCAGGAGTGGAAACCCGTGCGGAATGTGGCGCCTTCTTCACGCCTGGGACGTTTGCCGATTGTTCTGGCAGGAGTTGCTGTGGCGCTTCTTTGCGCCATCGGAGTGTTTTACCTTTTCTTTCATCGCAACCGTCCCGTTATTTCCCAGGTGACAGTTTCGCAGAGTCCCGTAGCGGCACCAACTCCGGCGCCGGTCCAGCAGAGTGCCGCCCCCGCGCCGGAAGCTGCTCCACCTCCCGCAAAAGAAGCGGTGGCGCCGGGCCGTCCTGCTCCTGAGCCGGTTTCGTTCAGCCTTAAGCGCTCGAAGCTGTTCGAGAAAATTGGCTCGATCCGGCTAAGGCTAGTAAAAGCCATTCCAAAACGGCGCACCTGCGACCTGTACATTGCCGCAGGCGGCCCTTCGTATCAAAAACAAGCCCATCTGAACAAGCCGGTTCAGATCGATCTCCCCAACGGAAGCGGCTCGGTGAAGTTGATGGTCACAAACATCGGGGCTGATGGAATCAGCGGATCAGTGCAGTCAATGCAGTAAAAGTCCCTTCAGGGACGATTCATCCATTTCTCATACTCGCGGGTGTGGCGGGATTCGAGGTTTACTTCGCGGCCTGCGATAAACATCTGCTTGATCGTGGTTTTAGTTTCCATGGGATCGCCGTCGGTCAGAATAAAATCGGCTATTTTCCCTTTTTCGATAGAGCCGATCTGGTCACCGACCCCTAAGATTTCGGCGCTGTTGATGGTTAACGCCTTGAGTGCTTCGTCATGGGGCAGGCCAAACGCTGCTGCCTGGGCCGCTTCAAAAGGCACGTTGCGGGCAAACTCAACGTCAAAGGTTCCGAAACAGAACTTTACGCCCGCTTTGTAGAACTCGCCGGGAAGCGTGTACGGCGCATCGTAGGGATCGTCGTCGCGCATGGGAAGCTGAAAGGTTTTGCCAAGCACTGCCGGAATGTTTTTGGCTTTCAGCAACGGACCGGCGGAGCCCAGTTCACGCGGATCGGCAATAATGATCTTGACTTTTTCTTTGTCCGCGAACTCTACAGCATCTTTAATGGCGCGTTCTCGTTCGGCTCGCACGAAGAGCGGCTGTTTTCCGTCGATGACGGGAAGCATGGCTTCGAGACGAATGTCCTGATGGAAATCCGGACCACCAGCGGTTTTGGCCTTTTCGTAGCGGCGGGCCTGCTCAAAAAACTCGCCAGCGTGCTGCAACTCTTCTTTATAGCGGCGTTCTTCTTCCGTGAACGTGCGCGCCGGACCGCCAAAGAGAGTGGCAAATTGACGCGGCACGGCTTGGATTTGCGGGAACAGCATGTCCATTACGGCGCTGGGTTTCACGGCCATATCCTCCCATGTCCAGCCTTCCAAGTGCATCACCGCGCCTTGGCCGGTGATGATATTGCTGCTGCCGCTGTTGCGGAACCCGCGCGCGCCGCTGCCCGGCAGGCTGACAACCGTTGTGATGCCAGAAGCGCGGGTGACTTCTACGTGCTCGCTCGAAGGATTGAACGCCACTTCGGCCCTTAACTCCGGATTAAACGGGCCGATTTCATCCAGATCCACCGTGTCGCGCAGCGAGGAGATTTCCGAAAGGCCGACGTTGGTAGCGGCGTTGATTATTCCTGGATAAAGGTCAAGGCCATGGCCGTCAATGACCCGCGCCCCACCCCGATTGCCGACACGCGCGCCCACTTCAGCAATCTTGCCGTTAATCACCAGCACGGAGCCGTTGCGGATTTCGCCCGAAGTGACGGGATGGATGTTGACGTTGCGAATGAAGACGGAATTATTTTCCGCTGCCGCTGCGGACAGGGTAACGTAGCAAAAGATCAGGAGAAGTGTTGCAGATTTTGTCATACAGTGGGTCGGCTCCCTCTTTCCTTGCTTTTCCCGTTTTCTTTATCGAGCAGGTTCTTTTTGTCTGCCTGGAACTTTCCTCGCACTTCGATATCCCGGTCACGGTCAAAGTACTCATGACCGTCGATCCACACCTTTAGCGGCTTGGAAGCGTTGGACAAAGGATGCTTGTCGAACAACACCAGATCTGCTGATTTGCCGACTTCAATCGAGCCGACTTTATCGTCCACGCCGAGTTGCTTGGCCGGGTTGATGGTCACCATTGCCAGCGCCTCGGTTTCACTCAGGCCGCCGTAGCGCATCGTTTTCGCCGCTTCCAGGTTCAGATGGCGCTGCAACTCGTCGGAATCCGAATTGAGCGAAACCACCACGCCCTTGCGCGCCATGATAGCCGCATTATAAGGAGTGGCGTCGTAAGCCTCGATCTTGTAAGACCACCAATCGCTGAACGTAGAAGCGCCTGCGCCGTGGGCGGCAATCTCTTTTGCAACTTTGTATCCTTCCAGCACATGCTGGAGAGTGCGAATTTTAAAGCCCATCTCGTCGGCTACGCGGAGCAGCATCAGGATTTCATCGGAGCGGTAGCAATGGGCGTGAACGTAGCGCTTCCCTTCCAATACTTCCACCAGAGGCTCCAGGCGGAGGTCTTTGCGGGGCGGAACCGGATGCTCGCCGCGCGCCGCTTTGGCCTGATACTCTTTCCACTCGGCCTGATACGTTTTGGCTTCGGCAAAGCTCACGCGGATCACTTCTTCCACGCCCATGCGGGTGCCGGGGTAACGGCGATCCTGCGGAGTGCCCGGACTGAAGAAGTTCTGGGAAGGCTGGCCTTGGCGTTTCGGGTTTTCGCCCAGGGCAAACTTGATGCCGGGCGTTGCTCCTTCGAACGCCATCTCGCCGGCGGTTTTACCCCAGCGCAGCTTGATGACCTCCGTCTGGCCGCCGATGGCGTTGGCGCTGCCGTGCAGCACATTGGAAACCGTTAAGCCTCCCGCGAGAGCGCGATAAATGTTAATGTCGGCCGGGTCGATCACGTCCTTGATGTTCACCATGGAAGAGTCCGACACCGTTCCTTCATTGACGCCGCCTTCTACGGCAGTGTGCGAGTGGCAGTCGATAATGCCCGGCATTAGGAACTTGCCTGTGGCGTCCACTACCGTCGCATCCGCCGGGGCGCTCACGTTCTTTCCAATAGCGGCGACCTTGCCGTTTTCGATGAGAACACTGCCGTTCTGCACCGTTCCCTTCGTTACCGTAAGAACCGTGGCGTTACGAATCAGAATCGTTTCGGCGTGGGTTAAACCGACTGCCGCAATAGTCGCGGGAAGGAGAAAAAGTAAGCGTTTGGTCATCGATAATTTTCCTTTGCAGTATCGGCGTTATCGGAGGTTGGTCTTCTTCCCGCCCCCGTTCCGCTAGTCCCCGCAGGCGGGCCGGTTTGCAGATCCTTGGACGGACGGAATTCTTTGCCGTCGATAAACACGTATTCAATTGTTGATTTATCGTCAAATGCTTCGCCTTTTGTGATCGTCAGGTTAGCGATCTTGCCTTTTTCAACGCTTCCCAGGCGATCAGCCACGCCGTACATCTCCGCTGCGCTCAGCGTGAGGGCGCGAACGGCGTCGGCGCGGGTCAAACCTGCATCGACCGCCTTCTTAATGGCTTTCTTCAATTCAGGCGCAGTCTCGACGCCGTCGGAGTAGAAGGCAAATTTGATTCCCGCTTTGGCGAACATGCCCGGCACGGCGGGCGCTTGTTCACGCATCAGCAGTTCACGGTAGTTCGGAACGTCGCTCGGGTCCGCGTCCCTGGGCTTTTCGGGCCATTTCAGGCTGATCAGCGCCGGAACATTAGCGCCTTTCATTCTGTCAACGCTCTTATACGCTTCGTGCAATCCGTAAAGGACGAAAGGAACTTTCAACTCGACGCCGAAACTCAGCATGCGGTCGATCTGCTGCGATTCTTCGGCAGGCAGGAGCAGGCGTGGAGACTCGGCGAGACCTTCAAGGTAATGGTCATACTCGGGACGCTGCGCGCCGCCGGAGTGGGAAGCATAAGCTTCCTTGGCCTGCTTATAACGATCGAGATCGAGATAAAGCTGGCGAACATAGGAAATGTTGCCCATTAAAGAACTGGGGAACGCCCGTCCCATGCCTCCACCGCCGACACGAAACGCAACTTGCTGGCCTATGGGCTGGGCCACAACCATATCGCCCGGACGGTCGCCCGACAGGTTAATGATCGCGCCCAAGCCCTCAAAAATTCCCTTGTTGGGAAAAGTGGCGGACGTGGTGAACCCGGCGGCGCGGGCTGCATCCAGGCGGCTATCCGTCGGGCTGACGAGATCGGCAGCGCGTTCGTTGGAGTACGTTTGGGGACGGTCTTCGGGACCACGGATGCGCGGCGCGGGCGTTTGAGCCGTCTGCGGAGTGGGCGTTTGCGGCCCGGCACCCGCCGTTCGCGCTGACCCTCCCGCCGGAGGAGCGGCTCCCGGAATGCCCCAGGTGCCGAGACCGTCAATAAAGCCCGGATACACTGTCAAACCGGCTCCGTCGATTACCCAGGCATCGGCAGGGATACTTACGCTTGGCCCGACCTCCTGAATCAAACCGCTCCGCAGCACGACCGTGCCTTTGGGCAGGTCCGCTCCGCTGACCGTGACGATATGCGCATCTTTGATAGCAATGGCCGAGGGAGGGTTCTCCGCCGGGAGTTGGGAAACCGCCGCGAAAAGAATTCCGGCTAAGGCGAATGGACGCTTCATAAGAATCTCCGTTTACAGGAAGGGGAAATTCTTGATTGTGTCATGAAACGAAACGGCAGTCGATAGAAACAGTGACTGAAGGCGGTAAGAAGTTTGGATGAAGGGTGCAAACGATGCAGTGGGGAGTACTTATCAAGCGGACGCTTCCCAGTCCTCGTAGACCAATATCGCTATTACGGCTCGTATACTGAGAGCGATGCCTGACACCTCGGAAGCTTTTCCCAGTCGGACTTCTCTTCTCCATCGCGCTCGTCTGCCGTTCATTTCCGCAGTTATCTTCTCATTCGTTTACTTCTTTGAGGTGCTCACACGAGCCTCTGAAAAGCTGTTTTGGTATGACGAACTCGTAACCGTCTATTTTTCCCGATTAAGTCTGCACGCTCTTTGGCCTGCTTTGAACAGCGGAGTTGATTTCAATCCTCCCTTATTTTATGTGCTGACACGAGCGGCTGAGGGCATTTGGGGCGAAGGACCTATCGGCACGCGCATGCCGGAAATTCTCGGCTTCTGGGTGTTTTGCGTCAGCTTATTCATCTTCGTCAGTCGCTGCGCCGGTTACCTCGCGGGAGCGGTCGCGCTGACCTTTCCCACCCTGACCGGAGCGTTCTATTACGCGTATGAGGCGCGACCCCACGGGATTGTGCTCGGATGTTGCGGTCTCGCACTGCTGTTTTGGCAGTCAGCATTGGAAAGACCGGACCAGCACAGATGGCTGATCGGCTTCAGCCTTTCCCTTTTTTCCGGCTTCATGCTGCACTGCTACGCGCTTCTTCTCGTCGTCCCGTTTGCCTGCACGGAGTTGTTTCTGCACCGTGCCCGGATACGTTGGAGTTTCTGGGTTGCCCTGTTCGGACCGGCAATACCGGCGGTCCTCCTGTACGCGCCTTTGTTGATCTCTTATAAAAAGACGACGCAGGGCACGCCGTTCGCGGTTTGGTTTCCGGCGAGTTGGTCAAAGATAGAAGACTTCTACGCGTTTCTGCTTTACCCTCACCTGTTGCTCGTCATGGTCGTTTTAGTCGTGCTGTTGATTGATCGCGTTTCCTTCCTTCCGCAGACGGAGCGCAACTCGATCCAAAACCTACCGAGCAGAACCAAAGAGCTCAGCTTGGCTGTCAGCTTTCTGTTCCTGCCTGCCTTCGGCATTCTTTTGGCTAGGGTAGTTCACGGGCCATTTTTTGATCGCTACTTTCAATCCGCGTTGGCCGGATTCTGCATTCTGCTCGGACTCGGCATGGCGGCTCGCGGCGTCAGATATCACGTTGCCGTTGTTGTGGCAGTCCTGACGGTCGGCGCGCTTGGATTTGATTTTTGCAAACTGGCCTGGCATCGATATCAGGGCTGGCCGGAACGTTTGAACGAGCCGAGCACGGGCTGGCCGTTTGTGGGAACACCGCAAAACCCGCTTCTCGGCGATCCGCTCTTAGCAGCGCAAAAAGACAATCGTTTGCCGATTATCATCCTTAATCCCCTGTA
This sequence comes from uncultured Bryobacteraceae bacterium, assembly GCA_964247955.1. Lineage (GTDB taxonomy): Bacteria > Acidobacteriota > Terriglobia > Bryobacterales > Bryobacteraceae > Bog-105. The sequence goes on from CAXTWT010000117.1 coordinate 12,636, forward strand.
CTATCTCAACGACGTGCATTATTCGCCCGAACTGGCGGACCGACTTTTTTGCGCACTGCCATCGCGGGATCACATCTCCTACCGAATCCTCCGAAGTCTTCGGGAGTATTGCGGTGTGAAATGCAATCCGCCGATGACGTACTCGGAGTTCAGAAGCGCTCATCCTGATTTCCTGATTTATGGTGATCTCGGAATGTTAGCAGAACTCCCCGCCCTCGAAGGAAACGGGCATGAAGTAGGCCGTATGGCGCTGCATGGAGGGAATTTTCTTGTGGAAGTGAACGTTCCCACAACAACCGTGACACGGACACCATAATCCTGTTCTGCCTAAAATAAGAGACAGACATGACCGAGCCGATGTTTTTGCGCGAAGT